>QHRT01000318.1:5788-6167 GCA_003220195.1 Candidatus Rokuibacteriota bacterium | reverse complement strand
GGAGATCCGCGTGAGCGAGTTCAACGCGATGCTCTCGCGCATCCGTACGCGGCCGAATCCGCTGCAGGCGTGGGTGCTCTGGTACATCACGCCGCCCGAGGCCGATCTGCTCGGCTACTACCACAGCCAGGGCACGCTGAACGAGTTCGGGTACGCGAATCCGGAGGTCGATCGATTGCTGGAGCGCGGCCGCGCGACGTTCGACCAGAAGGAGCGAGCGCGCCTCTACCATCAAGTGCAGAAGCTGATCGCCGCCGACGCGCCAGTGGTGTACCTCGTCTATCCGTCCGAGATCCAGGCGCTCAACAAGAGGATCCAGGGTTGGGCGCCGATGGGCTATCGCGATGCGCTGACGCACATGGTCGGTGTCTCGGCGCGC
>QHRT01000318.1:0-5669 GCA_003220195.1 Candidatus Rokuibacteriota bacterium | reverse complement strand
GTCACGCGCGCGCCCGGGGGGCCCGGCATCCTGCTCGACCGCAACATGGGACCGGCGGAGATCGCGCAGATGCGCGCAATCCTCGGCCTCGACCAGCCGTTGCACGTGCAGTACGTGCGGTGGCTCGCCCAGGTGCTGCGCGGCAATCTGGGCGTCTCGTACCAGGCCGGACTTCCTGTGCTGGAAATCATCGGACAGATGCTGCCGAACACGCTCTTGCTGTCCGGCGCCGCGCTCGTGCTCTCGCTCGCCGTCGCGATCCCGGCCGGCGTGATCTCGGCGGTGCGGCCCGCGTCGAAGACCGATCACGCGGTGACGCTGCTGGCGCTCTTCGGCATCTCCGTCCCGACGTTCTGGTTCGGGCTGATGCTGATCGTGCTCTTCTCGATCGTGCTCGGGTGGCTGCCGCCAGGCGGGCTCCGGACGATCGGCGCGCCGCCTTCGGCGCTCGATCTCGCGCGGCACCTGATACGAGGACTACGTGCGCACCGCGCGCGCGAAGGGGCTCGCCGACGGCGTGGTCGTGTGTCGGCACGCCCTCCGGAACGCGCTCTTGACGATCGTCACGGTCGTCGGCGTGCAGCTGCCGCGCCTGATCGGCGGGGCGGCCGTGACCGAGACCGTGTTTGCGTGGCCGGGAATGGGCAGCCTCGCGGTGCGGGCGGCGTTCGAGCGCGACTACCCGATGATCATGGGTATCACGCTGGTGATCTCCGCGGTTGTCGCGATCTCGAGCCTGCTGGTGGATCTCGTGTATGTGGCGATCGATCCGCGCATACGGCTTTGACTCGCCGAGGGCCGAAATTCGCTCCCCGTGGCGTAGCCGGAGGAGGAGTGGCTGCCATTGCCGCTCGACGTCGTAGCGTGTCGCTCGAGACGGCGCGATGACCTCGGCGCAGGCCGCGGTGTTTCCGGTCGAGTCCGTTTCGATGGCGCGAAGTGGAACCAGTCCACTGCGGCGAGCGGTCGCGCGGTTCAGGAAGAATCGAGTTGCCGTCGCCGCGCTCGCGCTGCTGCTCGTGCTGCACGTGCTCGTACTGCTCGCGCCCTGGATTGCGCCGTACGATCCCGAGAATGTCGGCTCGAGTCCGCGAGCCGCGCCCACTGGCTCGGCACCGATGAGTACGGCCGCGACGTGCTGACGCGGCTGCTCTACGGCGGGCAGGTGTCGCTCGCGGTCGGATTCACGTCGATGGCAGCGGCGATGGTGATCGGCGTCGCGATCGGCGCCATTGCCGGGTATGCGGGAGGCGCCGCTGACGCGGTGCTGATGAGGATCACCGACGGCATGCTCGCGGTGCCGCTCTTCTTCGTCGCGCTGATGGCGCTGGCCACGTTGGGCGCAACCATGGTGAATCTCGTGGCCGTCATCGCGCTCTCATCCTGGATGACCGTCGCGCGCGCGGTCCGCGCGGAAGCGCTGCGCACCCGCGAGCTCGAATTCGTGCTGGCGGCGCGGGCCCTGGGCGGCGGCAGAGTGCGCATCGTGGTCACGCACGTGGTGCCGCAGTCCGTCCCGTCCATCACGGTCGCGGCGACGATCGGCGTCGCGTTCGCCGTCCTCCTGGAATCGGCGCTGTCGTTCCTCGGGCTCGGTGTCCAGCCGCCAGCCGCGTCGTGGGGGAACATGCTGAGTGGCGCGCGCGGCTATCTCCGAACGGTGCCCGGCCTCGCGGTGATGCCGGGCGTGCTGATCTTCGTCACGGTGCTCTGCTACAACTGGTTCGGCGACGGGTTGCGCGACGCGATGGATCCGGGCGGCGAACGGTCGTGAGCGTTCGTGAAGACCGGTAGAGGCGGGCCGCAGGTTCCCCGCGCCCGCCGAAGGTGTGGGGGTATCGGGGGCCATTCGGGGCCCCCCCCATGTAGTCAGTTCAGCTGTCGTCAGTTCAGCTTGACGGCGCCGCGCGAAAGGCTTATCGATGCGCCATGAGCCCTGACCATTCCGACCGCGATCCTGCCTGGACCTGGGACGAGCCGCGCTGGCGAGCGGCGGTGCAGCGAGTGCGCGCGGGGCGCTCGCTCTCCCCGAAGAGCTGGAAGGACGGCGCGCGCGTGTGCGTCGCGCTGTCGTTTGATTCCGATCACGAGACGTCCACGCTGCGCGAGGGATCCGTGTCGCCCGGGCGGCTGGCGCAGGGCGAATACGGCTCGCGCGCCGCGGTCCCGCGCATCCTGAAGGTCCTGAAGCGCTACGACATCCGCGCGTCGTTCTTCGTACCGGGCGTCGTCGCGCTGCTGCATCCGGACGAGCAGCGGCGCGTCGTCGACGCCGGCCACGAGCTCGCGATGCACGGGTGGATCCACGAGATGACGAGCGAATTGCCCGCCGCGGCGGAGCGCGACCTGATGCGGCGCGCGTACGAGACGCTCACGAAGACCGGCGGCCGCCCGCCGGTGGGCGTGCGCGTTCCCTCCTGGGACTTCAGCCCGACCACGCTCTCCGCGATCCGCGAGCTCGGCCTCCTCTACGACTCCTCGCTGATGGCGGACGACGAGCCGTACGAGCTTCTCGAGGACGGCGAGCCGACGGGGATCGTGGAGCTGCCGGTCGAGTGGATCAAGGACGACGCGCCCTACTTCGGGATGAACCGCGCCACCGGGCTGCGGCCGTACACGCCGCCGTCGTCCGTGCTCGAGATCTTCAAGGCCGAGTTCGACGGCGCGGTCGCCGAGGGCGGCCTCTTCCTGCTCACCATGCACCCGCACATCACGGGGCACCGGTCGCGCATGGCGGGGCTCGTGCAGCTGATCGAGTACATGAAGAGCGTCGACCGCGTGTGGTTCGCCACGCACGAAGACGTGGCGCGGTACTGCCTGGCGAACGCCTGAGCGGAGGCATGCGCGCCGAATTCCTTCACCGCGCGTCCGCGCTCGTCCCCGTGTTGAAAGATCGTGCGGCCCGGACGGAACAGCTTCGACAGATCCCGGACGACACCGTGCAGGACCTCACCGCCGCAGGTCTGATCCGGATCGGCAATCCCGAGCGATACGGCGGACCGGGGACCGATCTCGATCTGATCCACGAGGTCGCCTGGGAGCTCGGCCGCGGCTGCGGCTCGACGGCGTGGTGCTATTCCCTCTGGGCGACGCACAACTGGTGGCTCGGGCATTTTTCCGAGCGGGTCCAGGAGGAATTCTTCGCGACGGGCCCCGATACGCTCTTCTCGAGCGGATTGAACCCGCTCAACGGAACGGCGAAACGGGTCGACGGCGGCTTCAGCGTGTCCGGTCGGTGGAGCTTTTCGAGCGGATGCGATGCGGCCACCTGGGCGATGGTCGCGTGCGGCGAGAGCCTCCTCAAGATGACGTGGTTCATGGTGCCGCGCACCGACTACGAGATCGTCGACACGTGGTTCTCCGCCGGGCTGCGGGGTTCGGGAAGCAAGGACGTCGTCGTCAAGGACGTCTTCGTGCCGGAGTACCGCGCGACCGATCCGAATCGCGCCGGCGACGGCGACTGGACGGGATGGGACTTGCACAAGCGCGTCAGCTATCGCGCGCCGCTCAGGGTGCTGGCGGGTTGGGATCTCGCCGCGCCCATCATCGGCGCGGCCCAGGGAGCGATCGAGGAATTCACGGCGCGGCTTCATCGGCTGTCCGGTCCCGGCCGATCGGCGGACTCCGTGCCGCTCCAGCTGCGGCTCGCGGAGTCGTCCGCCGAGGTCGACGCGGCCCGCGCGCTCCATCGCGCCGACATCCAGGAGATCTTCGGCAAGGCGGCGCGAGGCGAGTCGTTCACGCCGCGCGAGCGCGCACGCTTCCGTCGCGACAAGGCGTACGGCGTGAAGCTCGCGGTCCAGGCCGTGAACCGGCTCTTCGAGGGGAGCGGAGCGCGCGCGATCATGGAGGGGGAGCCGATGCAGCGCTTCCACCGCGACGTCCACAGCGCCTCGCACCACGCCGCGCTCGGCTGGGACGTCGCGGCCGAGGAATACGGCCGTCAGGCCGCTACTTCTTGAGGAATTCGCGGACGACGCGGAGAAATTCCGGCAGCTGGTCGTGGTGGAGCCAGTGTCCCGCGCGCTCGATGCCGACGACCTCGACGTCGTGGAAGCGGCTGGCCCGCCCGTCCTCGAGAGGATTGCCCGCGCGGCTCTCCGTCCCGTAGAGCAAGAGCGTGGGGCAGGTGATGCGTGACCACAGGAACTGGATGTCCTGGCCGCGCATGTCGTACGGCGGCCACGCCCGCACGTAGTTGTCGAACTTCCAGCTGTACGTGCCGTCCTCGTTCTGATTGACGCCGTGCACCGTCAGGTGCCGCGCCTGGTCCGCCGACAGGTGCGGGTTTTCTTCCTGCATTCGACGAAACGCGTCTTCGATGGACGGGTAGCGTCTGGGCACGCGGCCGGCGAGACCGCGCTGCTCGCGGATCCACTCCTCCATGCGCTCCGCGATCGTCAGCGTTCGCTTCGCGGCGAGCGCCCTGGGCGAGGGGCCGAGGCCTTCGATCACCACGAGCTTCGCGACCAGATCGGGATAGATGCCGGCGTAGCGGAGCGCGATGTTGCCGCCGAGCGAGTGCGCCACGATGGTGACGGGCGCCAGTCGTTGCTGGTGGACGAGTTGCGCGAGGTCGTAGATGTAGCCCGCCATCGTGTAGCTGCCGTCGTGCGACCATTCGCTGTCGCCGTGGCCGCGGAGGTCGGGCGCGATCAGGTGCCACTCGTCCCGGAGCGCCGCCGCCGTCCAGTCCCAGTTGCGGCAGTGATCGCGTCCGCCGTGAAGCAGCACGAGCGGCGGCGCATCGGCGTTGCCCCAGTCGACGTAGTGCAGGCGCAGGCGCTGCGAGAAGTACGTGTGGGACGCCGGGCCGGGCATCGAGTCGTGCGCGCTCGACGCGCCGCGCCCGGTCATACGAACGCGATCGTGCTCTGGCGAAGCCCGAGCGGCAGGGCGATCTTGTAGTACGAGCCGAGGAATCCCTCCCACCACGCGCGCCGCTGGCCGCCCTTGGCGACCTCGGCGAAGAGCTGGAGGCTCTCGTCCTGCCAGCGCTGGATCACGTCGAGGTTTCCCGCGTCTTCCTCGATCAGCGCCTTGACGAGCGCGCGCGCGAAGCTGATGTGGCGGGTCTCGTCGCGGATTCTCGCCCGATGATTGACCGCGGACAGGACGTCGCCGCGCTGTTCGGCGCCGTCCGCCAGCACCGTGAACGTGCCCGGTCCCGCCGCGCCCTCGGCGACGAAGTTCGCCTTGACGAGGATCTCGATGGGATCCTGGAGTTCGAGCACGTGGCGGAAGAACCGACACGTGGTGCCCGGCTGCTCCCACGCGGGCAACCAGTCACGCTCGGCAATGCCGGCGCGCTCGAAGACCTCGCGGTCCATCTCGAGATGGCGCTGCTCGTCGGCGAGCTGGAAGAGACAGCACTTCTTCAGCTCCTCGAACGGCGCGTTCGCCGCCGCCGTCGCGATGTAGTGCGTCGCGGCGTCCTCGGACCAGTAGTTGTTGGCGAACTGCTCGACGGCGCGCTCCAGGTATTGCGGAGTCACCGAACGGTACTCGAGCGCGTTTTGCGGGATCGCGGCTTTGTCGGCGAGATAGCGCTCGCGCTCCCGCGCCTGCATCGTGACGTAGCTTTCCCACGTGAGGTTCGCCGGATCCCGGAACCGACTCGGATCGTTCAGCACGAGGGGGCGTGGCGTCATGACGTCACCAGCTTCTCG
>QHRT01000317.1 GCA_003220195.1 Candidatus Rokuibacteriota bacterium | reverse complement strand
CGCGCTCGCCGCCTCTTCGATGTCGGCGGTGAGCCGCTCCACCGCGAAGGCGCCGCCGAGGGGATCCACGGTCGCGGCGACGCCGGACTCGTGGGCGAGGATCTGCTGCGTGCGCAGCGCCACCCGAACCGCGCGCTCGGTCGGCAACGCGAGCGCCTCGTCCATGGAGTTGGTGTGGAGCGACTGGCAGCCTCCGAGGACCGCGGCCAGCGCCTGCACCGTCACCCGCACGATGTTGTTCTCGGGCTGCTGCGCGGTCAGCATGCTGCCGGCCGTCTGCGCGTGGAAGCGCAGCATCATGGACCGCGGATCCTCCGCGTGGAACCGCTCGCGCATGATGCGGGCCCAGAGCCGTCGCGCGGCGCGGAACTTCGCCACCTCTTCGATCAGGTCGTTGTGCGCGTTGAAGAAGAACGAGAGCTGGGACGCGAAGCTGTCGACGGCGAGGCCGGCGGAGAGCGCCGCCTCGACGTAGGCGATCGCATTCGCGAGCGTGAAGGCGACCTCCTGGACCGCGGTCGACCCCGCCTCGCGCATGTGGTAGCCGGAGATCGAGATCGGGTTCCAGCGCGGCACCCGGTCGCGGCAGTATCGGAACGTATCGGTGATGAGCCGCATGGACGGCGCGGGCGGAAAGATGTAGGTCCCGCGCGCGATGTACTCCTTCAGGATGTCGTTCTGCACCGTCCCGGTGAGCCGATCCGGGGCCACCCCCTGCCGGCGCGCCACCGCGACGTAGAGCGCCAGCAAGATCGACGCGGTCGCATTGATCGTCATCGACGTCGACACCCGATCGAGCGGGATCGCCTCGAAAAGGTCCTGCGCGTCCTCGATCGTCGCGATCGACACGCCGACGCGGCCCACCTCCCCGCGGGCGATGGCCGCGTCGGGGTCGTAGCCCATCTGCGTCGGCAGGTCGAAGGCGACCGAGAGTCCGGTCTGTCCCTGCTCGAGCAGGAATCGGTACCGTTTGTTGGTCTCGGGCGCCGAGCCAAACCCGGCGTACTGCCGCATCGTCCAGAGACGCCCGCGGTACATCGTCGGGTGGATCCCTCGCGTGAACGGGGGCTGGCCTGGCTCTCCGAGCGTCTCGCCGAGCGCGTCCGGGGGCAGGTCGGCGCGGCGATAGACCGTCGGGATCGGAGTCCCCCACGACGTCACGGGCGGGCGTTTCGGATCGCTCATGGGAGGCTCACAGCGGGATGTTCCCGTGCTTCTTCGGCGGGTTCTCGTCTCGCTTCGTGTGCAGGAGCTCGAGCGACGCCGCGAGCCGCGCGCGCGTGTCGCGCGGCTCGATGATCTCGTCGACGTAGCCGCGCTCGGCGGCGACGTACGGGTTCGCGAACTTCTCGCGATACTCGCGGATCTTCTCCTCGCGGAACTGGCTCGCGTCCTCGACGTTCTCGAGCTCCCGACGGTACAGGATGTTGACGGCGCCGTCGGGCCCCATGACCGCGATCTCGGCGGTCGGGTACGCGAAGTTCACGTCCCCCCGGATGTGCTTCGACGACATCACGTCGTAGGCGCCGCCGTACGCCTTGCGCGTGATGACCGTCAGCTTCGGCACGGTCGCCTCGCAGTACGCATAGAGGAGCTTGGCGCCGTGCTTGATGATGCCTCCGTACTCCTGTGCCGTCCCCGGCAGGAACCCGGGCACGTCAACGAACGTGACCAGCGGGATGTTGAAGCAGTCGCAGAAGCGCACGAACCTGGCCCCTTTCAGCGACGCGCTGATGTCGAGGCACCCGGCCAGGTGCTCCGGCTGGTTGGCGACGATGCCGACCGGACGGCCGCCCAGTCGCGCGAACCCGATCACGAGGTTCGGCGCGAAGTCCGCCTGGACCTCGAAGAAATATCGTTCGTCCGCGACCGCCTTCACGATGTCCTTGATGTCGTACGGCTTGCCGGGCTGATCGGGCACGATGCTCTGCAGCGATTCGTCACGCCGATCGACCGGGTCCGAGGTGGGCCGGATCGGCGGGTCTTCCGCGTTGTTCTGCGGCAGGAAGGTCATCAGCTCGCGGATCACCGCCAGGCACTCTTCCTCGCTGTCCGCCGCGAAGTGCGCGACCCCCGACGTCGACGCGTGCGTGCCGGCGCCGCCCAGCTCCTCGGCCGAGACGCTCTCGTGCGTCACCGCGCGGATGACGTCGGGGCCGGTCACGAACATGTACGAGGTCTGCCTCACCATCACGACGAAGTCCGTGATCGCCGGCGAGTACACCGCCCCGCCCGCGCACGGACCCATGATCGCGGAGATCTGCGGCACCACCCCCGAGGCGAGTGTGTTGCGCAGGAAGATGTCAGCGTAGCCGGCGAGGGAAACGACGCCCTCCTGGATGCGCGCGCCTCCCGAGTCGTTCAGCCCGATGACCGGCGCGCCGGTCTTCATCGCGAGATCCATGACCTTGCAGATCTTGCCGGCATACGCGCCCGACAGCGAGCCGCCAAAGACCGTGAAGTCCTGGGCGAAGACGAACACTGGCCGGCCGTGGATGCGTCCCGAGCCCGTGACCACGCCGTCTCCGGGGATCTTCTGGTGCTCCATCCCGAAGTCGTGGCTCTGGTGCACCACGAACTTGTCCATCTCGGTGAACGATCCGGGGTCGAGCAGGAGCCCGAGCCGTTCGCGCGCGGTCTGCTTGCCCGCCTTGTGCTGGCGGCGCACGCGATCTTCGCCGCCAGCGACTTCGGCCTCGGCGTGGCGCCGGCGCAGCTCCTCGAATCCGGGGTCAGATGCCATGCAGCGAGCCGGTCGGATTATAGGGACGCGATTTTCGGAAAGTCAACGGATTCATTGACTTTCCCGGCTCGTCGCCGCCATAATTCGCCGCCATGTCTCCCTGGGTCGTCGCAGTCCTGGTGGCGTGCGTTGTGGGGCTTACCGTGGCGCTCGTCGCCGTGCTCCTGGCGCTCAGGCGCGTCGCCCTGCGAACCGAATCGCTCCTTGGTATCCTCGAGCAGGAAGTTCGCCCGCTGGTGACCGAGACGCGCGCGCTGATGGACGACGTGCGGACCTTCACCCGCGAGGCGAACCGCGAGATGAAGCGCGTCGAGGCGGTGACCGAGCGGGTTCACGACGTCGCCGACGGCGTCTTCCGCATCGTCACCGCCGTCGCCGGCATCACGCGGGCCGGGCAGCTGGTGAGCCTGGCGGTCGGCATCCGGAAGGGGCTCGATGTCTTCGTCCAGCGTCTCCGAAGGGGACAGGGAGGCCAGCATGGCTAACGCTCATGGCGACTCGGCACACCTCGGCTGGTTCTTGTTCGGCGCGGCGCTCGGCGCCGCCGGCGCGCTCCTGATGGCCCCCCGGACCGGACAGGAGACCCGTGATTTCCTCAGCGAAAAGAGCGAAGAGCTGGCTCGGCGCGCGCAAGAGCTCGCCGGGGACGCGCAGGGACGTGCCGGCGAGTGGCTCGACAAGAGCCGCGAATTGTTCGAGGAGCAGACGCAGCGGTTGATGAGCGCGTTCGAGGCCGGCAAGGACGCCATGCGAGACGAGATCCGGCGCGGCGCATCGGACCCGCGCGTCTGAGCGAGGTCCTCGTCGCCGACCTCGTCTGGGCGTCAGGCCGCCGGCCGGCTGACCGGTCGCCGGCCTGACGCCAGGTTCCTTCAGCGCCCGGACGAGATCGTGCCGGGCGTGCCGTCGCTCAAGGCCTGGGCGGATCGCGTTCGTCGTCGGGCGGTTCGTGCAAGCCCTTCTTGAATTCCTGGATCGAGCGGCCGAGTGACCGGGCGACCTCCGGCAGCTTGCTGCCGCCGAACATCACCAGCGCGATCACGAGCACCACGAGAACTTCCTGACTTCCGAGACCGAACATCTTCGTCTCTCCTTCCAGCCCATCGACATTGGCGCCTCGACCGTGGCGCTTCGACCGTGGCGCTTCGACGTTCGTGCGTCGACATCAGGACGGCCGATTGCCGCTTGCGCGGAGCCGGCGTCGGGAAAACGTGTGGAGGGAAGGGTCAGGCGGGGGGTGCGCGAGACGCCGACGCTGCGGTCACGCAGCACGGCGCGAGCGCAAGCGGGCCGGGCGAGACGAGCGCAATCCGGGTGATCGGAACGACCGCGACGACACCGGGTGCCGTGGCGTGCGCTCGTTCCCACACGAGCGCGGCGGCCTCGTCGCCGTCCGCGCCGTCGTAGAGACCGCCGATCCACGTCGGATCGGGAACGATCGCGGCCGCGGTGAACCACGCCAGCGCCACGATCGCCACGAGCAGGAGCGCCGCGAGCTTCAAATGTGGATCGCCTGGCCGATCGCCGCGAGCGTGGCCTCCAGCGCCGCCTCGGACAAGGTCGGGTGCGCGTGGATCGTGTGCACGATCTCCTCGACCGTCGCTTCCAGCGTGCGGCCGACCGCGAACTCGTGGATGATCTCCGTCGCCTCGGGCCCGATGATGTGCACGCCGACGATCTCGCCCGTCGCCTTGTCGGCCACGACCTTCACGAACCCGTCGGTCTCGCCGAGCGCGACGGCCTTGCCGCTCGCGGTGAACGGGAACTTCCCGATCGAGATCTCACGGCCGTTCTGCCGCGCGCGCGCCTCCGTGAGCCCGATCGACGCGATCTGCGGCCGGCAGTACGTGCACGACGGCACGTTCAGGTAGTCGAGCGGACGAGGGTCACGGCCGGCAATCGCTTCCGCGGCGACCACGCCCTCCGCCATCGCCTTGTGCGCCAGGAGTGGCGGGCCCGCGACGTCGCCGATCGCGTAGAGGCCCTTCACCGACGTCTCCATGCGCGGCGAGACCTTCACGAATCCGCGCTCGAGCGTCACGCCGAGCGCGTCGAGGCCGAGACCGTCGGTGCGCGCCGCTCGTCCGACGGCCATCAACACGACCTCGGCGGTGAGATCGCCCGAGCCCGGCTTCACCGCGCCGACCTTGACGCCGGTCTTGATCGCGATCTTCCGGCGTGACAGCGACCGCGCAAGCTGGGCGGAGACCTCGTCGTCCTCGATCGGCACGACGCGCGGCAGCGCCTCGAGCATCGTGACCTCCGCGCCGTACTCCGCGAAGACGTCGGCAAACTCCACGCCCACCGCGCCGGCGCCGATCACGATGATCGAGCGAAGCCGCGTTTCGTTGCGCACGGCGCCGTTCGAGGAGATGACCTTCACCTCGTCGATCGTGACCCCGGGCAACGACTTCGGCGTCGAGCCGGTCGCGATGATCACCGCGCGCGCCTCGAGTCTCTCGGTGCCCGTCGCGCCGGCGACCTCGACCGCGGTCGGTGAGACGAGCCTCCCGCGGCCGGAAAAGAGCGTGATCTTGTTCTTCCGGAACAGGAACTCGACGCCCTTCGCCATGCGGTCGGCGACGGTGCGGCTGCGTTTCACCGCCGCGGCATAGTCCGCTTCCGCGCCGGACACACGAATCCCGAAATCCTCCGCGCGGTTGACGAGATGGAGCACCTCGGCGTTGCGCAGGAGCGCCTTCGTCGGAATGCACCCCCAGTTCAGACACACGCCGCCCGGTCGATCGTCTTCCACCGTCGCGACGGAGAGCCCGAGCTGCGCGGCGCGGATCGCGGCGACGTACCCGCCAGGCCCGGTGCCGACGACGACGAGATCGAACGACTGCGTGGCCATGATCTACACGAGCAGCCGCAGCGGCTCCTCCAGGAGACGCTTCACGTCCTGGAGGAAGCGCGCGCCCATGGCGCCGTCCATCACGCGATGGTCGCAGGACAGCGTCGCCAGCAGGCGGCGGCCGACGTCGACACCGGCGTCCGTGACGACCGGAACGCGACGCACGGCGCCGACCGCGAGGATCGCCCCTTCCGGCGGATTGATGATCGCGGAGAACTCCGTGACGTCGAACATGCCGAGGTTCGAGATCGAGAACGTCGCGCCGCTGAGCTCGTTCACGCGGAGCTTCCGCGCCCGCGCGCGCTCGGCCAGGTCACGGGATTCGACGGCGATCTCGGCCAGGGATTTCGCCTGCGCGTCCCGCAAGACCGGCGTGATCAGGCCGTCGTCGAGCGCGACCGCAATGCCGACGTGCGCGCGATGGTAGACGCGCACCGCGTCTCCCTGGAACGACGCGTTCACGCCCGGATGCTGCATGAGCGCCAGCGCGACGGCGCGGACGACGAGATCGTTCACGGAGATCCTGGGCTGTCCTTCGAGCGCGTTCAGCTCTTCTCTGAGCTGCCACGCGCGGTCCATCGCGACTTCCGACGTCACGTAGAAGTGCGGCACGGGAGCTTTGGCGAGCGGCATCCGGCGCGCGATCGCGGCGCGCATCGGCGTGAGCGCCATGTCTTCGTATTCGTCGACGCCAGGTTGTCGCGTCGCCGGTATCGCCACGGCCGCCGCGGCGGCGCCCGGCGTTGCCGCGGCAGTCTCGACGTCGCGACGGATGATGCGTCCGCCCGGGCCACTCCCCTGCAGCAGTCGGAGATCGACGCCCGCCTGCGCGGCGATCTTGCGAGCCAGCGGGGACGCTTTCACGCGACCGACTCCCGTCGCGACGCGCTCGGGAGACACGAGAGCGGGAGCAGTCGCGGACACACGGGTGGGTCGAGCCGGAGGAGCCGGCGCGGGCGGCGGCGCAGCGGGTGGCGTCACGCGTGGGGCTTCGGGCCTCGACGCAGAAGCCGGCTGCTTGGTCGCGAAATCTTCGCTTCTGGGTTGTGGCGGCACCGCCGCGGGGCGCTCTGAGGTCGCGCCGGCGGGCGCGGGCTGCGCCGACGGGACTGCGGGCGCCGCGGCCGTTCGTTCGGCTCGGCGATGACCCCGATCAAGCTGCCGACCGGGGCGCTCGTCCCCGCGGGCACCAGGATCTTTCGGAGCACGCCGGCGCCGAACGCTTCCATCTCGACGTCGGCCTTGTCGGTCTCGACCTCCGCCAGGATGTCGCCGCCCTGGATGCGATCCCCCTCGTTCTTGAGCCACTTGATGACCTTGCCGCTCTCCATCTGCTCGGAGAGCTTCGGCATCACGACCTTCGTGACCGCCACGGTCAGCTCCCGTTCTCGTAGCAGACGCGCCGGATAGCGGCGACGATCCGCTCCTTCGTCGGCGTCTTGGCTCGCTCGAGATTCCGCGCGTAGGGCATCGGCGCGTTGGCGCCGGTGACGCGCTCGACGGGCGCGTCGAGGTCGTCGAACGCCTGCTCCGTGATGAACGACGCGATCTCCGAGCCCATGCCGGCGAACCCGGCCCCGGCCTCGACCACGACGGCGCGATGCGTCTTTCGCACGGAGCTGATGATCGTCCCCGTGTCCATCGGTCTGAGCGTCCGC
>QHRT01000316.1 GCA_003220195.1 Candidatus Rokuibacteriota bacterium | reverse complement strand
GAGCGCCGCGCCCGGCCCGAGCACCGCCGTCGGCACGATCAACCAGACGATCGCGTGAAGCGTCACGGCAATCAGGTCGGCGCGCGCCTCCGCCCGGTGCCGGAGCGCGTGCGCGAGGCCGTTCCCGCGCAGCGCGAACGCCCAGAGACAGAGGCCGAACGGCAGGAGCCACGCCTGGTAGCGACGCACGACACGGCCGAGTCCGCGCTTCCCCGCCGGCCACGGCGCGTGGACGCTGAAGACCTCCGGCCGCATGTCCGGGTCCCGCGCGGGATCGTTCGGAGACGCGTGATGCGCCAGGTGCGTGGCCGTGAAGTAGGCGAAGCTGTAGCCGTTGACCAGGCTCATGCCGAGGTGCCCCACGAGCTGCCGGCGCCAGCGCCGCCGCGCGATCGCGCCGTGCGCCGCGTCGTGAGCGATCAGCGCGAGCTGCACGGACGTGAACACGGCGAGGACCAGCATGACGACGCGGACACCGCCCCCGGGCGCAGAGAGCAGCGTGCCGTACGCGATCACGTGCAGCGCGCCGAGAACGATGCCCAGCACGACGAAGTACTTCGTCGCCGGCTCGAACACCGAGGCCGCAGCCAGCTCCGATCGCAGCGTGTCGATCACCGTGTCGGACGTCTTCATGTCTCGGCGGAGGCCAGGAATCTGTTGTGGCCCGGAATCTTGACACGTCCACTTGCCGCGCGCTATCTGATCCTTCGTGTCCACTGCCGGGCCGGCGGCGGCGTCTGACCAGGGGCCACGCGCTCAGCGCGCGCTGGAAGCCGCAGCGCTGGCGCTCGCCGGAATTGCTCTCGCGGTGCTCGTCGTGCGGCTCGTGCGCCGCGTGGACAGTCTTCACGCGGCGACGATCGCCGGCATCGCGCTGCTCGCCGGCTATCTCCTCGCCGACTTCGTCTCCGGGCTCGTGCACTGGTTCTGCGATCGATTTTTCGAGGAGAACACGCCGATCGTCGGTCGGCTCTTCATCGCGCCGTTCCGCGAGCACCATCGCGATCCGCTCGCGATGACGCGTCACGATTCGCTGGAGCTGCTGGGCAACAGCGCACTCGGCATGCTGCCGATTCTCGCGGCGGCCTGGTGGTGTGGCGATTCGCTCTTCGCGGACGGCCTCACGATCGCCTTCGCGACCGCATCGATCGCTGCCAACCGGTTTCACGCGTGGGCGCACACGACCGACGTGTCCCGCACTGTGCAGTGGCTGCAAGGGCATCGCCTCGTGCTGCCGCCCCGCCACCACGCGCGCCACCATCGCGGGAGCTACACGAGCCACTACTGCATGACGACGGGCTGGATGAACGCGTGCACCGACGGCCTCGGCGTCTTCACCGCCCTCGAGCGCGCGCTGCGTGCGCTCGGGATGCCGGCGACGAGCGCGTGATGACGATCTCTCTCGGCCGCGGACGGGGCAGCCGGTTCGGATCGGGCTGGATCCTGTGCCTGCTCTTCCCCGATCTCTTGACCACGCCGGACGCGCGTCCGCTCTACCCGATGGACCTGGTGCGGCTCCTGATCGGCGCGTTCATCGTCGCCGGATTCACGCTCGGCGTGCTCAGCACGCTGCTGCGGAGGCGGAAAACGCTCGGGCTCACCGGCGTCGCGCTCGCGGTCGCGGCCACGCTGCTCGGCGGGCCCTGGGTCGAGATCAGCGGCCCGGTGAGCGGCACGCGCTCGCTCGGGCTCGACTGGTTCCTGCTGAATCTGCTGCTGCTGGCGCTCCTGTTCGTGCCGCTCGAGCGCGTCTTTCCGCTGCGGCCGACGCAGCGCATCTTTCGCCAGGGTTGGGACACGGACCTCGCGCACTTCGGAGTGAGCCACCTGCTCGTGCAGGTCACGGTGTTCTTCACGATGGCGCCGGCCGGGATCCTGTTCGGCTGGGCCGCGCGGCCGTGGCTGCAGGCGTGGGTCACGTCACAGCCCATCGTGGTGCAGGCGGTCGAGGCGATGGTCGTCGCGGATCTCGCGCAGTACTGGGCGCATCGCGCGTTCCACCAGGTGCCCTTGCTCTGGCGGTTCCACCAGGTGCATCACTCGTGCGTCGTGCTCGACTGGCTGGCCGGCTCCCGCTTGCACGTGGTCGACATCGTCATCACGCGCGGGCTCTCGTTCGTCCCGCTCTACGTGCTCGGGTTCGCGCCGGCGGCCGTCTACGCGTATCTCGTCTTCGTCTCGTTCCACGCGGTGTTCATCCACGCGAACGTGCGGTTCCGGTTCCGCGCGCTCGACGGGCTCCTCGTCACCCCGCGCTATCATCACTGGCACCACGCGGCGCACGCCGAAGCCGTCGACCGGAACTTCGCGGTGCACCTGCCCGTCATCGATCGGCTGTTCGGCACGGCGTATCTGCCGGCCGACCGGTGGCCGGAGGTGTACGGGATCGCCGGGAATCCAGTCCCCGAACACTACGCCGCGCAGCTCACATACCCGTTCTCACGCGCGAGGGCCTGACCGCATCCTCGCGCTCTCGCTGCTCCGGCTCCGCAACTTCCGCTGCCTCGGCGCCGCGATGCTCTCGAACTCCATCGGGATGATGGGCGAGACGGTCGCGCTCGGCTGGCTGACGCTCGAGCTGACGAATTCCCCGTTCCTCGTCGGCGCCGCGATGGGCGCGCGGTCGCTGCCGCTCTTCTTCGTCGGTGTGCCGGCGGGCGTGATCGCCGATCGCTTCCCTCGTCATCGTCTGCTGATCGCGACGACCACCGGACAGGCGTTGACCGCCGCGACGATCGGCCTGCTCACGCTGCTGGGCCTCGTGAGGCTCCCGGAGATCCTGATCCTGACGTTCACCGCCGGGATGATCCGCGGCGTCGAGCAAGCGGCGCGACAGAGCTACACGCACGACGTCGTCGGTGCGGCGCGTTTGATGGACGGCTTCGCCGTGCTCGGCGTCGCGATGCGCTCCGGCTGGCTGGTCGGCTCGCTCGTCACGGGCGTGGTCATCGCGCGCTTCGGCGCCGGCGCGGCGTACGTCGCGGTCTCGCTCGCGTATCTGATCGCCGCGCTCGCCATTCTCCCCGCGGGCGCGCCGCCGACCTCGGCGCCGCCCGCCGGCGGCTCCGCGTGGAAGAGCGTCACGGGATTCCTGACCGCGATCCGCCGCGATCGGGTGCTGCCGGTGCTCATGCTCCTCACCGCGGGCGCCGAGGTGCTCGGCTTCTCTCACCAGGCGGTCCTGCCGACGCTCGCGCGAGATGTCCTCCACGTCGGGCCGGAGGGCCTCGGCGTGATGAGCGCGGCGCGATCCGTCGGCGGAATTCTCGCGCTGTTCGCGATGTCCTCCGTGGGACTGGCGGGCGGCGGAACGCTGTTCCTGATGGTGCTGGTGTCGTTCGGCGCCGCGCTCGTCGGGCTCGCCGTCGCTCCGCACCTGGTGGGCTTCGCCGGCGTCGTCGTGCTGCTCGTCGCCGTCAACGCCGCGGGCGCGCTGTCGGACCTGCTCGCGCAGAGCCTGCTGCAGTTGAGCGTGCCCGCGAATCTGCGCGGCCGCGCCGGTGGAGCGTGGGTGGTCGCGATCGGGCTGGCGCCGCTCGGCCAGCTTCAGATCGGCGCGATGGCCTCGCTATTCGGCGCCAGCATCGCGCTCGGCGCGAGCGGTCTCGCGCTGGTGGCTTTAGCGGTGATCGGCGCGCTCGCGGTCCCGCGCATCCGGAACATCTGAACTCCGCGTCGCACGACGCGTTCGCACACGGCGTCCCGGACTTCGCCGCAACGTCGAGGTGACCCGCCGGGGATAGCGGGCGCCGACGCGACATCAGAGCTCGAGGGTGGCAGAACAATAGTTTGTTCATCGCGTGTGGCGAAATGCCACAGCGCGCTCAGCAGATCCGCCTCACGTATGTCCGCCGGGCATGGCTGGCGCCCGCCAATGCGCCTGTCCCCGCAGGGTCGAGGTCTGGCACTGCTCTTGCCGAAGTGCGCGCCAGCTTCACAACCTTCAACGGAGGTGACGAATGCGACGCGCTCTTCTGATCTCTGCAGTTGTGCTGTCGGCTGCCGTCTTCACGACCGGTCAGGCGCTGGCGTTCCAGTGCCCGAAGCTCATCAAGCAGATCGAGGAGGAGACGAACAACCGGCTCGACGACGCCAGCAACACGGCCAAGGAAAAGGCCGAGCAAGCGGCGCAGCTCCACAAGGACGGCAAGCACGCCGAGGCCGAGAAGGTCGCGAAGGAAGGTCTCGCGCTGATCGGCCTCAAGTAGCCGATCGGCGTCAGAACCACCGGGCTTTGTCGACGACGTTGCGTAACGGCTGACCGTCGACGAACCGCCGGCAGTTGTCGAGCAGGATCTCGAAGCGCCGTTCGTCGAGATAGGGGCCGAAGCCGGCGGTGTGCGGCGTGATGAGCACGTTGGGCATCGTCCAGAGCGGATGACCCGCCGGCAGCGGCTCCTGCTCGAAGACGTCGAGCCCGGCGCCCGCGAGTTGACCCGCGCGTAGCGCGGCCACCAGGTCGTCGAGGCGGGTCGTCCGCCCGCGCCCGATGTTGATGAAGAATGCCGAGGGCTTCATCCGCGCGAACCGCGCGCGGTTCATGAAGCCTTCGGTCTCGGGCGTATGCGGCACCGTCAGGATCACGAAATCGGCGCGCGGCAGGAGCGTGTCGAGCTGATCGGCGCCGTGGAGCTCCGCCACGCCCGGCGGCGCGTCGCGACGGCGCGCATCCACGCCGATCACCCGCATGCCGAACGCCGCCGCCAGGCGCGCCGTCTCGGCGCCGATGCCGCCGACGCCCACGATCAGCGCGGTCGCCTCCGGCAGATGCACGACGCCGGTGTCGAGCGGCTCGCGCCGCCACTCGCCCTTCCACTGTCGCGGCAGGTAGTCGTGCAGTCCGCGCGCGAACGCCAGCACGAAGGCCATGATGTGCGCGGCGATGTGGTCGTTGTAGATCTCGCGGAAGTTCGTCACGACCACGGGATGCGCGATGAGCTCTCCGTAGTAATAGCCGGCCGGCGGCGCGGCCTGCGGCGCCTGGAGCCAGCGGAGCTGTTTGGCCTGCTGCAGGAGTCCCGCCGGGATCGTGCCGAACGCGGCGTCCGCGCCCGGCAATGCTTTCGCCGCCTCGGCTTCGTCCTCGGCAACCACGACGTGGAGCCCGGGGAGCGCCGCGGCAATGCGCGCGCCCCACTCGCGCGTCTTCGCGCTCTGCGGTGGAAACATCACCAGCGTCGACGCCATCACGCGATCTCCTTTCCGTTCGTGGGAACACTCGAGCGCGGAGCGGGGAGCTCGGAAGCTCCCGCGGTCGAGTGTTTCACGATTTCTCAGTTCTTGAGATGCGGCAAGACCGTTGCCGCGAACAGCCACGTGCCTTCGGGATGCGGCACGTCCGCGAAGTTGACGGTCAGCTGTCGCGCGCCGCGCGCGACGATCCCGAGCAGCGTCTCGGTGACCTGTGAAGGCGTTCCGACGAGATGAATGTCGGCGAGCGGCCGCGTCTCCGGTCTCGCCTTGATCCGCTCGATCTCGCCCTCGTTCTCGCCGATCAGGATCCCCACCCGCACGACCTGCTGGATCTCGTCGTAGTCACGCCCTACCTCGCGGCAGTGGCTCTTGAGCGTCTCCTGCTTCTGCGCGTACGTCTCGAATCCTCGAAACGGATAGTTCCACCAGTCGGCGTGCTTCGCCACGACGCGCAGCAGGTAGCGCTCGCCGTGGCCGCCGACCATGATCGGCGGGACCGGACGCGGCCGCGGCTCGCAGTACGCGCCGTCGATCCGGTAGTGCTCGCCCTTGTAGTGCGCCGGCGCGTCGGTCCACATCGCCCGGATAACCTCGATCGCCTCGGCGAGCTGCGCGATGCGAGTCTTCGCGGGTGGACAGGGCCAGCCGTACGCGCGGTATTCCTCGTCGTTCCACCCGGCGCCGATACCGAGGACGAGCCGGCCGCCGGAAAGCGCCTGGAGCGTCGCGGCCATCTTGGCGAGGTGCGCCGGATTGCGGAAGCTGTTGCACAGCACCTCGTGGCCGCAGAGCTTGTCGGGATAGCGCGCCATCGCCCACGCGAGCAGGCTCCAGCCCTCGGCGACCTTGTGGCTG
>QHRT01000315.1 GCA_003220195.1 Candidatus Rokuibacteriota bacterium | reverse complement strand
GCGCGATCGTGCTGGCGCAGCTCGTGATCGCGCTGCCCATCGTGACCGGACTCACGATGGCCGCGGTGCAGCAGATTCCGCCGGAGTTTCGTCTGCAGATACTCGGGCTCGGCGCCTCGCGCCGGCAGCTCCTGCTCGTGCTGCTGTGCGAAGCGCGTCTCCCGATGCTCGCGGCGCTGATGGCCGGGTTCGGCGCGGTGATCTCCGAGGTGGGCGCCTCCATGATGGTCGGGGGAAACATCCGCGGACAGACTCGCGTGCTCACGACGGCGACGGTCCTGGAAACGTCGCGGGGCCGCTTCGACGTGGCGGTCGCGCTCTCGCTCCTGTTGTTGCTGATCACGTTCCTGGTCAACTGGGCCCTGACGTGGATCCAGCAGCGACGGTGAGCCGAGTCACACTTCCCGTTCCACCAGATGCATCAGCACCCCGCCGAGGCTCGACGGGTGGATGAAGCCGATGCGTGCTCGACGTGAGCCCGGACGACCGACGCGGTCGATCACCGTGAGCCCGGCGGCGGCGAGCGAGGCCAGTGCACGATCGACGTCGTCGACCTTCAGCGCGAGGTGATGCAGGCCGGAACCGCGAGACGCGACGAAGCGTGCGATCGCGCTCCGGTCTCCGCGCGTGGTGCCCGGCCCGCGCGCCGCCCGGGTCCCTTCACGGGGATCGAGATCCTGGAGCAGCTCGAGCTCGCACTCGCCGACCGTGATGAATGCCACGCGCAGCCCACCGACGACCTCCGGCGCGCGGGTGTGCGACACGACGCCGTACCGGTCCGACGTGAAGCTCTCGACCGCGATCGACAGCTCGACGTCGGTCTGCCGGCTCTCGATGCCAAAGCCCATGCGCGTCGAGAACGCGTCGATGCCCGCGTCGTTGTCCGCGCTCGCCACGCCGACGTGGTCGATGCGCTGGACCCAGCCCTGAGCCATCACGTCGACGTCCAGTGGCTCGGACAGATACGTCCGCACTCCCGCGGTGCTGTCAGACGACAGGAGTACGCGTCCGCGGGCCGCCAGGCCGGCGCCGGGATCTCCTGCCGCCACGGCGAGGCCCGCGTGGACGGCCGCGCCGGCGGCAGCCGTGACGTCCGCCACGGCGAGCGCGAGATGGTGAACGCCCGGCCGCGCATCGCCGCCGAGGAAGGGATCGGCCGCGTGGAACACCGCGAGCGCACTCCGGCCGACGGCGAAGACCGGCGCGGTGCGGGAGGTGTCGCCGACGCGACAGTCGCTGCGCGCGAGGCCGAAATCCCGCGCCAGGACCCGGGCCATCGCCTCGACGTCGGTGACGGCGAGCGCGACGTACGCGATGTCCCCCGCGATCATGCCCGGAGGATGCGAGATCAGCGCTCGATCGTCAACCGCGGTTCCGACGTTCGCCGATGGCATAGTAGGCCTCATGGCGACGCGGAGCCGACGTCTCGCGCTGGTGATCGTCTCCGTCCTGGCGGCGATGATCGCCGGTGATGCCGCGGCCGCCACATCGCGCGAGCTCGTCGTCTCCGTCGCCATCAGCCTGAAGGAGGCCATGGAAGAGCTGGGGCGGCAGTTCGAGGCGTCACACGGGGGCGTCAAGGTGCGCTACAACTTCGGGGCCTCGGGCCAGCTCGCACAGCAGATCGAGGCGGGAGCTCCGGTGGACGTGTTCGTGTCCGCCGGCAAGGCGGAGATGGATCGTCTGGAAAAGAAGGCGCTTGTCACCGAGCATGATCGACGCGCGTTCGCGCGCAACGTGCTGACCGTCGTCCGCCCGGCGGATTCGCCGATCGATCTCGTGCGGGCCGAGGACCTGCTCGAGAAGCGTGTCGCGCGCGTGGTCATCGGTGATCCGCGTACCGTGCCGGCGGGCCGGTACGCCGAGGAGAGCCTGCGTGCGCTCGGACTCTGGGAACGCTTGCGACCGAAGCTGATCTTCGCGGAGAACGTCCGGCAGGCCCTGGACTACGTGAGCCGCGGCGAAGTCGACGCCGGCTTCGTGTACGTCACCGACGTCACGACACGGAGCGGTCGCGTGAAGGAGGCGTTCCGTCCCCCGGACGACACGTACGGCCCGATCGTCTCTCCCGCGGCGGTCGTCAAGGGAACGAAGCAGCCGGCGCTCGCAAACGCGTTCCTGGATTGGCTCACCGGCCCCGACGGCCGCGCCGTTCTCGCGCGGTTCGGATTCCTGTCTCCACCGGCAGGGACGCGGTGACGGGCGAGAGCCTGAGCGCGCTCGCGCTGTCGGTCCGCGTCGCCATCCTGGCGACCGCGATCAACACGATCGTGGGTGTGCCGCTCGCGTATCTTCTGGCGCGCCGGCGCTTCCGCGGCCGCGCGGCGCTGGACGTGCTGGTGACGCTGCCGCTCGTGCTGCCGCCGACGGTGACCGGCTACTACCTGATCGTCGTCCTGGGCCGTCGCGGATGGCTCGGCGCTCCGCTCTACGCCGCGACCGGATGGAGTATCGCGTTCACGTGGTACGCGGCCGTGGTCGCCGCCACCGTCATGGCGCTGCCGCTCCTCGTCAGGACCGCGCGTGCCGCCATCGAGTCCGTCGACCGTGATCTCGAGCGCGCGGCGCACACGCTCGGACGCTCCGAATGGCAAACCGCGATGGAGGTCACACTGCCCCTCGCGCGAAACGGCATCGTCGCGGGGCTCGTGCTCGCATTCGCGCGGGCGCTGGGAGAGTTCGGCGCGACGCTGATGCTCGCCGGCAACATCCCCGGGCGAACGACGACGGTGCCGCTGGCCATCTACACGGCCGTCCAGACGGGAGAGACGGGAGACGCGCTCGCGCTCGTGGCGCTGCTCACGGGGCTTTCGTGCGTGGTGTTGATCGTCGCCGGCCGGCTCGGGGCGCGAGCCACGTGATGCCTCCCGCGTCCGACCGATCACGACTCGAGGTGCAGCTCTTCTCGCGGATGTCGACGTTCACGCTCGACGTCGAATGGAGCGCCGGCGACGGCGTCGTGACGCTCTTCGGCCCCTCGGGCGCGGGCAAGACACTGACGCTTCAATGTCTCGCGGGTCTCGTCCGCCCGGAGCGCGGACGGATCGTCCTGGACGGCCGTGTCCTGTTCGATTCGTCCACCGGCGTCGATGTCCCGCCTCAGCAGCGGCGCGTGGGCTACGTCTTCCAGGGCTACGCGCTCTTCCCGCATCTCACCGTGGCGCAGAACGTCGGGTTCGGGCTGCGTGATCGTCCGCGCGCCGCCGCGCTCGAGCGCGCACGGGCCGTCATCGCGCGACTCGGCCTCGATGGGCTCGAGGACCGCTACCCGCGCGAGCTTTCCGGTGGTCAGCGCCAGCGCGTCGCGCTCGGGCGCGCGCTCGCGATCGATCCGGCGCTGCTGCTGCTCGACGAGCCGCTCTCGGCCCTCGATCTCCCGCTCCGTCAAGCTCTTCGCGACGAATTGCGCGCGACGCTCGCGGACTGGGGCGCCGCGGCGGTGCTGGTGACGCACGACTTCACCGAGGCCTATCGGATCGGCGATCGCATCGTCGTGTACGAGGCGGGCCGGGTCGTGCAGTCCGCGCCGCGCGGAGAACTGCTCTGGCAGCCCGCGTCGGAAAAGGTGGCGTACATCATGGGCATCCGCAACGTGCTGCACGGCACGGTGCTGAAGGCGAGTCCCGATCGCATCCAGCTGCGCTGGCGAGGCCAGACGCTGGAGGCCGTGAACTCCCCGAGCCGGTCGTACCTGCCGGCGCCCGACACGCCGCTCGCGTTCTTCATCCGGCCCGAGTACGTGCGACTCATTCGCAAGGACCGCGGCCCCGCGGATCCCCATCACCACATGAATTTGATGCGCGGCGTGATCGTTGCCGAGGAAGACTGGGGTACCACGTGGACGCTGCGGGTCCGCCTCGACGCGCCCGGCGAGCCGGCGCAGGGCACGTACGACCTCGAAGTCGAAGTTCCGCGGCTCGTGCACGAGATTCTCGAGATCGACCAGGATCGGCGCTGGGAGTTCTCCATCCATCGCGGGTCGATCCACGTGCTGCCGTCGTGACCGGGCCGCGGCCGATCGTCGCGCTGTCCGGCGTCCGCGTGCGATACGGCGACGTCGAGACCCTCGACGTGCCGCGGCTCGAGGTGCATGAGGGCGAAGTGCTCGCCGTCATCGGACCGAACGGCAGCGGCAAGTCCACTCTTCTGCGGGTGCTCGGCCTGCTTCAAGCGCCGACGGAGGGGGAGGTGCGGTTCCGCGATCGCCGGCTCCACGCGTCTCGCGCGCTCGCCGAGCGGCGCGAGGTGGCGATGGTGTTCCAGCAACCGCTGCTGACCGACGCGAGCGTCCGCAAGAACGTCGAGCTCGGCCTCGGCTTTCGTGGCGTGCCGCGCCGCGATCGCGACGTCCGGACCGGCCGGTGGCTCCGCCGGCTCGGCATCGCGCACCTCGGGGATCGGTCGACGCGCACGCTCTCCGGCGGAGAGGCGCAACGCGTGGCGCTGGCGCGCGCGCTCGTGCTCGAGCCCGCGGTGCTGCTCCTCGACGAGCCGTTCGCGGCCCTCGACGAGCCGACGCGCGCGGCGTTGATCGGTGACCTCGGCGCCATCCTGCGCGGCGATCGCGTGACCACGGTCCTCGTCACGCACGATCGCGGTGAAGCGCAGGCCCTCGGCGATCGCGTCGCCGTGATGCTCGGCGGACGGCTCATGCAGGTCGACGAGGGATGGCGCGTCTTCAGCGCGCCGGTCTCGGAAGAGGTGGCGCGCTTCGTCGGCGTCGAGACGATCGTGCCGGGGCTCGTCGTCGCGCGCGACGACGGCGTGACCATCGTCGACGTGGCCGGGCGAAAGCTCGAGGTGGCGGCCCCGGCGCGGATCGGCGACGTGGTGCGCGTCTGCATCCGTCCCGGGGACGTCACGGCAACCACCTGGGCGGCGTGATCGAAGCCGTCACGCCGGCGAGCGCGTCCGTGCGGGTCGTCGTCGATTGCGGCTTCCGGCTGATCGCTCGGGTCACGCCACGGTCCGTCGGGGATCTCGGGCTCGCGGTCGGCAGTCCGATCATCGCGATCTTCAAGGCGAGCGCGGTGCACGTCCTCCCCGCGACGGCGGCGCCGGCGCCGTCCGTGCGGGCGCGAGCGGCGTCCTCGCTTGACACTCCGACGCGGCCGGCGCTATAAGGGAACCACCGCAACCCGAGATAGGTGCGACGTGCTCCACGGCTTTCGATCGTGGCAGCGCGGCGATGGACGGGGGGCTGTATCGTCAGGTCAGTGGAAAGCAGAGCCAGCGGCCGTGAGGGCGCTGGCTTTGTTGGTTTTACGACCGGCGGCATCTCACGCCACCGCGGCGGCGCACCGTCCCTCATCCGACAAAGGAGGGCGTGAATGGACCGGGAGAC
>QHRT01000314.1 GCA_003220195.1 Candidatus Rokuibacteriota bacterium | reverse complement strand
CGGTCCCGACGGGGTCGAGACCTTTGTCTTGATCCGATCCGTGAAGCTACGAGAAAGAGAGCGCGCGATGCACGTGCGCTTCGCGCGCAGGCTGCGCTCCTGGACCGCCGCGGCCTCGAGCTCCCCGCGTCCCTGACCCGGTGCGCATGGCTTCACCGAGTCCCCTGCCGGCCCGCGGGTTCTATCCGGTCTGAGAGACGGCGGCACCCGAAGCACCTCGTTGGCCGGGACCGTCATGTACCGCCGCGGTGCCGGCGGCTTTCCACATCGAGCACCCTGACAGGATGTTACCGCTGTCAACATTTCCCTTGACGAGGCTTGCATGTTCGGTGTATTTGCGTGGCACGCTGGCGCCCGGAGGTGCGCCGCTCCAAACTGCTTGGCGCCTGTCGGTGCTGTCTCGCCGGCAGGAAGAGTCCGGTACAGGACCTCGTCGCTTCCCGTGCTTCTGGCAGTCGCAGTGTTGTCGCCCCCCGCCTCGGCGCAGGCTCCGACGCCGAGGGTGACGATCACGGGACAAATCGACAACATCCTGAACCTCAACCGCAACATGAACAACACAACGCAGGACCGCACCGTCCGCGGCGGTCAGGCGTCCGATGGCGACAAGGAGTTCGGAGCCTACACGCGTGGCCGCTGGGACTTCATCGGTCAGCTCGGCAAGGCCAGGGCCGTCATGGGCTGGGAAATCGACATGCACTATGGCGGCTTCGGCGCGACGAACGCCGACACCTGCGTCACGACGCTCTTCTCGGGTACGGCGGCAGGCAACTGCGGAAGCCGCGGTGATGGGTCGAGCGGCGGACTCGATGCCGACACCGACGTCCGCGTCCCGATCGAGCTGAAGTGGATGTACGTGGAGTTCCCGCTCATGGGTCCCGGTTCCCTCTTGCCGTTCATCCCGATCGAAGCGACCGCGCGCGTCGGCGGTCAGCCGTTCAGCCTGGGCATGAAGCCGCAGCAGCTCGCCGACGCCGACTTCGCGGGGTTCCGGGCGGAGCTGAAGTTCACGCCGGACGTCCGGCTGATCGCGCTCTACCATCAGATCGAGGAGAACTTCTCGGGACCACGATCGAGAGTCAACAACCTCGCCACGGCCGGCAGCGCCAACAGTACGGGCTGGGATCGCGGCGACGACTTCGGCGTGATCCTGAAGCTCGATGTCGAGCCGTTCAAGGGCCTCCGAGTGAGTCCACTGGTCGCGTATCAGTACCTCGACGGCACCACGGCCGGCTCCATCCACACTCCTGTCGGCGGCTACCCCGTCACGGGAGTCGCCTACGCACCCGATATCGCCGCGACCACAGCGCTCCAGAGACATTGCCTGGGCAACCTCGGAGTGTCGACTCTCGGCGACAAGTGCCGGCCGACTTTCCAGAACCGGTACTGGGTAGGCGTGGACGCTCGGTTGGATCAGGGGCCTTTCTACGTCTGGCCGACCATCATCTGGCAGGGCGGCGACTTTCATCGCCTGGCGCAGAATGGGCCGGTCGTGGCGGTGGCGGTGGCCGAGCCAGGGCGTCAGGGCGTCGTCAGCGGTCGAACCGATGCGTGGCTCCTCGACGTCGAGACCGGCTATCGTCGCGGGCCGCTCTACCTCCAGGGACGCTTCGCCTATGGCACGGGCAACAAGCCGAAGGACAACCTCAACCAGGTCAGGAACTACTGGGAGCAGTTCCAGCACGGCGGGGGGTACTTCAACGGCTTCGGCGAAGTTATCCCCCTGGAATGGCACCGGCAACGCCAACCCTTACTCGATCTCCACACGTCCGAGCTACGACCGCTACGGGCTGATCAGGGCTTCGGCGAAGGCCACGTACTCGGTCACGCCAGCCCTCGACATCTGGACGAGCGTCACGCCGATCTGGACCGCCGAGAAGGTCGACACGAACCTGATCGCCACGTCCACCGGCCTTGCGATCCCGGTCGGGGCCGGGACGGCGAGAGCATGCGATCGCGCGTGCGGCGACGGCGACGAGCGATACATCGGGACCGATCTCTCCGGGGGAATCACGTATCGATTCGCGCCCGGGCTCACCTTCGACCTCGGCGGCGGATTCCTGTTCGCCGGACACGCGCTCGACAGGATGGTGGATGTGTGCGCGTACGCGGGCAGCGCGCCGTGTGGGCAGTTCGCCAAGTACCGGGCGAAGGACTCTTACAGCGTGAGCACTCGCATCAGGTACGCATTCTAGTAACCCGACTGCCGTTGTTCGGTCGGTGAATGGGCGCGGTCGGCTCGGCCGCGCCGTTCGCATCTTGGGCACCGGGTCCCGGACCGGCGCAATGGAAGATGACGTCGTACGGCGTGACGTAGCCCGCGGGTCAGTCCCCCCGGTAGGCCTGGTACGACCACACAGTCACCCGATATTGATCGGCGACCGGGACGCGCCGGATCTTGAAGTACGTACGCGAGCCGGGAGGGAGTGACCCACCGAGCCATTCCAGCCGCTGACCGACGAGAGTTCCGGAACTGTCGAGCGACTGCGCGAGCAGCCGCACATTGTTGGCGCCCCAACCGCCCGCCACGTTCTCGACGTGGCCTTCGAGAGCCTTCTGATCCGCCGTCTGCTCCGGCAATACCGACCAGGTGACCTTGAACCGATAGTCGGTCACCCCGGGAGTCGTGGTGGTCAACGAGGCGGACGGGGCAAGCCCCACGCCGCCCGTCTCGCAGCCCGCGAACGCGATGACCGCGAGTCCGAGCAGAACGAGCCGGGTCATCCGACTGCGACGAGATCTCGATCGGACGAGGTTTCCGCGCGCGGCCCCACCGGTTCGGATGGTCATGGCTAATCCGGGATCGTCATGATGATCTGGGTCTCGCCGCCTCGCTTGAAGAGAACGCTGTTGTACCGGACCACCGCGGCGACGAGCGTCGGCTGTGCCGAATCCTCGGTCTTGAACCCGCCGAGCGCCGTGATCACGCCCTCGAAGCCCGAGTTGAGCGATTGCAGGCGAAACCCGGCCGGCCCCTTGAAGATGACGGCCAGGAGCCCCTCCTTCACGACATTCTGCGGCGCCACGATCTCATCGATGCCGTCGCCGTCGAGATCGATCGCGAGCGGCACTGGCTCCGTCTTGAAGAAGACGCTCCGATCCGCTCCGGCGACCCACTTGCGAGTCACCTCGATGACGAACCCCCCACCGCCAACCGGGCTGCCGGACCGCCAGAGCTCGACGCCCTCCGGAGACGCAACCATGAGCCGGTTGTACTGATCGATATACGCGACGGCGCGGTTTTGCTTGTCGACCTTGGCGAAGGTCGCGCCGGTCGCACGGAAGGTGGAAGGCAGCCGCACGTCGCGGTCGGCGACGAGCTTCCCATCTTTCACGCTCATCCGTTGCGCTTGCCCCGGGGTGAAGAACGTCTCCGGGCTGTAGCGCTGCCCCCAGAGCGTCCGCTTCACGCCGTCGCCTCGTTCGTCCACGGCGTAGAGGATCGTCTGGCCGACGTCAACGAGCTGTCTCGGGCGTCCGTCCTTCACCGCGATGATGTACGAGCTCAACTCGACCTTGGGATGCCAGCGATTCACCGCGACCTCGAAGATCCCGTCGCCGTCGAGGTCGACGAGTTGCACCGAGAAGATCGCGCCGAAGCCTCGCACGCTGTACGTCCAGTCCGGCTCGAACGCCTGGTTGACGAGCCGGTACATGAACACGGCGTCGCCGTCGCTGAGCACGACGCGCGGAATCCCGTCCTTGGGAGACACCGCGACGTCCATGGTGAGCACCGGGAATCCGAGCCGGGCGACTTCCTTGAGCGGGATCGAGCCCTCGCCCGACGAGTAGGCTCCCGCTTCGAGCTGGCCACCCAGCAACCGCGCGAGGAAGGAGCGAGATTTGGATGGTGCCTCGGGGCGCGGCCGTGGATCGGACGAGAATCGCTCGACGGGAGCCGCCTTGATGGAAGGCGGGACGAACATCGCCGTCGTCAGGAGCGGCGCCGATCCCGTGCTCGAGAACAGACGCACGTCCATGTACGGCTTGTTCTGGACACGCTTGAACACCACGGCCAGGAGATAGTCGAAGCTCGGCCGGCCGCCGGGAGGATAGAGCCCCTTGCCCTCGAGAACGTCGTCCGGCTTGACGCCGCTCTCGGTGAGTCGAACGTTGACCGCGTCACCCATCAGCAACTGGAACCGGCCCGTACGGTTGAGCTCGGCGGTCAGCTCCTGCAGGACGGCCTCGATCTGAGCGTCCTTGACGCCACTCGAGAGCGGCAGGAGCGTGAGCGGAATTTTCCCGGTAGAGACGCGCGCGTGATCTCCGGCGCGAACTTCGCCAGCGGTCGAGCCATCGGCGACCCGAACGTTCGCGATCGAATACTGTTCCTGGACTTCCGAGACCACGACGCGGCCCACGTCCTCTTCCGCGCGTCCCAGCACCTGACCGGTTTTCGGATGCTTGAGCTCGCGACCCTGGCGGACGACGATCATTTCCACGCCGGGCTGAAGACCATCACGCTTGCCCACGCTCAAGGTCGCCTGCGACCCCCCCGCCTCGATGACCTCGCCTTCCACCTTCGGGAACAGGCCCTGGAGCCGCTCGACGAGGGAGCCAAAGGGCACGGTCGTCTGTGCGCCGGCGTGCCCGAAGACGGCGACCAGCAGCAGCGTGAAGACCATCCAGCGTGTCTTGCTCAGTCTCATCCCACTGCTCCTTCACGAATGTGGTCCGCTCTGCCCGACGAGGACCCGAGGTCGCGCATGGCCGAATGACGCCCGAACTGTCACGTCGCTCCGAGCGACTATACGCTGCACACTCGGCGGACGGCAACACGGAGGCTCCGGTCTGACGTTCTGAAGAACGAACGGAGCTCAGAAAAACGAACGGGGCACCGGACCGGGTGGTCCGGTGCCCCGAGGTTCGCGCAGCGGTTCGGTCTAGAAGGCGTACCGGATGCGCGTGCTGAGGGTCCAGGAGTCCTTCGACTTGTACTGGGCGAACTGACCGCAGGGCGCGCTGCCCGCGTGCCCACAGATGTCCGCGACGTTGTTGAGAGCGTCGCCGGCGAACAGCCAGCCGCCGACGAGGTCGAAGGTGAGACCCGGCGCGAACCGGTACGTCAGACCCAGGTCGACGTCGGTGCCGAGGTACCGGCTGTTGCCATCACTGCACGTCCGGTCGCACGGCCTCAACACCGTGCCGGGAGCGGGTTTGAAGTTCCCGTCGAACCCGGCCGGCAGCATGAGCCCGTTGCCGGTCACGATCTCGTTCGTGTTGACCTTCTCGGCCGTCCAGATCGGCGACGCGCTCGCGAAAACGTCAAACGCCGGCGTGACCGAGTACGTGGCCTTCCCGGCGAGCCTGGCCAGACCGTACCGATCGTACGTCGGATGCGCGCTGATCGAGTACGGGTTGGCGCTCGTCGTGCCGTTCCAGCCGGAGAGGTACGCGACGTTCGCGCTGCCCGAGACCTCGCCGAATCCGTTGAAGTAACCGCCACCGGTCTGGTACAGCTGCATGTACTTCATGTCTTTGTTGAGGTTGGCGCTGGCCTTGTCACCCGAGGCGTACACGCCTCGAAGCTCGAGGTTCAGCGGACCGACCCTGAAGCCGCTCTGGAGGTCGAACATCCACGCCCTCTCGGTCGCGTGGATCACGCCGCCGCGGCCAGGCTCGCCGGCCGCCGCGAGGCGGGCCCGGTCACCCCACAGAAAGAGCGCGGTCGGCCAGATGTAGAACGGGCCAGAGTCGAAGCGCGCATCGAGTCCGGCCCAGTACCGGTGCTCCATCGTCGACCGGCACTTGCCCTGCGCGACGACACAACTCGTCTGGATTGTCCCGGTCTGCACCCCGGCCGCGTTGACGGCGTTGCCGGTGATGTCGGGGGCCATGGCCGCGCCACTTCCGACGTTATAGCCTCCGGCCGGAGTCCGGATCGAACCCGCCGTCGTACCGTCGAGCTCCTGGTACGCGACGAAGGGACTCACCCGGAGACCCTTGAACGGCTCGACGTCGAGCTTGGCGATCGCGCCCCAGTCATCGCCGCGATTCCAGCCCGTGCTGTTGGCGGAGCTCGCGACCGTGCCGGTCGCCACTCTCGAACGCGGTCCCGAGAAGTTCTCCTCGATCTGCTGATAGAGCGCGATCAGCCTGACGTTCGGCGAGAAGTTGAGCTGCGCTCTGAAGCCGGCGAAGTCGGCGTCCGCGAACTGCTGCGGCTTGAGTCCGAGCTCGAACGGCTGGCCGCCCACGCGCGCCATTCCCTCGATCGGGATGAATGGCAGGAGCGTCGGTGTCCGCGTCGAGACCACCGCTCGACCCGTCACCGCGGCTTCCGCAGTTCCCCGCGGCCGTCCCGGCGAACAGCGTGCCCACGCACGTGTCGCCGTTCGTCCCGCTGAAGCCGCCGTAGTGCATGTCGATTTCCCAGCCCATCACCGCCTTGGCCTTGCCGAGCTGGCCGATGATGTCCCAGCGACCGCGCGTGTACGCGCCGAATTCCTGGTCACCAGGCGAGGTCTGACCGCCCCGGACGTTGCGGTCCTGGCCGGTGTTGTTCAGGTTGCGGTTCAGGTTCAGGATGTTGTCGATTTGCCCCGTGATCGTCACCTTCGGTGTCGGAGCCTGCGCTAGAGCGGGGGGCGCAAGGATCGCGACGGTGACGAGGACGGAGAGCAGTCCTAGAACGACTCTCCTCATGACCGCCTCCTCATCTGTGGTGATGCACTGCCGCTTGAGCCACGGACCAACCACAACCACCAACACCTGCGGATACGGTATGCCTTCCGGCGCGAACCTTTTACCCCGGCGGCCGGCGTGAGGTCAAGAAAAACTTCCGTTCGACTGGCTGGTTAGCCGCCCTCCCCCAGGGCCTTGAGCCGCTCGACGGCGGCCTGGCCGAACGGGGAGTTCGGGGCGAGTTGGCGGGCCTGGCGGAAGGCGGCCTTGGCCTCGTCCCGGCGGTTCTGGGCCACCATGACCAGCCCGAGATGGTAGAAGGCGGCCTCGAGCGTCGGCTCGAGCCTGATCGCGAACCGGAGTTCGTCCTCCGCCTCCTTGAATTTCCGCAAGTTATAGAGCGCGACGCCGAGGTTTTGATGTGCGGTGTCCGGGCTCATGAGGCGTGGGGACTGAAGCGCTCGCCGGTACGCTTCGACGGCCTGATCCCAGCGCTGGACCTCGGCGAGGGCGACGCCGGTATTGAGGATCGCTTCGCCGTAGTCCGGGTCGAGCCTGGCCGCCGTCTCGAACTCCGGCAGGGCCAGGTCTGGCCGCCCGAGCTGCAAGTGGACGATCCCCAGGGCGTTCCGGTACGTCGCCACACCGGGAGCTAGCATCGTCGCCTGCTGCAGGGCGGTCAACGCCGCGCCGAACTGCCGGTCGTTCAGGGCGGTCACCCCCTGTTCGTACGCCGAGCGCGCCTGAAGCTTCTGGACCTCAGACACCTGGCCGCCGGTCGTGGCGCATGCCCCGAGGATCAGGCCTACGACGACGCTGACGATCGCGGACATCCTTGACACCTGTCGTCCTCCCCTGTTAGACGTATGCTAGTGCCAACATACGAATACGAATGTGAGAAATGTCGCCGGGTCTTCGAAGTCCGGCAGCGAATCTCCGAGCCAGCCCTGACGACCTGCGATCAATGTGGTGGCGCCGTCCGGCGTCTCCTGTCTGCGGCCCCGTTCATCTTGAAAGGGGAAGGGTGGTACGTCACCGACTATCCGTCGGAGGCCCGCAAGAAAGCGCGGGAGGCCGAAAAGAGCACGGTCGGCACGGCGGACAAGTCGGCCCGCAGCTCCGACACGGCGGCCGCCGGCAAGACCGACTCGGCCCCCAAGCCCGAGTCGAAGGCCACGGAGAACTCCAGCACTAGCGCGCCGTCCGCGAAGACGGACGTGAAGTAACCGCCACCGGAGTCCCGCGCTGCGCCCGGAGGAGGTCTGCTCCCCGCCCCTCCCTCACGGCGACCTCCAGCCGACCACTCGAGCCCAGCAGGGCGCCGGCGCTCCCGCGATCGAGATCCCCGTACGTCCCCACCACCGGGACGACACGGCCCCGGATGCGAAGGGCGAGGTCCTCGCCCAGGTGCGCGACATCCGAGGCGCCAATGGACGTCACCAGATTTCCGAAGCGATCGACGTGAATCACGGCGCCGACGACCGTCGCGCCACGCCGGCGAGCCGACGGCCACGGAAGGGTGACCGGATCGGCCACTCGTCCACCGAACCGCGCGAGCGGAACCCCTCGCGCGACGTGGGCGGCCGCCGGCGCGAACACGTCGCGGCCGTGGAACGTCCGGCTCACGGCCGGTAACCGGTAGCGCTCGGCCGCGAGCTCGAACGCCCGAGCGCCACGGCGCGACAGGAACGGTGTGAAGACGCCGTTGTCGGGGCCGATGAGCACGCACGTTTCGCAGAGGACGCCCAGCGCGCGCCGCGTGGTCCCGACGCCGGGGTCGACGACCGCGACGTGGATCGTGCCGCTCGGGAAGAACCCCGCGGAAGCGTCCAGCGCGAGCGCGGCCTCGACGATGTCGTGGGGCGCGAGCTCGTGCGTGAGGTCCACGATGGTGGCCCCGGGCGCCACGCCGAGGATCACCGCTTTCATCTGTGCGACGTACGGGTCACGCAGTCCGAAGTCCGTCGTGAGCGTGATGATCGGATGGTCCGAGCGTCGCCGCGCCACGCCGGGCACCGGTCCCGCCCGGTCAGCGATCGCGGTCGACGACAAAGTCCGCGATGAGCCCGAGCGTCTCGCGCTCCTCGGACGGGGAGAACACCTCGAGGTCCTGCTTCGCGGCCTGCGCATAGGCGTGCGCGCGGGCGAGCGCGTAGTCGACGCCGTCGTGCTGGATCACCAGCTGCCGGATCTCCTCGATCTCGTCGGGCGGCAACGTGCGCCGCCGCAGGAGCTGTCGCACGCGCTCGGCCTCGCTCGCGGTCGCGCGCGCGAGCGTCGCGATGAGCGGCAGCGTGCGCTTGCCCTCGCGGAGGTCGGCCCCGATCGCCTTGCCCAGGCGATCCTGGTCGGCGACGAAGTCGAGGGAGTCGTCGGAGATCTGGAAGGCGACGCCGACGTCCAGGCCATAGCGTGTCAGCGCATCGACGTGCGCCTCGGACAGGCCGCCGAGGAGCGCGCCGATCCGGCAGCAGGCGGACATGAACGACGCCGTCTTCTGCGTGATGATCCGGACGTAGTCCGCCTCGCTCGTGAGCCCTTCGCGCTTCCGCTCGAGCTGGAACACCTCGGCTTCGGTCATCGAGACGGTCGCGCGCGCGAGCGTCTCCATGACCCGCGGATCGTTGTCGCGGACCAGGCTCGCGAAGGACTTGGAGTAGAGGTGATCGCCGACCAGCACGGAGGCATCGTCGCCCCACTGGGCATTGACCGACGGGCGTCCCCGGCGGAGCGGCGCTTGATCGACCACGTCGTCGTGGATCAGGGTCGCCGTGTGCAGGAGCTCCACGACGCACGCGAGCCGGATCGAGCGCGGGCCGCGATAGCCGGCGAGGCGCGCCGCCAGCAGCAGCAGCATCGGTCTGAGCCGTTTGCCGCCGGCGGTCGCGATGTAGCCCGCCATCTCCTGGATCAGCGGCACCGGGGACGAAAGTTCTCGTCCGATCTCTGTCTCGACTTCCTCGAGATCGGAGCCGACGAGGTTCCACACGCGCTCTTTGAGAACCTGCTCGAGGCTCCGGGTCCGCACGGAGGACGTTCTCGAGGTTATTTCGGGACCGCGCGGTCCCTGACGTGGACCTCGGAGCCGGGCGTGACCGTCTGGATCTCCGCCACCGAGAACTTGTCGCGCGTCTCGACGACGGTCGCCGTGGCGACCTCTTCGTCCAGTTCCCCCAGCACCTCGCCGGTGACGGGATGGATGATCGGCATCTTGTCGCGCCGGAGGCTGACGACGCTGCCGGGCTTGAGACCGTCCTGAGACGTCAGGTCGATGACGATCCGGGTCGTGTCGATCCACACGACATAGCCGCGCTTCGGCAATTCAACCGCCGGTGTCGTCGGACGGCTCGGCGTCCCTGCGGCGGCCACGGTCGACGACCGCGCCGGCTCTGTTCCGGCTCCCGCCACCTGGTACGGCATGCGTTGCTTCGGACTGATCTTGCCGCCGCCGGGCGGTGGGCCGTACTGCGCGACGATCTCCGGCGGCGCGATGATGGACTTCGGCCGCAAGAAGCCCATGATCGTGAAGGGGATCTTCTCTTCTTCGACCCAGATGTACTGGGGCTCGCTCGGGACGTCGCCGAACCGCGGATTCTTGATGAGCAGCCAGCGGTTCTCGGTCGCCTTGATCTTGATGGACGCGTCGCTGCCGGTGAGGCCGAGAAGGTCCTTGACCGTCGAGCATCCCGACACGCCCAGCGTCAGCACCATCAGACACGCCAGGGACCGCTTCATCGGCGGTCTACCATAGCACACACTAATCTTCACCACGCGGCTCCCACGGGAAGCGTTGCGCCTCGGCGGCGCTCGCGGGCAAGAGCGTCATGCGGCGCGAGAACAACGCCCGGCCGGTGATGGCGGAGATCCAGGTCACGTCGAGATAGGTGACGCCGCGCCGCTCGAGCAGGATCGGCACCAGCCAGCCCGCGACCTCGAGGCTCCGGGCGGCGCGGCCGGCGCGGTCCGGCCGCGCCAGCACCTCTTCGACACGCACCGAGGCGGTGGCGAGCATGTCGCTCACGGTCAGCGGGTCCACGACCTGGAATCGTTTCGAGCGGTCCAGAATCGTCGCGAACATGTACGGGACGCGACGAAAGTCCGCTTGCGAGTTCGTCATGTCGAGGACGGGCGTCACGGCGACCTTGATCCGTCCTCGCGTGATGCGGGCGCCGTCCTCGGGCAAGGGCCGGGGCTTGTCCGGCAACGGAATGAAGACGGCTTCGGAGAATTGCGGCTGGACGCGCCGGATCTGCGCGTGACCGAGCACCGCCTCGTAGCGGCCGAGCGGCTTGTCGGTGAGCGGATGCCGGAAGACCTCGCCCTTCCGGAAGATCATGAACTCCTGGCCGATCTGCGCCGCCGAGCCGCCGACGTCCAGATACAGGACATCGCCGTCGACCTGGATGACGAGCGCCTCTAGCGGTTGGAACGCGGTGACGACGTCGTCGGCCATGAGGGCGAACCTGTTCCCGATCTGGTCGGCGA
>QHRT01000321.1 GCA_003220195.1 Candidatus Rokuibacteriota bacterium | reverse complement strand
CATGGCCAGCCGCACGGACTCGTCCGGGATCGACCGGAGCACGAGCGTCTTCACCGACGGCGTCTTGCGCCAGTACTGCTCGTGGGCTTCCAGCGTGACCTCGACGCCGGGTTTGAACGCGAGGACCCTGTACGGACCTGCGCCGATGGGCGCTTTCTTGAACCCTTCGTCGCCGACCTGTTCGACGTACTTCTTCGGAACGATCCAGGCGGCGCCCGTGGCGGGGCTCGCGTAGAACGTCATGAAATCCGGCCACGGCCGTTTCAGGCGGAAGCGCACGCGGAGCGGATCGACGATCTCCACCGACGCCACGTGCTCCTTCAGCGTCCTGGCGGACGCGCCGTGGTAGCGCTCGAACGAGAACTTCACGTCGTCCGCGGTGACGGTCTCGCCGTTGTGGAACCGCGTATTCTTGCGCAGCACGAACTCGTACGTCAGGCCGTCGGGCGACGCGGTCCACGATTCCGCCAGACACGGCGCGGACGCGTTGCCCGGCATGGGCTTCACCAGCGCGTCGTGGATCGCGTAGTAGAAGATGAACGGCGTCACCAGGCCCTCGGACTCGGCAGGATCGAACCACCGCGGCACGATCGAGATGTTGTAGACCAGCGTCATCTGGCCTGCGGGCGGCTGAGCGCGAGCGCTCGTGAGCCCGCCGGAGCCGAGTACCGCAACGACGAGCAGCACGAGCGGGCGCAGGGATCGACGCATCACGCTCACCGCGCCGCGACAGCTCCGAGCGTCTTTTCGATCCTCGGCTTGACCTCGCCGATCATCAATTCCATCGAGTTCATCGCGGTCTTGTGCGGTGTGTCGCCGACCTTGAACGAGAAGCACACGTGCACGGGCCTGGTCGCGTCGATCTCGGCGACGAGCCGTTCGGCGACCGTCTCGACGTCCCCGATCAGCAGATTGTCGTGGATGGTTTCGAGCGGCGGCTCGTCGGGGAACGGGACGTCGACCAGGACCGTGCCTCGCATGACTTCCGCGCGGCGCCGGAGGCTCGACGCGAGCCGCGTCTGATAGCGCGCGTTCTCGGCGAAGCGCATCCCTTCCTCACGGCTGTCGGTGATGCAGGCGAAGCGGTTCACCGTGAGCTGCGCCCGCGCCACGGGCACGCTCTCGGCCTCGAACGCGGCGACGATGTCGGCATACTGCTCTGCCAGCAACTTCGCGCCGCCCACGCGGCCCGACGTGAGCACCCGGTAGCCATGCCGCGCCGCGGTGCGGAACATCGCCTGTGAGTGGCCGGCGACGTAGATCGGCAGCGGGTTCTGCACCGGACGCGCCGGGATGTGGGTCTCCGGCATCCGGTAGTGCTTGCCGTTGTAGCTGAAGAAATCCCGGCTGAAGGCGAGGTCGAGGATGTCGCAAAGCTCCTCGGTCATCTCGAGATTCCGCGCGATGTCGATGCCAAACCGCTCGAACTCGTACGGCTGATATCCGGCGCCGATGCCGAGCATCAGCCGGCCGTTCGACATGGCGTCGGCCGTCGCGATCTCGGCGGCGAGCCGCGCCGGGTTGTAGAGGGGCAACACGACGACCGCGGTTCCGAGCCGGATCCGCCGGGTGATCGAGGCGCAATGCGCCACCATCATCAACGGCGACGCGCACAGACAGTAATTCGAGAAATGGTGCTCGGCGAACCAGGCGGTCGTGTAGCCCAGCTCGTCGGCCCTTCTCGTCTGCTCGGCGACTTCGCCAAACACCTGCGCCGTCGGCTTGTCCGCCTCGCGCGATCCCATGAGATTGAAGATCCCGAATTCCATTGGTCTCGTCCTCTCCTGCGTCGCGATCGTTCCGACCGTGACGGTGGTGCTTCAGTTCGAGCGCTGTTTTTCCGACAGGGCGGCTTGCACACGCCGGCGAAAGTCGTCGGCGCCGAGACGGAGGAGGCCCAGCGCCGAGATGGTCACGAAGTTGGCTCCAAGCGTGATGAACTCGGCGATCCCCGCGGCGTCGCCGGGAGCATTGCCTCCCACGCCGACCAGCTTGCCGCCTGCCCTGATCCTGGGAACGACCTCGCGCATGAGCTGCCGAACCGCCGCCGCGCCGGGATTGCCCATGCTCTGGCCGAGATCGCCGGACGCCACGTGCAGCACGTCGATCCCGGACACCTTGAGGATCGCGTCCAGGTTGTTCACGGCTTCGGTCTCTTCGATCATCGGGATCACCAGGAGCTGCGCGTTGATCCAGCGAGTCGATTCGTCCCGCGACGTTCCGACGCCGTAGTCGTGGGCGCGGCCTCCGGCCATTCCCCGGTGGCCGTCGGGCCAGTACCGGGCTGCCCTGGCCACGGCTTCGGCCGCGTCGCGCGTGTTGACGTGCGGCACGATGATGCCCTGCACGCCGCGGTCCAGAAAGCGCAAGATCGTCGAGTCCTCGTGGTTGGGAATGCGGGTGATCGGCGTGATGCCGAACACCTCGGCGGCCCGCACCATGTGCTCGACCTCGTCCAGGCTCATCGGACCGTGCTCGCAATCGATCATGACGAAGTCATAGCCGATCGCTCCGAACAGCTCGACCAGATCCGGCGCGTGGCGGCTGATGATGGCGCCGAAGACGACCTTGCCCTCGGCCAGTTTCGCTTTCGTCGTGTTGGTGCGCATGGCTCTGTGGTCCTGCCCCCAGTGCGCCCGGCGGCGCCCCAGTCAGTTTGATCGTCGTCACATTGTCTCCGGTGGATGCGGCGAGAGACAAGCGCGTGCGAAGTGATGCTCGAGAACGGTGTGATCGTCTCGCGTGCTACCCTCCGAGCGTGCCGGTTGTCTTCGCCTGCTGTCTGAAGAAACCCGGTGCCGTGCCACTGCATGCGCAAGTAGTTCTGAAGACCGAGAGGCAGGAGGAGATCGCCATGGCGCGCAAGGGCGCAGGTCCGAAGGTCGGTCGCCGCGGGTTTCTCAAGGGCGTCGTCGCAGCAAGCGCGGCGGGTGCGGCCAGCGTGCTCCCGTCGCCCGTGCGCGGCGCGGACGCTCCGCCGGTTCCGCGCGCGCCGTCGGCACGGCGGCCGTCGATGAAGATCGCTGCGGCCGAGACGGGCACGCCGCGCGAGCTCGCTCGAGTCCCCGGCGTTCCCGGCTCGGACTTCATGGTCGACGTCATCAAGACGCTCGACATCAAGTATTGCCCATCGAACTGCGCGTCGAGCTACCGGGCGCTGCACGAGTCGATCATCAACTATGGCGCCAACCGCATGCCAGAGTTCCTCAGCTGCATGCACGAGGAGTCCGGCGTCGGCATGGCTCACGGTTACTTCAAGGTCGCGGGCAAGCCGCTGATGACGCTCTGCCACGGGACCGTCGGGCTCCAGCACGCGGCGATGGCGGTCTACAACGCGTGGTGCGATCGGGTGCCCGTGATCGTGATCGGCGGCAACGACCTGGACGCGGCTCATCGACCGCCCGGGGTGCCGACCTTTCACTCGGCGCAGGACATCAACGCGCTCGTGCGCGACTTCACCAAGTGGGACGACACACCGGTGTCCTTGCAGCACTTCGCGCAGTCGTTCGTGCGGGCCTACAAGATTGCGATGACGCCGCCCTACGGGCCGGTGGCCATCTCCCTCGACGCAGGGCTGCAGCAGGAGCCGATGAAGAATCACGGAGGGACCAGGCCCTATGTCCCGCGATACGTCCCGACCGCGCCACCCCAGGGAGACTCCGGAGCGGTGAAGGAAGCGGCGCGGCTCCTGGCCGCGGCGCGGAATCCCGTGATCGTGGCCGACCGCGCGGCGCGCACGCCCGAAGGCGTGAAGCAGCTCGTGCAGCTCGCGGAGCTCTTGCAAGCCCGGGTGATCGACCAGGGCGGACGGATGAACTTCCCGCGAACGCATTACCTCTCGGCGCCGCCCACCGCGGTCAACGACGCCGACGTCATCATCGGGCTCGAGCTCTCGGACTTCTGGGCCACCGTGAACAGCTACACCGACAACGCGGTGAACGACGGCATTGGAACGAACGCGAGCCGCATCAAGTCCGGATGCAAGCTCATCAGCGCTTCCAGGTGATCGACGTGCCGATGGCGGCAGATGCCGAAGCGACCCTTCCGGCCCTCGTCGAAGCGGTGAAGCATGCGCTCTCCAACGGGCGACAGGCGGAAATCGTGGAACGTGGCGAGGCCGCGCGGAAGGCCTTCGCCGAGGGCAAGGCACGGACGCGCGCCGCGGCGGCTCTCGGCTGGGACGCGAGCCCCATCAGCACCGCGCGTCTGTGTATGGAGCTCTACGCGACGATCAGGGATCTCGACTGGTCGCTCGTCGCTTCCGAAGGCAACGTCAGCAACTGGCCGAATCGCTTGTGGCCCATCGACAAGTACCACCAGTGGCTCGGGCGCTCGGGCGGCTATGGTGTCGGTTACGGAGCGCCGGCCTCGGTGGGCGCAGCGCTCGCCAACCGCGACCTCGGTCGGTTCTCCGTCAGTATCCAGTCGGACGGAGATCTCATGTACGCCCCCGGTGTGCTGTGGACCGCGGCCAAGCACAAGATCCCGCTGCTCGCCGTCATGCACAACAACCGCGCCTACCATCAAGAGGTGATGCACGTGCAACGCCTGTCGAACTTCCGCAACCGCCCGGTGAATCTCGGCGGCGACATGGGACCGGTCGGCACGAGCATCCAGAATCCGGACATCGAGTATCACAAGCTCGCCGAATCGATGGGCTGGTGGGCGAAGGGTCCGATCAAGGATCCGGCGCAGCTCGGTCCCGCGCTGAAGGAAGCGGCGAGAGTCGTGCAGGCCGGTCAGCCTGCGCTGCTCAACGTGTGGACGCAGCCGCGATGATGATCGGGCGCTGGCCGTTCATCGTTCTGTTCGCGCTCGCGGCCAACGCCGTCGGTGGCGGAGCCCTCGCGGCCGACGGCTCGGCGGAGAAGGGCAAGATCGCCTACGTGAAGCACGGCTGCTGGCAATGCCACGGCTTCGCGGCGCAGGGCGGGATCGCCGGTCCCAAGCTCGCTCCGGATCCGATGCCGCTGGTCGCGCTCACCTCGTTCGTGCGCAATACGCGCGGCGCGATGCCGCCGTACCAGGACGCGATCCTGTCGAACGCGGACCTGGCCGACATCCATGCATGGCTCGCGTCCCTGCCGAAGGCGACGGACTTCAGGAGCATTCCGCTACTCAATCCGTGAACTCGGCCGAGGCGCTGCCCGTCGCGGCGAATGGCACGGCGGGTCTTCATCACCTCATCCGGGGGTCGAGCAGGTCGCGGACGCCGTCGCCGAGGATGTTGAAGGAGAGGATCGCCGTCGCCAGGGCGATCGATGGACACAGCACCAGCAGCGGCACGCGCTCCATGATGCTGCGGGCGGAGGAGACCATCGACCCCCAGCTCGGCGTCGGCGGTTGGGCCCCCAGGCCGATGAAGCTCAGGCCGGACTCCAGCAACATCGCCGCGCCCAGCGCCAGCGAGCCCTGGACGATCAGCGGAGCGACGATCGCCGGCAGGACAGCCTTGCGGAGCACATACGCGCTCCCCGCACCGAGGGCCACCGCGGCCAGCACGTAATCCAGCGCGCGCACAGCGCGGGCGGACGAATAGGCGACCCGAGCGAAGCGGGGCGCGTACAGCACCGCGATCGTCAGGATCAGGTTCGGCAGGCTCGGTCCGAGGATCGCCACTATACCGATCGCCAGCAGCACCGGCGGCACCGAGAGCACCACGTCCGCCGCGCGCATGACGATCCAGTCGACCAGCCCCCCGAAGTAGCCGGCCAGCAACCCGGCCATCGTGCCGACGCCGAGCGCCAAGGCGATCGAAACCATCGAGACCTCGATCGAGATCCTGGCGCCGAAGATGAGTCGGCTGAGCACGTCCCGCCCGAACTCGTCGTTGCCCAGCGGATGGGCGACGCTGGGGGGCGCCAGCGAGCGGGTCTGATCCGGCAGCAGCGGATCGTACGGCGCGATGAGCGGAGCGACCACGGCGATCACCACGAAGCCGGTCAGGATGCCACCGCCGATCATGATGCGCAGGTTCGGACGGCGCCGGCCGCCGGCCTTCGTGAGTCTGATCGTCGACTTGCTGATGTTGCGGCCGGCGGGCGCCATGCTCTGCTCGGTGGCCATCGCTCAGGCCCGACCGTACCGGATGCGCGGGTCGAGATACGCATTGAGCAGGTCGACGAGCAGGTTGATCAGCACGAACGCCAGGGCGATGACCAGCACGACGCCCTGCACCATCGGGTAGTCGCGGCGGTTCGCGGCCGTGATCACGAGGGTGCTCACTCCTGGCCAGGTGAAGACGTACTCGATGATCACGGTCCCGCCCAGCAGAGTGCCAACCTCCACGCCGGTCAGCGTCACCACGGGGATCAGGGCGTTCTTGAGCGTGTGCCGCAACAGCACGAGCCGCTCCGGCAGGCCCTTGCTCCGGGCCGTCCGCACGAAGTCGCTCCGCTTCACCTCGAGCATCGTCGCGCGGGTCATGCGGGTGACGAGGGCAGCCATGAACAGCCCCAGCGTGACCGCGGGCAGGACCAGCAGCCGGAGATGCAGCCACGGTCCATCCGCGAACGACACGTACCCC
>QHRT01000293.1 GCA_003220195.1 Candidatus Rokuibacteriota bacterium | reverse complement strand
CCGACGTGATCGTCTTCGATCCCGACCGCGTGGCGCCCGACATGCCGGAAGTGGTGAACGACCTGCCCGCCGGCGCCCGGCGCCTGCGCCAGAAGGCCACCGGCTTCCACGCGTCGATCGTGAACGGCCGGATGGTGCTACGCGACGGGGAGCCGACCGGGGCCTATCCCGGCCGCGTCCTGCGAGGGCCTCTCGCGAGCCCGGCAAGAGCCAGCGCCGAGAACTGATCGGCGATCTCGCGCACGCTGAGCCGCCCGCGCGGGTCGTACCACGTGTGGAGCCAGTTCAGCATCCCGAGCAGGCCGTAGGAGACGACGTGCACGTCGAGGTCCGGCCGAAAGTCGCCGGACTTTATGCCCTCACGCACGATCTGCTGCCAGCACCGTTCGTACTGCGTCGGCGAGAGCTTGAACTGCTCGCGGAACCGGCGCTTCATCTCGTCCCGTTCACGGAGCGCCACGAACAGGTGAGGGTAGTGTTGATCGAACGCCTCGAGGTGAGCCAGGATCGCGCGTCGCAGCTTCTCGGCCGGCGGCGACTCGCTGGCCACGATATCGGCCATCGTCGCGTAGATCCGGGCGATCGGCTCCTTGACGATCAGGTAGAGCAGGTCTTCCTTGCTCTTGAAATGATGGTAGAGGCTGCCCTTGAGAATGCCGACCGCGTCGGCGATGTCCTGGACGGTCGCGGCGTGATAGCCCTTCGTGCGAAACACCTTCGCCGCCGCCGCGATGATCTCCTCGAGATTGGCCATGCGCGGCTGATTCTATCAGCGCGCGCGCCGCGCACACGTCGCGGTTACCTCATCCTCGGCATCGGGCTGGTGTTCGTCCCGGGTACGGGTGCTCGTCGCGACGGTGGGGCTGCCGGTGCGTTCGGCGTCGTGTCGGATCCCGCCGTCTCCCTGGTGCCGGATCGGGGCGCCTTGCACCCGGGGCCACTGTCGAATCCCGTCGCGCTCCACTGGTGGATGTACACGTCGGGCGGCGTCCCACCAGGCGGCCGCGTGAAGACCCATTTCACGACCGTGCCGCCGAACCAGATGCCCTTCATCTGCATCACCGGGACCGGCTGCCTGCGGTCGAAGTGGTACACCTGCGCCTGCGTCCACGGCGCGTAACGCATGCCGCGGCACTCGCCGTCACACTCGATGACGAAGCGCGCCCGCGTGTCGACCTTCTGGCCGGCGGTGCCTTTCGTCCCGCTCGGGTCCCATCTGACGCGCTCGGTTCCGAGGCACGAGAATTTTTCCTTCCGCAGCCAGTCGATGACGTCGTCGATCGGCTCGCTCTCGCGCGGCGTGCCGGCCGGCGCGGCCATCGAAGCGTCCCAGTATTCGATCCCGTTCTGCACCGGATCGGTCGCGTAATCGCGGTTGCCGACGGCCGGCGCTGACGCCGCCGGCAGCGGCGCCAGCGGGGCGCCGCCTTCGCCGGCGAGCTCGAACTGGAAGCAGAACACGGTATCGATCTTTCCCGTCAGTCTCCTGGTGGACGGATCGAATCTGCCGGTCATGCCGACCATCTGAAAGCCCTGGGGCGGCCGACCGATCCAGCGTTGCGGGACCAGCTGGAACCGGCCCGCGCGCTCGTCGTACTGGCCAGTCATCGAGTACGAGCCGGAGGCGCCTGCCGGCACGGCAAACGTGAAGACCGCGGAGAGCCGGCCGCCGCCGTGGTCCTCGATCCGGAGATCGAGCGTGTTCCAGTCGCGGCATCGATAACGACCGGAATAGTTGCCGGCGATCTCGGCCCCATAGGCGGCGCCGATGGTCGCCAGAGTGATCAGCAGCCAGGCTGTCGTCGCGATGCGAATCCGCATGATCCCTCCGCGGCGCTCTAGCGACGCGAGACCGGCCGCCCGATTCCCATGGCTGCTTCTCCGTGCAGCGTCCTGGTGATGTCGCCATTCATCGGCGTGGCCGTCGGGCGGGGCTGCCGTGGAGACACGGAGGAACCTCCCACGCCTCCACCGAGCCCGCTCGGACTGGTGCCGGATGGGATGCTGCCCGCGCCGTCTCCTCCGCCGGACACTGCCCCCGCAACGAGAAGGAAGGCGAGGATGCCGAGAAAGGCGTCTCTGCCCGACGTATCCTGCGCGAAGAGATTCTTGTCGATCCTGTCGCGCTGGCTGGCCGCCTTCGCCGCGAGCTCTCGGTCCGGCCCCGATGCGGCCTTGTCGAGCCAGCGCCGCGCCGCCGCCTCTCGTTTCGGCCCGCCCTCGCCGAGCGCGATCGTGATTGCCAGCGCGTACTGTGCGTCCTGGTGCCCGGCGGCGGCCGGCGTCAGCAGAAGCCGGCGCGCGGTCGCGAGATCCTTCTGCGTCCCTACGCCCGCCGCATAACAGATCGCCTGCATGTACTGGCCTTCCGCGTTGCCCCTTCGTGCGGCTTCAGCGTAGAGCGCCAGCGCGCCCGGCAAGTCGGCGCCGATCCCTTTTGCAGCCTGCCGCATGTATCCGAGTCGGACCATCGAAGGGGCATGCCCCTCGCGCGCGGCCTGCTCGTAAAGCCGGGCGGCCCCCGCGAGATCCTGCGCCGTCCCTCCCACGCCGTACTCCAGCGTCAACGCCTGACGGAACAGCGCGTCCAGCGAGGCCGCGTCCTGCGCCAGGACGAACAGCGGCTGGCAGAACAGCAGACAGACGGCGATCGAACCGCGATATCGCATAGCTCCTCCGGGCCTGAGTTTCGACCGTCGACTCGCGCGTATCGCGACGGCCGCCGTATGGTAAACGCTTCTGTGCCGAGAGCGGGCTCTCGTTCGCTGTGCCGGCCTCGACTCAGTGGGGCCGGATGTCGTTGTTGGGCGTGTGGTCACCGGCGAGCCAGCGCTCGAGGTCTTCGTGCGCGTGCTGCCGCTGGCGCGCGTTGATGCGATCGAGCTCGGGGTGGTCGACCGTGAACTCGAGTCGCAGATTGTTGGGGTCGGTCACGTAGAGCGACACGCAATACCCGTGATCGGTCACCCTCAGCGCGTAGCCGGCGGCTTCGAGCCGCTCCTTGATGCCTCGTTGCGTCTCGGCGTCGCACTCGAACGCCAGGTGCCCCGGCGAATTCAGGTCGATCGGCCGCTCGGCCTGGTCGGCATGCTGGAAGAACGCCAGCGCGCCGCCGTCGGCGAAGGCGAAAAAGGTGTGGACGTACTCGCGCATCGCGCCGCCCGCCATCGGCGCCCGCTCCGCCCAGGTGGCGACGAGCGGCAGACCCAGAATGTCCTCGTAGAAGTGTCGGGTCGCTTCCGAGTCACGCGTCACCCACGCGGCGTGGTGCAGCCGGCGCGGTCGCTTGACGCTGGCCTTGACTGCCGAAGTCGTCGCTGTCTGCACTCCGATCGTCATCGTTCTTTCCTCCTGACCGGGATCTTGTAGAGACTGACCGCGTTGTCGAAGACCAGCTGGTCGAGCGCCGCTTTCCCGAGCGCTGCCTCCACCGGAGTGTGTCCCATTTCCTTCGAGTTCGGCCACGGACTGTCGAGGCCCGGGAAGTCACTGGCCCAGAGGAAGTTCTTCAACCCGATCTCGGGGACGCGACGAAACCCGCCCTCTTCCTCGACTTCGAACGTGAAGAAGACTTGACGCTTCACGAACTCGGTGGGCTGCTGAGAGAGAACAATGTCGGGTTTGAAGACGCGGGACGATGGGCCACCCCAGTCGTACTCACGGTCGAAGCGCCAGAAGATGAATGGCACCCATCCGACGCCAGCTTCTTCGAGGACGAAACGTATCCCGGGGTGCCGATCGCAGATACCCGAGAGCACGACGGCGCTCAAGAGCTCGGCCATGAGCCCCATCGGGAAGTTCATCACCGTCATGAGCGACTGATTCCGGGGTTCCAGGCCCGAGACGCCGACGCCGATCTGCCGCGATCCACCACGCGGATTCGCGTGCAAGTTGATCGGCAGACCCGTCTCCGCGGCCGCGGCCCAGACCGGCTCCCACATCTGATGGAGCACCGGCTCGGGAGCGTTCACCCAGTCGAAGATGACTCCGGTCGGAAGGTTGAACTCCGCCACCCGTCTCAGCTCCGCGACGGCCTCGTCGGCGGTCTGGCAGGGGAGGGGAAGCAGCATGATGAATCGGCCGTTCGACTCCTCGTAGAGCTCTCGCGCCCAGTCGTTGACGACGCGAACGCACGCGACACGGAGCTCCGGATCCTTGATCGCCGAGATCTGCTCGTACGGACCGTTCACGAGCTCGGCATCCACGCCATCCCGGTCCATGTCTTCGCAGCGATATCTGGCGTTGCCGG
>QHRT01000292.1:9071-14093 GCA_003220195.1 Candidatus Rokuibacteriota bacterium | reverse complement strand
CGCCTCGGCGTCGACGTGCTGGTCGAGATCGTCGATCCGGGCTCGCTCTTGCCGTTGACGGGCGCCGGAGCACAGCAGAAGCCGGTCCGCCTGATCCACAACCGCTTCGAGCGGTAGCTCGTGCCGACCTCGACGACCTGTGTGAGGCGTCAGGGACTCCGATCGAAGATTTCATTGACGATTGACCGGTGGGAACGATCGCGATCAGGATGCGATCGTTTCACGAGCTCTGACGGCCCAGGTCACGGTCGAGCGACGAGAAGGATTGCGGCGAGAGCTCATCCGCCGTCCATTTCTGCCAGTGCCACTCCGGAACCGTCGACCACAGACGCTCGGCCTCGCGCTGCGCGTCGGCCAGGAGCTGACGCTCGTCCACGCCGAGCACCTGCCCGTTCTCCACGACTGTTCGCCCGTCCACGATGACGCGCTCGACGTCGTCTCCTGTCGCGCACTGGACGAGCGCCTTGATCGGATCGCGGTAGGGACCGATCCGGAGCTTGCGCAGGTCGACCACGACGATGTCGGCCTTCGCGCCCGGCGCCAGTCGGCCCAGGTCATCGCGTCGGAGCGCGCGGGCACCGCCGAGCGTTGCCGCGGTGAACACGTCGGCGGACGTCGCGACGAGGAAATCGCGCTCGACGATCTTGCCGACGAGCGACGCCCAGCGCATCTCGCTGATGAGATCGCGCGGGTACGTGTCCGTGCCGAGCCCGAGGTTGATCCCGCGCTCGCGATAGCGCTGGAACGATTCGAGCGCGTTCCCGCGACGAGCGAACACGAGCGGACAGTGCGCGACCGACGTGCCGCTGTTCGCCAGCAGAGCGAGATCGCGTCCACCGGGCACGGCCGCGAGCGAGTGCGACGTGCTGATCAGGCAGTGGCCGATGATCAGATCCGGGCCAAGCAGCCCGGTGTCGGCGAGATGCTCGACCGGTGTGCGCCCGTGCCGGCGCAGCATCTCGTGGAACTCGAGCAGGTTCTGGCCGGCGTGGATCTCGACGCCCACGCGAAGCTCGTCGGCGGCCTTGCGCGTCGCCTTGAGGAGCGCGGGGCTGCACGTGTCGATCTGATACGGGAACAGCATCCCCTGCACGCGACCGTTCTGAGCGCCCGCGTACTTCGCGATGAACGCCTTCGCACGCTCGAGGCCGGCGAGGCCGGCGGGCTCGTTCCAGTCATACGCGAGCCTGCCGTCATCACCGACGCAATAGTCCGCCGACTTGAACGCCGGGCTGACGTACATGCGGAGCCCGAGCGCGTCGGCAATCGGAAGCAATTCGTCGGCGCTCGGCCCGATCGGAACCGCGGTCGTGCAGCCGAACCGCAGCAATTCGGTGAGCGCGAACCGCGCGCCCAGGGTCTTGTCCGCGCGCGCATCGAGCGACGGCACGCCCTTCGGCGTCGCGGTGTAGTTCAGGAATCCGGTCTGAAAGAAGTCGCGCCGTCCGACGTCGGCGACCAGTCGCCCGCCGGCCTCGGTCGTCGGATGGCAGTGGATATTGACGAGCCCGGGGATGACGAGCTTCCCCGTGGCGTCGACGCGCGCATCGAGGACACCGTCGTAGCGAGCGCCGACGAACCTCCCCTGGTCATACGCGACGAGATCACCACCGTGAATGAGAGTCTTCATCGGATTTCTGCCTCCGTGCGGGAATCAGCACTGCAGAAAAGTAGCGTAGTTGCCGCGTGTGGTGCGATACGAGATAGTGATTCTATGCGCCGCCTGATCCCCGTGTTTGCCGCACTTCTGGTGCTCGCCGCCACCCTGACGACCACGCTCTCCCGCCCCGGCGCCCAGCCGAAAGCGACGTCCGGCCACGCGCTCTCGATGTACGGCGACCTCAAGTACGGGCCCGGCTTCAAGCACTTCGAGTACGTCAACCCGAACGCGCCGAAGGGCGGGGAGGTCAAGCTGGCCGCGATCGGGACGTTCGACAACCTGAATCCGTTCATCCTGAAGGGCAACGCGGCGGCGTCGATCGGCCAGATCTTCGACACGCTCACCATCCAGTCGTTCGACGAGCCGTTCTCCGAGTACGGCCAGATCGCCGAGACCATCGAGACGCCCGCCGACCGGTCGTGGGTCGCGTACACGCTCCGGCCGGAGGCGAAATTCCACGACGGCACCGCCGTCACCGCCGACGACGTCATCTGGACCTTCGAGTCGTTGAAGACGAAGGGGCATCCGTTCTATCGCAGCTATTACAAGCAGGTCGCGAAGGCCGAGAAGGTCGGGGACCGCAAGGTCCGCTTCGTCTTCGACAAGGGCGAGAACCGCGAGCTGCCGCTGATCGTCGGCCAGATGCCGGTCCTGTCGAAGGCGTACTACCAGAAACACGAGTTCGAGAAGACGACGCTGGAGCCACCGCTCGGCAACGGCGCCTACCGCGTGGAGTCGGTCGATCCCGGGCGCTCGATCACGTACCGGCGCGTGAAGGATTACTGGGGGGCGAAGCTTCCCGTCAACGTCGGTCGCGAGAATTTCGATACGATCCGCGTCGACTACTATCGCGACGTGAACGTGGCGCTCGAGGCGCTCAAAGCCGGCCAGTACGACTTCCGGCAGGAGAACGTCGCGAAGAACTGGGCGACGGCCTACACCGGCCCGGCGGTCGAGAGGGGCCTGATCAAGAAGGAAGAGATCAAGAACGAAGTCCCCACCGGGATGCAGGCCTTCGTCTTCAACGAGCGGCGCCCGATCTTCCAGGACCGGCGCGTACGTCAGGCGCTCGGCTACGCGTTCGACTTCGAATGGACGAACAAGACCCTGTTCTACGGCGCCTACACGCGGACGAAGAGCTACTTCTCGAACTCGGAGCTGGCCTCGCGCGGCCTGCCCACGCCTGAAGAGCTTCGCGTCCTCGAGCCGTTCCGCGGCAAGGTGCCCGACGAAGTCTTCACGAAGGAGTACGACCCGCCGAAGACCGACGGCTCCGGGAACATCCGCGACAACATCCGGGACGCGCTGGCGCTCCTGACGTCCGCCGGATGGACGATCAAGGGCCAGAGGCTCGTGAACCAGCGCGGCGAGCCGATGGAGTTCGAGATCCTCTTGAGCGACGCGACGTGGGAGCGCATCACGCTGCCGTTCGTGAAGAACCTGGAGCGTCTCGGCATCAAGGCGCGCGTGCGCACCGTGGATCCTGCGCAGTACCAGAAACGGGAGCAGGACTTCGACTTCGACACATCGGTCGTCGTGTGGGGCGAGTCGCTGTCGCCGGGCAACGAGCAGCACGACTTCTGGCATTCCGCGAGCGCGGACACCCCGGGCAGCCGCAACTATGCCGGCATCAAGGACCCGGTGGTGGACAAGCTGGTCGATGCGGTGATCACGGCGCCCGATCGCCCGGGCCTCGTCGCGCGGACCCGCGCGCTCGACCGCGTGCTCTTGTGGGGCCATCACGTCATCCCGCACTGGCACATCCAGGCCTATCGCGTGGCCTACTGGGACAAGTTCAGCCGGCCGACTAGCTCAACCGGAAGAAGGCGAGCGCCACGAAGTAGCCGCTGTGGTCGCGTACGTCGTGCGTCGCGTGCTCTTGATGGTCCCGACCCTGCTCGGGATCATGCTCGCCAACTTCCTCATCGTGCAGGCCGCGCCGGGTGGACCGATCGAGCAAGTCATCGCGCAGCTGAAGGGTCACGGGCTCGAGGCGACGTCGCGAGTCGGCGGCTCGGCGGGGGGCGACACCGGCGTCGCGGGGCAGCAGCCAGACCTGTCGCGCGGCGGGGAGACCTCCAAATACCGTGGCGCGCGCGGCCTCGATCCCGAGTTCATCCGGCAGCTCGAGAAGCAATTCGGCTTCGACCAGCCGCCGCACGTGCGCTTCCTGAAGATGGTGCGCAACTACGCGCGGTTCGATTTCGGCTCGAGCTTCTTCCGCGATCAACCGGTGGTGAGCCTGATCTGGCAGAAGCTGCCCATCTCGATCTCGCTCGGCCTCTGGACCACGCTGCTCGTGTACCTGATCTCGATCCCGCTCGGCGTCGCGAAGGCGGTGCGAGACGGCAGCACGTTCGACGTCTGGTCGAGCGCGGTGGTGATCGTCGGCTACGCGATCCCGAGTTTTCTCTTCGCGATCCTCCTGATCGTGCTGTTCGCCGGCGGCAGCTTCGTCTCGTGGTTCCCGCTGCGCGGCCTCACGTCGGAGAACTGGACGCAGCTCTCGTGGGGCGCCCGGATCCTCGACTACCTCTGGCACATCGTGCTGCCGGTGCTCGCGCTCGTCATCGGCGGATTCGCCGGGCTGACCATGCTGACGAAGAATTCGTTCATGGAAGAGATCGGCAAGCAGTACGTGACGACGGCGCGCGCCAAGGGCCTCACGCGCCACCGCGTGCTCTACGGCCACGTCTTCCGCAACGCGATGCTGATCGTGATCGCCGGGTTCCCCGCGGCGTTCGTCGGCATCCTCTTCACCGGCGCGCTCCTGACCGAGGTGATCTTCTCGCTCGACGGGCTGGGGCTGCTCGGCTTCGAAGCGGCCATCAATCGCGACTATCCGATCATGTTCGGCACGCTCTACATCTACACGATCATCGGCCTGCTCCTGAACCTGATCTCCGATCTCACGTACGTCGCGGTCGATCCGCGCATCGACTTCGCCACGCGGGAGACGTGAGCGTGACGCTCTCCCCGCTCGCGCGACGCCGCCTCGTGAACTTTCGCGCCAACCGTCGCGGCTACTGGTCCTTGTGGATCTTTCTCACGCTGTTCGTCCTGAGCCTCAGCGCCGAGCTCCTTGCGAACGATCGCCCGCTGCTCGTCCGCTACGACGGCCAGCTCTACTTCCCGATCGTCCGCGCGTATCCGGAGACGACGTTCGGCGGCGTGTTTCCCACGGAAGCCGTGTACCGCGACCCGGCCGTCCAGAAGGACATCGAGGCCAAGGGGTGGATCGTGTGGGCGCCGATCCCGTTCCGTTACGACACCATCAACTACACCCTGCCGGTGCCGGCGCCCGCCCCACCGTCGCGCGTGAACTGGCTCGGGACCGACGACCAGGGCCGCGACCTCGCCGC
>QHRT01000292.1:0-9040 GCA_003220195.1 Candidatus Rokuibacteriota bacterium | reverse complement strand
GGCGGCATTCAGGGCTACTTCGGCGGCCTGGTCGACCTCACGTTCCAGCGTGTGATCGAGATCTGGTCAGGCATGCCGGTGCTCTATCTCCTGATCATCCTGGCCTCGATCGTCGAGCCGAACTTCTGGTGGCTGCTCGGGCTGATGCTGCTCTTCTCGTGGATGTCGCTGGTCGGCGTGGTCCGCGCCGAGTTCCTGCGCGCGCGGAACTTCGACTACGTTCGCGCCGCCCGCGCGCTCGGCGTGTCGAACCGGGTCACGATGGTCCGCCACGTGCTGCCGAACGCGATGGTCGCGACGCTCACGTTCCTGCCCTTCATCCTGAACGGCTCGATCACCACGTTGACGTCGCTCGACTTCCTGGGCTTCGGGCTCCCGCCCGGCTCGCCGTCGCTCGGGGAGATCCTGGCGCAGGGCAAGGCGAACCTCCAGGCGCCGTGGCTCGGCATCACGGGATTCGCGGTGCTCGCCGTGATGCTCTCGCTCCTGATCTTCATCGGCGAGGCCGTACGCGACGCGTTCGATCCGCGAAAGACCGTGGCGTCGAGCGTGCCCGCCTCGCTCGGTATCGGCAACACAATCTCGCGTCAGCTCGAGGGGCGCCACGGCTTCGCCGGGGTGCCCCGAACGTTGGGGGGGGTGGGGGGCCATTGCGGGCGCGTCCTCGCGCCCCTCGGGCCCCCCCACCTCAATTGACGAACGCACTCGTCGAGATCCGGGATCTCTCGGTCTCGTTCGATACGCCGGGCGGCGAGGTCGCGGCGGTACGGCACGTGAGCTTCGACATCCGCGCGGGCGAGACGATCGCGCTCGTGGGAGAGTCGGGCTCCGGCAAGACGGTCACCGCGCTGTCGATCGTTCAGCTCCTGCCCTACCCGGTCGCCCGTCATCCCGGCGGTTCCATCAAGTTCCGCGGCAAGGAGCTCGTCGGCGCGCCCGAGCGAGAGCTTCGTCCGGTACGCGGCAACCGGATCGCGATGGTGTTCCAGGAGCCCATGACGTCGCTCAACCCGCTCCACACGATCGAGAAGCAGGTGAACGAGGTGCTCGTCGTCCACAAGGCGATGGGACGAAGCGCCGCCCGCGCGCGCACGCTCGAGCTCTTGCGCGTGGTCGGGCTCCCCGACGCCGAGCACCGGCTGGACGCGTACCCGCACCAGCTCTCCGGGGGACAGCGTCAGCGCGTGATGATCGCGATGGCGCTCGCGAACGAGCCCGACCTCCTGATCGCCGACGAGCCGACGACCGCGCTCGACGTCACGGTGCAGGCGCAAATATTGAAGCTGCTCGGCGAGCTCCAGGCGAAGTTCGGCATGGCGCTCTTGCTGATCACCCACGACCTGGCGATCGTCCGCAAGGTCGCCGCGCGCGTCTGCGTGATGAGCCAGGGCGAGATCGTCGAGGCCGGTCGCGTCGTCGACGTCTACGAGCGTCCACAGCACGCCTACACGCAGCGCTTGCTGGCCGCCGAGCCCCGGGGCCGGCCGGAGCGTGAGGCGAAAGCGACGCCGATCGTGCTCGAGGCGCGGAACGTCAAGGTATGGTTCCCCATCAGGCGCGGCGTCTTCCGGCGGACGGTGGGCCACGTCAAAGCCGTCGACGGTGTATCGATCGCCGTGCGCGAGGGTCGGACGCTCGGGGTCGTCGGCGAGTCCGGCTCCGGCAAGACGACGCTCGGCCTGGCCGTGCTCCGCCTCCTCAGAAGCGAGGGCTCGATCCAGTTCACGGGACAGGAGATCCAGGGTCTGGACAGCAAGACGCTCAGGCTGCGCAGACGCGAGATCCAGATCGTCTTCCAGGATCCGTTCGGCTCGCTGTCCCCGCGCATGTCCGCCGCGCAAATCGTGGAAGAAGGCCTGCGCGTGCATCGCATCGGCGAGACCCCGGCCGAAAGGCGCGCGTTGATCGAGGCCGCGCTCTCCGAGGTCGGCATCGACCCCGCGTCGTCGGATCGCTATCCGCACGAGTTCTCGGGCGGCCAGCGCCAGCGCATCGCGCTCGCCCGCGCGATGGTGCTGAGGCCGCGGCTGGTCGTGCTGGACGAGCCGACGTCCGCGCTCGACATGTCGGTGCAGGCGCAGATCGTCGAGCTGCTGCGCGAGCTGCAGACGCGCCACAATCTCGCCTACGTCTTCATCAGCCACGATCTCAAGGTCATCCGCGCGCTCTCCGGCGAGGTGATCGTCATGAAGGACGGTCGCGTGGTCGAGGAGGGCCCGGCCGCCGAGATCTTCGAGCGGCCGCGGCAGGCGTACACGAAGGCGCTGATGGCCGCCGCGTTCGAGCTCGAAGCGGCCGACGAGGGCGTCGTCAGAACGTAGCGGCGCTCAGCGGCTCGCCGACGCCTGGTACGAGACGCGATAGATCATGCCGTGCGCGTCGTCCGAGACGAGCAAGGCGCCATCGCGTGCGACCGCGAGACCCGCGGGGCGGCCGAACTGCACCGTCCCGCCGTCCGTCAGGAATCCCGAGAGGAACGGCTCGAAGCGGACCGGCTTGCCGTGGTCGAAGCGGACGCGCACGACCTCGTAGCCCGAGGCCGGCTGCCGGTTCCACGAGCCGTGAAACGCGACGAAGGCGTCCCCGCGGTAGTCCGCGGGGAACTGGCGGCCCGTGTAGAAGAGCATCGCGATCGGCGCGCTGTGCGCCTGGTACATGAGCGCGGGCCCCCGCGTCTTGGCGCAGTACGCGGCCTTCGTCATCCCCGCCGGATCGTCCATGAACGGATCGGGCTGCCGGTCGCGGATGCAATACGGCCATCCGTAGTTGCCGCCCTCGACCAGCTGGTTCAGCTTCTCGGGCGGCTGATCGTCACCGCGCCAGTCCGAGCCGTGGTCCATGCCGAAGAGCTCGCGGGTTTCCGGGTGCCAGCCGAACCCGATCGTGTTCCGCAGGCCCGACGCGAACACGCGTCGCTCGCGGCCGTCCTCGCGCGCCACCAGCAGGGTCGCCTGCTCGCGATCGCGCTCCTTGCACGCGTTGCAGGTGCTGCCGACCGAGATGTAGAGCCGGCCGTCGGGGCCGATGCCGATGGTGCGCTTGTCGTGCCCACCCGGAGGCAGATCCTCGATCAGCGTGCGCCACTCACCGAACGATCCATCCGCGCGCATCTCCGCCACGATGACCTTGCGCTCGCCCGCGAGATACATGCGGCCGCCGTGGATCGTGATGCCATGAGCCACGGAGAGACCGCGCGTGACCTCACGCTGACCCTCGGCACGACCGTTCCGGTCTTGGAGCGCCAGCACGTCGCCGCGGCGCGGTCGCGTCACGTAGACCGTGCCGTCGTCGCCGACCGCCATCATGCGCGGACCACCGAGCCCGCTCGCGAACAGGTCGATCCGGAACCCCGACGGCAGCTTGAGCTGGCGCAAGAGCTCCTCGTTCGGCGTGCGCGACTGCGGCGAGAACGCATGCCCCTCGCGCTGCGCCGCGCCCGGCGCCACGTCCAGGACGAAGCTCAACGCGACCGCCAGCACGATCGTCACCACCAGCCCCGCGCCGGCGGAGCCGAGCACGAGCACGATCCATCGGCGTGTCTTCGTCATCCACCGCCCCATGACCTGCCTCGGTTGAGAAACGACCGGTTCACGCACAATCATCGCATTCCGACGTCCCGGTCTCCCCACGAGCGTCGTGGCGAGCGGTCACTGAGGCGAGATACGCGCCAGCCGTCGCGCGAACATCTCGGCCAGCTTGTGGAGCAGCTCGGCGAGCAGACCACGATGAGGTCTCACCTGGTCGGTCATCGCGAATTCCACGCGGCCGCCTTCGTTCGCCTCGAGCGCCTCGGCATCGCGGTTGATCTCGAATCGCGCGGCGTCGATGCCCTTTTGCCTGAGCTCGTCGCGGACCGCGTCGACCCGGCGCGTGGCCAGGCGGAGCGCGTCGTCAGCCGGCGGCCGCTCGTCTTCGCGCAGGGTCGTCAGGATCTCGTCGACGGTCGCCGGCGGCTGGCGCCCCGGGAATCGCTCGGCATAGAGCCGCTGCGCGGCCTGCTCCGCCGTGAGATGCAGGGCGGACGCGAGCTTCGCGATCTCCTTCTCGAGCTTCTCCGTCTTCAGCCGATCGATGTCGCCGAGCGTGACGACCGGCGTGAGCACCATCCGCGCGCCCGCCGAGCGTCGCATGAACCCGGCGATCCGCTCCACCTGAGCCGCGCCGTCGCGGCTCATCGTCACCGTGCCCGGGTCGAACGTCGCGGGATCGATGTCGATGGCCGCGATCTTCGAGTCGTGGCTCAGCCGGAGCCGGCCGATCCAGCTGACCGGCAGCGCCACGGTCTTGAGCGCAACCGCGCGCACCGCGCCCCAGATCGCCTCGTGCAGGTCGAAGCGCGGATCGGCGAGCGAGCCGCCGACCGGCAGCGCGATGTCGATGTCGCCGCGCGAGTTCTTCATGAGCGCGACGACCATGCCGAGCGGGATGCCGATCCGGCTCTGCGCCGGGTCGTCGCGCGCGACGCGCGAAAGCTGAAGCCCGGCCAGGTGCAGATTCGTCTTCGCATCGAGCGTGTCGCCGTCGACGCGACATTCGATGCGCGTCGAGAATCGTCCGTTCCGCGCGATCCACGAGAGGTGGTGCCGGAGATACGGGTTCATGCGGGAAACGCCGAAGTCGCGCAGCTCGCCCGCGAGGTTGACGTACACCGGCCCGCCGAAGGGCCCCACCTGACCGCGAAGATCCAGAACCCCGGTCTGGCCGAGCATGCCGCGCATCTCGAACCTGCCGGGTTTCGCCGGGGCGGTCGCCAGTCCGTCGGCATGCACGCTGAGCCGGGAGACGTCTTCCATGTAGGCCGGCGACACGCTGTGGTCCACCAGACGAACGACGCCATCCTCGATGGCCAGCCGACCGACGGAGACGTTCATGCGCGCCGAGGTCGCGTCATCGTTGGCCGCCGCGGGGGCGCCGTCCGGCGCGGTCGGTTCCGCGTTGCGACGGCGGGCGCTCGCGAGCAGCGAGCGAATCCGCAGTTGACCATGCTCGTCGCGCTCCACGAACCCGGAGGGCCGCGTGAGCGTGACGCGAGCGACGGCGACGCGTGACGGCCAGTCCACGTCGACACCGCTCGCTCGCCCGCGCGCGACCGTGAGCAGCGTGCGGTCGCGATCGGCCACGACGAGGCGCGTGAGCCCCGCCTCGCCCTTGACGGTGGCGTAAAGCTCCGGCGTGCGTGAGAGCTCGACGTCGACGGCCGCGTCGGCACGGCCTGCGAGGCGCACGTCGAGCGGCACGTACGGACGATAGGGGGCGACGTCGAGACTGTTCGCCGTCACGTGCAGCGCGGCGTCGATCGGCGCGGTGCTGACGGTGCCGGTGGCGGCCACCTTGCCGCCGCCGGGCGGACGCGCCCGCGCGGTCACGCGAAGCGGACCGGAGAGCGGCCACGTCACATCGCGAACCGCGGCGTCGATCGACGCGACGTCGATGCGCGCTTCGGGTTTGACACTCGCGTCGCGCCAGCCGAGCGCGCCCTGTTCCATGACGATTGGCCCACGTGCGGGCGGCGCAGTGGTCGGCGCCGGCAGATCGCCGTCGGCGGTCGATTGACCGGCCTTCTGACGCTGCCGTTTCAGCACCGCGAGGTCGATCGTCCCGTCCGCGTCACGCTCGACGACCGCGGCGGGTCGCACCACTCGAACGCGCTGGACGGCGACGGCGAGCGGCCCGCGTCCGTCACCACGGGTGGCTTCGGTACGCGCCGGCCAGCGGACTTCGACGCCGGTCGCCTCGGCGCGCGCCGCGGCGATCAGCCGGCGCGTCTGGTCGGCGACCACGACGTCGTTCACGCCCATGCGACCTACTGCGGTGGCGGTCGGTCGCCCCTCGAGCGCGGCGGTCACGTCGAACGTCGCGTCCGCCTTGCCGCGGACGTGCACGGTCTCGGGAAAGTACCGGGCCCACGGGACCAGGTCGAGGCCCGACAGCGTCACGCGCACGTCTGCGCGCCGCGGCTCCGTACCGACGGACCCGCGCGCGCTCAGCTCGCCGCCGCCCGGCACCAGAGCGGACACGTCGAGGCGCGCCGGCCCCGTGACCGGCCAGGTCACGCCTTCGACGCTCGCGCGAATGCGAGGAAACTCGAAGCGCGCCGGCGGCGAGACGTCGCCGTGGAGCACCGTCGCGGCGCCGGTCAGCTCGAAGCGTCCGAGCGCGAAACGCGATTCGGCGAAGGTGAGGTCACGTACGGTCACGCGGATGTCCGGAGCGACGACGAACGGATCGCGCTGGCGACGCCGCAGCGCCGCGGCGTCGACGACGTGTCCATCGACGTCCACGTGCGTGCCGGCACGCGCGTCGAACAGGATCGTGACGCGCGTGTCGAGGCGGCCCCGGTCGATCGTCACCGGCGCGTCGACGGGAAGATAGAGGCGCGCGACCGACAGGTCGAGGTTGTGCGCTTCGACCACGGCGCGAATGAGCCCGGGCTCGAGCCGCAGCTGGTCGACGCCCACCGACACCGGCGAGCCGTCGAGTTTCGTCGTGCCGAACGCGGTGCCGCCGGCGTGGCGCGTGGAGACGTCTTTCGCCTCGATGTGGATGTTCTCGGAACGCCACGTCCGCGGCGGCGCGATGACGCGGTCCTCGAGCGTGACGGTGCCGCCGTCGAGGAGAAACCGATCCACGGTCACGGCGAAGCGACCGCCGCTCTTGCCGCCACTGCCCCCGCTTTGGATCAGATCGGAAAAGTTGAAGTCGCCCCGGCCGAGCCGCACGACGCGCACGGTGGACTCGCGGATCGTGAGATCGCGCACCCAGAGATGGCCGCGCAGCAACGACCGGCGCCGGACGGTGGCGTCGATCAGGCCAGCGTCGGCGAACGGAGTCCCGTCCTTGTTCGCGATCTGGAGATCGCGAACGACGAGACGGCCGGTGGAGAGATCGAGCGTCACGGGCCCGACCGAGACGGCGCGTCCCGTCGCCACGCGAAGCTCGGCGATCAACGCGAGACGCACGAGCTGCGGCCACGCGGCCACGACGCCGATCGCGGCGGCGATCAGGACGAGCGCGGAAACGAGGAGAACACGGATACCTCGCCGCATGCATCAGGGTCGATGCATACGAGGTACCCGGACCGGCGCGTGGCGGATTTACGCCACGGGTGTAGTTTCTACGCTTCTACGACCAGACTTCTTTCGGGAACGGCAGCCCCGCCAGGTCCGCGTCGGTCAAGGGCTTGTCGGGCGTCACGCCCATGCGCCCCAGAAGCCAGTAGAGCTGGCGCAGGTGCTGCGCCGCATGCCACGTGGTGCGTTCCATCAGCGCGTGCGCGGTCTGCATTCCGTAGAACGTGCTCGTCTCGCCGTCACACCATCCCGGTTTCCCGAAAAACTCGCGGAGGCGCTCGCGCACGGTGTCGCCGTAGCGAGCGACGTCTTCACCGCTCTCGATCCCCGCCGGCGGTTTCGCGTCGAAGAATTCCGCCGGAAAGTGCCCTTGCTCGCGCGCTTCGCGGAATCCAAGACTCAGTCGGAAAACGTGGTACGCGAGATCACGGACACTGCGGTTCCGACCGGGCCCGGTCATCTGAAGATGCTCGCGTGGCACCTGGCGGATCACGCGCTGTGCCGCGGCCAGAATCACCTCGAGTCGCCTCGCGAGCTCGTCGGGCGAGAGCTGCCGGCCGCCGTCGTAGTTCACGCCGACCAGTTCAGCGAGCTGTTGCGGATTCCACCCGTGGACGAACCGTTCGCCGGTGATCGTCGCCGGCACGCGCGGGATGCCGAACTTCTTCAGATCGGCGAGCCGATCGGGCGTCGCCTCGACGTCGACGCCTTCGAACGTGATGCCCCATGACGAAAGCAACTCTTTCGTCTTGGCGCAGGAGCTTCAGCCGGGGCGGTAGTAGACCTTGATCGCCGAATCAGTCATTCGTGTCTCTCCTGGAGCGTTGACGTGTCACTCGCAAATCTTAGCCGATTTACTCTTTTGCATGCCGGGGCCGGCCCGCACCCCTCTGCACGACTTCTTCGAATACGGCGCCAGGAATGTAAACGACGCAATCTGGTGTAGCAATTCGAGACGTCCGATGCGCGCCAACGTGATCAGCGCACTCGAGTCGAGAACAACGGTCACGCGCTACGGTTGCTGGCGGTCGCACAGGGTCTGGACGTCTCGCTCGAGATCCTCGGGTGAGGAGTCACACCGCGGCATCCGGTACTCCGCGAGGAGCGCCGGCAGGTCCCACAGCGTCAGGCCCAGCAGTTCGGCAGCGCGCGCGGGAGACGCGCCCTCGCCGAACAAGGTCGAGCACGACCGCGATCTTGGCGTCGCGCCTGGCCTGCTCCTCGGACCCGAGGAGTTCGACCAGCTCTGGGGGCAGCTCGACCGTGAGGTTCTTCATGGCCTCCAATCCGACGCTCTACGACGCGCGACCGCTCGGCCGGATGTTCTGGTTCCTCTGGAAGAAGTTCGTCGGGTCGTACTTGTCTTTCAACGCGACCAGACGCTCGTACTTCGCCCCGTACGCGGTGCGCACGCGGTCGTGGCCCTCGTCACCGAGGTAATTCACGTAGACCTCGTCGGCCAGGTACGGCTGCATCGCGTCGAAGAACTCGCGCGTCCACCGGATGTTCGCGTCGGACTCGGCCGGGCTGTCCCAGATCGACGTGACCAGCAGATAGTACGGCCACCGACGCTGACCGAACGCGGTCGCGTTGTCGTCCACGCGGTTCATCGCGCCGTCACCGTTGTGCTCGACCACCACGATCGTCCGGCGCGACGGCGCCTTCGCGTAGCACGCGACGATGGTGTCGATCGCCCCGTCGCTGAGCTCCTTGAGATAGCTCGACTTCCAGTAATTCAGCTGTCCGCGAGGCCAGAGGAAGTCCGCCATGACCTGCGCCTGGCTGTAGGGGATCTGTGCGAACGTGTCGGCCGTCGGCGGGCCGAACGCCCGCAATGGACGCAGCGCGGCTTCACCGGCGTCGAGCGCCCCGCAGTACACGCCGCCAACGCCGATGATGCCTTCGTTCTTGAGAACGTCAGGCAGCGGCAACTCGGGCGGCGGCTGGAAGATCAGACAGCCGTTCGTGAC
>QHRT01000291.1:1044-6022 GCA_003220195.1 Candidatus Rokuibacteriota bacterium | reverse complement strand
GCGCGATGACGTGCGACGACGTCCGGCTCCGGCTGGTCGACTATCATCGCGGGCGCCTGGCGCTGGCGACGCAGAGCGACGTGCGCGCGCACCTCGAGGGCTGCGTCGACTGCACACGTGCCGACGCCGTCGAGCAGGAGCTGACGTCGATCCTCGAGCACCGGCTGCCGCAGCATCCCGCCTCGCTCGCGCTCAAGCGCCGCCTCGCGCAGCAGTGGCCCGCGCGGACGGTCGAGCGTTCGTGGTGGAGCCGGTGGCAACGCTCGCTCGTGCCGGCTCTGGCCGCGGCGGCCGTCATCGTCGTGGCGATGCCGGTCCTCTATTACGAGCGCGCGGCCTCGCGGATGGCGAGCGAGCGGGCCGGCATGGTGGCGGAAGCCGTGAACGACCATTTGCGAGTCCTGACGAGCCAGCATCCGCTCGACGTGGAGAGCAACCAGTTCCACCAGGTGAAGCCGTGGTTCGAAGGACGGCTCGACTTCGCGCCGGCGGTGCCGTTCCAGGGCGACGCCGACTTTCCGTTGAAGGGCGGCGCGGTCGGGTACTTCCGCGACCGCAAGGCGGCGGTGTTCGTCTACGGGCGCCGCCTGCACCCGATCTCGCTGCTGGTCTTCCGCGCGGACGGTCTGGCGTGGCCTCAGACGGGCCTGACGCGCATCGGCGCCGCAGACGCGTACGCGACCGCCGAACGTGGTTTTTCGGTGATCCTGTGGCGAAGCGGCGAGCTCGGCTACGCGCTCGTGTCGGACGTCAACGCGGAGGAGCTCCGTCAGCTCGCGGCGAAGGTCATCACCGCTCCGTAACGCCGCGGTTCAGCAGCAGCCGCCGGCGATCCGACCCGCCGGCAACGCGCGATCCGGCAGCCAGCCCCACGGGCGCGGCCCGAAGTCCGGAGTGAAGACGCGGCCGCGCTTCACGGTGAGATGTGGCGTGAACGCGCGGTCGACGCGCAGACCGGCGCCGAGGATGTCGTAGACCGTCCAGTCCCCCTGGTGCATCTCGAGCACCGAGACGTCCGCCTGTCGTCCGGCCGCGAGCTTGCCGAGCCGATGCTCGACGCCGATCGCCTTCGCGGGGTTCTCGGTGCACATCGTCACGACTTGCGGCAGCGTGAACCCGAGCCCGAGGAACCTCGTCATCATCTCGGTCATGCTGTGCACGGTGTTGAGCCGGCCGGGCACCGTCAGGTCCGTGCTGATGCAGTGCGGGAGCAGCCCCTGGTCGATGATGCGGCGCCCCACGTCGAAGCTGAAGTTCATGCGGCCGTGCGCGGTGTCGAACCACACGCCGCGCCCGGCCGCTTCGCGCGCTTCCGGAACCAGCTTGCCGTTCGCGTCGAGCACCCCACCGGGGTTCGGCGTGAAGTAGTGCGTGAGGATGTCGCCCGGCTCCAGCATCGACAGCAGCGGATGGATAATTTTGGGATCGTAGCGCTTGGCGGTGTCGCCGATGTGCACCATCAGCTTGATGCCGGCCTCGCGCGCCGCGCGCCGGGCGAGCCGCGGCATCTCCATCCCCATGATCTCGAGCGCCGGCGACACCATGCGCGCCTTGATGCCGACGATCAGGCCCTTGTGCGCCGTCGCCACCTTCACCGTGTCGTCCAGGTTGATGCTGCTCTCGGCGATGATGTCCGGATTCGTGGCGAGCCCGGTCTGACAGATGTGGAGGAACGGAATGACCTCGGTCGCACAGTTCGGGATGACGTACTGCGGAAAGCCGCCGAACGTGGCCGCACCCGAGCTGCCGGCGTCGACGATCGTCGTCACGCCGGAGTACACGCCGCCGAGATCCGGGTTCACGCCGGTTCGATTGACCCCCTCGAAGACGTGCGCGTGGACGTCGATCAGTCCCGGCGTGACGAGCTTGCCGCTCACGTCGATAGTGCGCGTCGCTTCGGCCGGCGCGATCCCGGCCGCGATCCGTCCGATGACGCCATGTTCGATCGCGACGTCGAGCTCACCGTCGAGGCCACTCGACGGGTCCAGTACCCTGCCGCCCCGGAGCACCAGGTCGTACATGCCATTCCTCCATCACGCGAACGATCGAGCGGCCATGATAGCCCAGGCAATCCGGTCGATCGAGCGCGACGCCTCACACCCCGGAGTCCGCCGCCGCGATCCGCGTGCGCCCTCTCATCAGCGACGCGATCAGCGCGACGGCGCCGAGCACCACGCACACGAGATAGGTGCCGTTCATGGCGAAGACGAGCGCGACGGGATCGTCGGCGCCCGGCCGCGCGTCGGGGATCCCCGACCGGTACCGGAACATCGTGGTCAGGAGGACGGTCGCGAGCGAGATCCCGAGGAGGGAGCCGATGCCGAACATCATCTGCACCATGCCGGCGGCGAACCCTCGATACGCCCGCGGCACCGACCCCAGGATCGCCGTCTGGTTCGGCGTGTTGAAGAAGCCCGAGCCGAGCCCCGCGAGCCCCATCATCGCGGCCGGGAGGATCCAGTGGGAGTCCGGTCGGAACGCGCACCCGACGGCGAACGCGCCCATCGTCATGACGACGCCGATCGCCGCGGGAATCTGTGGTCCGATGCGGTCCGTCACCTGGCCGCTGACGATCGCGAACGCGATGGTGAACACCGGCGCCACGAGGAAGAGGAGCCCCATGAACGACGCGGACAGGTGCAGCACGTCCTGGATGTAGAACGGCAGGAGGAACGACATCATCGTGTACGTCGTGCCGATGATCAGGAGGCTCAGCACGCTGAACGCGAACATCCGGATCCTGAACAGCGACAGGTTCACGATCGGGTTGCTCACGTGACGCTCGTGAGCGAGGAAGCCGACCAGCACCGCGACGAAGCCGAGCGCCATGACGGCCTGCAGCGCGCCGAGCGAGTCGGCGCTCCGCCGGTCGAGCAGAAAGGTCAGCATGGCCGTGAGGACCACGAGGAGCGCCGAGCCAACGTAGTCGATGGACGCCGTGCGGGCTCGCGCCACCGGTCGGCGTCCTCGCGCGCTGATCGCGGTCAGGACGGTGCCGATCACGCCGATCGGGGCCAGCAGGAAGAAGGTCCAGCGCCAGCCGATCGTGTCGATGACGAATCCGCCGAGCGGTGGGCCGAGCAGATTGCCTCCGTGAAGCGCGGTCGTCATGAACCCGTTCGCCTTGCCCGCCGCCCGTTCCGGCATGGCTTCCATGGCCAGGACTCGCGTGGCCGAGGAGATCATCGCCGCGCCGACGCCCTGGACGAGCCGGAACGCCACGAGCCAGCCGACGGTCGGCGCCACGCCGCACAGGAACGAGCTGGCGGACATGATCGCGAAACCCGTTCCATAGATCGCGTAGCGTCCGTGCAGGTCGCCCAGCCGGCCGAACACGACGGAGAGACAGATGCCGGCGAGCTGATAGGCGATCAGGGCCCACGTGACGCCGATGATGTCGGCGCGGAGGTCGCTGGCGATCGTCGGCAGCGAGACGATGAAGATCCGACCACCGAATCCGGAGAGGAATTGCCCAACGATCGCGCTCGTGAGCAGGAGCCGGTCGGTGCGGGTCGTCATCGTGTCGAGGTGAACCGTGATGCGCGCGATGCGCCGGGCGGCCCGGCGCATCGGGGCTCGTTCCCGAACGGCCATACTATGCGCGCCCGGTCGTGAAACCAAGCGCGCCGCGGACACGCTCGATTGACGCCTCGCTGCGTGAAGACTAGTCTGTCTCAGCGTCGACGGGCGGCGGCAATTCCGGGGGAGACACCACAATCATGAGCAAAGAAGCCGGACGCGTCTACGAGATGGAGCATCACAGCGCCGAGCGCGCGACGACTCGCCCGGTCGTCTCGGGCACCCAGGGCGTGGTGTCGGCCGGACATCCGCTCGTCTCGATGGCGGGGATGCGGATGCTGCTGGCAGGCGGCAACGCGTTCGATGCCGCCGCCGCGGCCGGGTTCGCCGCCGCCGTCATCGAGCCGACGGCGTCCTACACGCTGTGCGGCGAATGCGTGGCGATGATCCACGACGCGCGGACGCGCGAGGTTCGCGCGGTGAGCGGTCAGGGTGTCGCGCCGGCGCGGGCGACCCTGGCATTCTTCCGCGACCGTCGCCTCGACCGCATCCCGACCGGCCCGGGACCGGACGCGCATCTTTCCTTCACGGTCCCCGGCGCCGTCGACGCGTACCTGACGCTGCTCGAGCAGTACGGCACGAAGACGCTCCGGGAAGCGCTCGCCCCCGCGGTGCTCTACGCGGATTCCGGATTTCCCATGTACGAGTACATGCATCGCTTGCTGTCGTCCATCGCGGACACGCGGAAGCAGTTCGATCTCTACCCGCCGGGCGGGACCGACGTGTTCTTTCCCGGCGGCCGCGTTCCGCGCGTCGGAGAGCTGTTCCGACAGCCGGCGCTGGCCGGAACGCTCCGTCGACTGGTGGAAGCCGACGCGCGCGCCCGCGGCCACCGGACGGCCGGGATCGCCGCGGCTCGCGAACGATTCTACCGGGGGGACATCGCCGCCGGCATCGGCGCGTTCTCCGAGCGCTGCGGCGGACTCTTGCGCGCGGACGACCTGGCGACGTATCGGACGCGCATCGAAGCACCGCTCCGCGCGACGTTCGCGGGACGCGAGATCCTGGGCCAGGGCGCGTGGACGCAAGGGCCCGTGCTGATGCAGGCGCTCGGCATGCTCGAGCGCGTCGATCTGCGCGCGATGGGCCACAACTCTGCGCCCTACATTCACGCGGTCGCGGAAGCGCTCAAGCTCGCGTTCGCGGACCGCGAACGGCACTACGGCGACTCGGCGGACGTGCCGATGGCCGCGCTGCTCGACCCGACGTACGCGCGCGAAAGGGCCGCGCTGATCCGGATGGATCGCGCGGCGCCGGAGGCGCCGCCGCCCGGCGATCCGCTGCGACGCGGTGGGGTCGCGGCACGCATGCCGGCGGCCGCGGCGAGCGGTGCGGCGGCGACGACCGCGGCGGCGGACGGCACCACGCACATCGCGGCGATCGATCGCGACGGCAACAT
>QHRT01000291.1:0-1026 GCA_003220195.1 Candidatus Rokuibacteriota bacterium | reverse complement strand
CGCCGGAGCTCGGCTGCACCCTCAGCACGCGCAGCGAGATGTTCGTGCTCGAGGACGGTCATCCAAACTCGCTCGCACCCGGCAAGAGACCGCGTACGACGCTGGTGAACTACCTGGTCTCGGAAGACGGTGTGCCGATCATGACGATCGGCTGCCCGGGCGGCGACGATCAGGCCCAGGCGGATCTGCAGCTCATCCTGAACGTGCTGGTCTTCGGCATGAACCCGCAGCAGGCCGTCGAGGCGCCGCGGTTCTCGACGCAGACGCTGGTGAACTCGTTCTATCCGCGCCTCTACCTGCCGGGCCAGCTCAACGTCGAGGCCGGGATTCCGGAGCGCACGCGCGCGGAGCTGCGCCAGCTCGGCCACTCGGTGACGGAAATCGGGGCGTGCGGCATCGGGGCGATCGTGACGCGTCGCGATCCGGAAACCGGCGTGCTGTCGGCGGGCGCCGATCCGCGTCGCCCGACGTACGCGCTGGCCTGGTAGGGACGCGGGCCGACTTCTCACGTGATCGACTGAAGAGAGCTTCACCAGGCGCCCGGCGTCTTCGTGATTCCCAATCCGTGGGACGCGGGCTCGGCGCGCGTCCTGACCGCGCTGGGCTTCCACGCCCTGGCGACGTCGAGCGGCGCCGAGGCGGGTGTCCTCGGCAAGCGCGACGGCGGCGTCACGCGTGACGAGGCGCTGGAGCACGCGCGAGCGATCGTCGGCGCGACCGACCTGCCCGTCTCCGCCGATCTCGAAAATGCCTTCGGAGACGAGCCCGCGACCGCGGCCGAGACCATCCTGAGAGCCGCTGACGTGGGACTGGTCGGCGGCTCGATCGAGGACGCGACCCGCGACCGGAAGAAGCCGCTCTACGACATCGGCCTCGCGATCGAGCGCGTCGCGGCGGCGGCGCAGGCGGCGCACGGGCTGCCGTTTCGATTCGTGCTGACCGCGCGCTCGGAAAATTTCGTGCGCGGCAACCCCGACCTTGACGACACGATCAAGCGCTTGCAGGCCTTCGAGAAGGCCGGCGCCG
>QHRT01000279.1 GCA_003220195.1 Candidatus Rokuibacteriota bacterium | reverse complement strand
GATGCGGCAGAGCTTCTGGATCAGGTACCCGTCCTCGTTCGTCGCCTTCGCGCTCGCGAGCGCGGCGAACTTCCCGCGATGCCGCGCGAGCCCGGCGGCCGCGGTGTCGAGCGCGTCGTCCCACGACGTCTCGCGCCACGCGCCGTCGCGCCGGACCATCGGACGGACGATGCGGTCGCGCGCATGCACGAAGCCGGTGCCGAAGCGGCCCTTCACGCAGAGCATGCCTTCGCTCGAACGGTTCCGCGGAACGTCGTCGGCCATCACCGCGAGACGCCGGTCGTCGCGCACGTGCACTTCGATCCCGCAGCCGACGCCGCAGTAGGGACACGTCGTCTCGACGCGTCGCGCGACCGTCGCCGGCTCTTCCTTCGGCCGGAGCGCTCCGGTGGGGCACGTCGCGACGCACTGTCCGCACGACGTGCAGACGGAAGAGGACATGAGCGCGTCACCCGCCACGCCGACCTTCATCGCGTGCCCGCGGCCGAGCATCGAGATCGCGCCGATCTTCTGCACGTCGTCGCACGCCACCGTGCAGCGGCCGCAGAGGATGCACGCCTCGCGATCGAGCGTGAAGAACGACTTCGAGACGTCCGGCTCGAACCGGTGCATCGGCTCCCAGCGGGCGCGAGCGACCTCATGGCGCGAGCACGCGTCACCAAGCTGACCGAAGCCACCGAGTACATCGGGGGCCCCGAAATGGCCCCCGATACCCCCAGACGTTCGGCGGTCGCCGGGGAACCCGGCGCCCGCCTCTATCATCGGGCTTCGTTCACCGGAACTCAGCATCGCGCGTGTGAGCTCGAGCACCATGGATCGGATGCGGACGACGTCGGGATGGGTCGTGCTGATCACCATGCCGTCGCGCGCCGGCAGGTGGCATGCCGCGGGCGTGCCGCGCATGTCCTCGACGTGGACGAGACAGGTCCGGCACGCGCCGAGCGGCGACCGATCGGGGTCCTTGCAGAGTTGCGGCAGCGCGACGCCGAGACGATTCACGGCCTCGAGCACGGTCGCGCCAGGTGGAACGTCGACGACTCGATCGTCGATGGAAAGCTTCATGACGCGCATCTCTCGGACATTGAACGGAACATCCGCCTATCTTGGTCCGCCATCTCCGATTCTGCAAGCTCACCCGCCCGAGGTGGCCGGCGGCCCGCCGCTTCGTGTACTATCGCCGGAGCCGTGCACATCGTTCCCGTTTGATGAGAATCGCCTTCAACGCGTCGATCGTCGACGGCGTGCTGAGCGGCCTCGGCGTCTACACCGTCAATCTCCTCCGGGCGCTGGCCCGGCTCCACGACGATCTCCGCGTCTATACCTCGGCGCCCGCCGTCTGTGGCGTGAATCCGGGGATCGTGCGCCGCGTCGGCCCAGGTGTGCAGCCCTGGCGCGGCCGTCGCGGGCATCTGCAGCGCATCGCGTGGATCCAGACGTCGCTGGCGCTGCGACTCGTGGCCGAGCGGGCTTCCGTCCTGCTCTCGCCCGTGCCCGAGGGGATGCTGATCCCGCTGGTCCCTCAAGTCGTCGTGGTGCACGACCTGACGCCGCTCCACTTTCCTCACGCGTGGCCGCGCCAGTCGATCTACTTCCGGCACGTCCTGCCGCTGGTGCTCGAGCGCTGCCGCGCCGTCATCGCGGATTCTGAGAGCACGCGGCGCGACCTGATCTCGCAGTACTCGATCGACCCGACGCGGATCCACGTGGTGCCGTGCGGGTACGCCCGGGACCGCTACCGCGCCGGCATCGACGCCTCGTCCGTAAAGCAAAAATACGAGCTCGGTCCGTACCTGCTCTACGTCGGGAACCTCCTGCCGCACAAGAACCTGCCGCGACTGCTCGAGGCGTTCGCGATGGCGGCCGACGCGATTCCGCACACGCTCATCATCGCGGGCCGGAAGGATCCGCGCTATCACCCGACGCTCGAGACGTGCGTCCTGGCCCTCAACCTCCGCGACCGCGTGAGGTTTCTGGATTACGTCACCTCCGAAGATCTGCCGGCCCTGTACGCCGGCGCCGACATCGTGCTCTTGCCCTCTCTCTACGAGGGCTTCGGGCTTCCCGTGCTGGAGGCGATGGCGTGCGGCACGCCGGTCATCGCCTCCCGCGCGGGCTCGCTGCCGGAAGCGACGGGCGGCGCGGCGTTCCTGATCGATCCCGTCGACACCCGCGCGCTCGCCGGCGCCATCAATCTCGTCGTCGACGATCCGCCGACCCGAGCCGCGATGCGGAGCGCGGGCCTCGAACAGGTCAGCCGCTTCAGCTGGGAGCGGACGGCCGAGGCCATCCTCGACTGCGTCAAGGACGTCCGCTCGTGACGGCCGTGCTCCACTCGGTCCCGTTCAACACCGCGGTTCAGGCGGCCGGTCGCGTGCTCGTCATGATTCTCGGGCTCGTGTCGGTGGCGCTGACGTCGCGGTACCTCGGTCAGGAAGCGTATGGAGACCTGACGACGATCGTCGTCTACGTGTCGTTCTTCGCTGCGCTGGCCGACCTCGGGCTGTCCTCGATCGCCGTCCGCGAGATGTCGGGAGCGCCCCATCGCATCGACGCCATCCTCGGCAACGTCCTGACGCTCCGCATGCTGCTCGGCATCGGGGCGGTCGTCCTGGCCATCGGCGGGATCGCGTTCTCCCCGTATCCGGCGGCGGTCAAGGTCGGCGTCGCCATCGCCGCGCTCTCGATCCCGTTCGGAAACGTGTGGCTGACGTTCGCGTCGGTGTTCCCGGCGCGGCTCGAGATGCTTCCGGTCGCGGCGGTCGAGGTCGGGAGCCGGGCCGTGGCCCTCGTCCTGACCGTCGCGACCATCGTGCTGGGCGGCGGGTTCTATCTGCTCGTCGGCGCCACCGTCGCGTGGAGCGTGACCGGCGCCCTGTTCATGGCGCTGCTGGCGCGTCGCGTGGCGCGCGTGCGGCTCCTCGGCGACGTCTCGCACTGGCGCGAGCTGATGCGCGAGGCGTTGCCGCTCGGCGCGGCGACCGTGCTGCAGGCGATCTATCTCCGGATCGACACGATCTTGCTGTCGCTGCTCCGCGGCAGCAGCGACGTCGGCGTGTACGGCGTCGCCTGCAAGGTGTTCGAACTGACGCTCGCCCTGCCCGCGTTCTTCGCGATCTCCCTGTTTCCGGTGCTGAGCCGCATCGCGACGCAGGACCGCGCGCAGCTGCCGTCGATGCTGCAGCGAGCCTTCGACGTGCTGCTGATCGCCGCGCTGCCGGTCACGGCCGGCGGCGTCCTGGTCGCGCCGGGCATCGCGAGCCTCGTCGGTGGACCCGACTTCGCGGAGGCGGGCCGCCCGCTCGCGCTGCTGCTTCTGGGCACGGTGTTCGCGTTCGAGAACACGCTCCTCAGCTCCGCCCTGGTCGCCCTGCGCCGGCAACAGGAATTGCCCTGGCTCGGTCTCGCCGGAGTCACCGTGAACGTGCTCCTGAACCTGCTCGTGATTCCGCGGTTCGGCGCCGCCGGCGCCGCCGCGACGACGACCGTGAGCGCGATCGTCATGTTCCTGGTCCTGCTCTCTCGCGTCGGACGCGGCTCGGATTTCGCGCCGTCCTTGCGGATCGCGGCGAAAGCCGCGATCGCGGCTGGCCTCATGCTTCTGGCGCTCTGGCCGCTCGCTTCTGCACACCCGCTCCTGCTCGTGGCGCTCGGCGCCGCTGCGTACGCCTTCGCCCTCTACCTTCTCGGCGGCATGTCGCGCGAGCAGCTCATGCTGACATCGTCCTGAAGGGTCGACGACGCTTGCCAGGGACGTGGCGGCACCGTATGGTGGGGCGGTGAAGACAGCACTGATCACCGGGATCACCGGACAGGACGGCTCGTACCTCGCCGAAACGTTGCTCGAGAAGGGCTATACGGTCGTCGGCATGGTGCGCCGCGCGAGCAGCGAGAACTACGAGCGTCTGGACCACATCCGCGATCGTCTCGAGCTCCGCCAGGCGGATCTGCTCGATCAGCTCTCGCTGATCCGGGTGCTCGAGCAGACCCGACCCGACGAGGTGTACAACCTCGCGGCGCAGTCGTTCGTGCCCACCTCGTGGAGTCAGCCGGTCCTCACTGGCGAGTTCACGGCCCTCGGCGTCACCCGGGTGCTCGAAGCGGTCCGCCTCGTCAACCCGGCGATTCGCTTCTACCAGGCGTCGTCCAGCGAGATGTTCGGCAAGGTGCGCGAGACTCCGCAAGACGAGCGGACGGCGTTCCATCCGCGAAGCCCGTACGGCGTGGCGAAGGTCTACGGTCACGGCATCACCGTGAACTATCGCGAGAGCTACGGCCTCTTCGCCTGCTCGGGGATCCTCTTCAACCACGAGTCGCCGCGGCGCGGTCTCGAATTCGTGACGCGGAGGATCAGCGACGGGGTCGCGCGGATCACGCACGGCCTCACCTCGGTGCTCCGGCTCGGCAATCTCGAAGCGCGGCGGGACTGGGGATTCGCCGGAGATTACGTCCACGCGATGTGGCTGATGCTGCAGCAAGACCAGCCCGATGACTACGTCGTCGCCACCGGGGAGAGCCACTCCGTCCAGGACTTCGTCGAGGTCGCGTTCGGCCACGTCGGTCTCGACTGGATCGAGCGCGTCGTCGTCGACCCGGCGCTGAAGCGTCCCGCCGAGGTGGACCGCTTGCTGGGCAACGCGGCAAAGGCGCGCGAGCGTCTCGGCTGGGCTCCGAAAGTCAAGTTCCCGGACCTCGTACGGATGATGGTCGACGCGGATCTGGCCCGGCTCGGGCCGCGGCGGTAACCTACACCGCGCCCTTCCGCGACAGGACCGCGGGGATCGTGCGAAGCAAGATCGAGAGATCGAGCCCGACCGACCACCGGTCGACGTAGAGCAGATCGAGCCGCATCCACTCGTCGAAGTCCA
>QHRT01000278.1 GCA_003220195.1 Candidatus Rokuibacteriota bacterium | reverse complement strand
GGCTCGATCGGGGACACTTTGAGGAAATCCGATCGGAATGGTGGTCTATGACGGAAAAGCCGGAACTGACGAAACCAATTGGGATTCTCGACGAGCATCCGGAGTGGTCCACCCGGCTTATGGACGAGCTGCGGGGAAGACGGCTGCCGTTCGAAAAGATCGACCATTCGGACCACGCGTTCGACCCGCGGGACCGTGAGCCGCGGTATTCCATCATCGTCAACCGGACGAGCCCGTCGTCGCACACGCGCGCGCACGGCAACGCCTTGTTCTACGCCGAAGCGGTGCTCGCCCACTACGAAGCGCTCGGGATTCCCGTCATCAATCCCGTCGCCGCGTACCGATTCGAGAAGTCGAAGGCGTTGCAGGCCGAGCTGTTCGAGCGGGTCGGCGTGCGGTATCCGCGCGCGATCGTCGTCAACCATCCCGATCAGGTCGTGAAGGCGCTCGATCGCGTCGGCTTCCCGCTCGTCGTCAAGCCGAACGTGGGCGGCTCCGGCGCCGGGATCGTCCGGTTCGACTCGCGGGCCGAGCTCGATGCCGCGCTCGACCGTCTCGATTTCGGGCCGGATCACACGGCGCTGGTGCAGGAGTACATCGAGGCGGAGGGCGGCGCGATCGTTCGCGTCGAGGTACTCGACGGACGGTATCTCTACGCGATTCGCATCGTGCGGCAGGCCGACGCCGGCTTCAATCTGTGTCCGGCCGACATCTGTCAGATCCCCGCCACCAGCGAATCAGCATCGAGCCCCGGCGCTCTCGCAGCATGCCCGATTGACCAGCGACCCGGACTCGTCGTGACGCGCGCTGACGCTCCGGCCGAAGCGATCGACGGCGCGATCCGGCTCGCGCGTGCGGCCTCGATCGACGTCGGCGGGATCGAGTATCTCGTCGCGAAGCGCGACGGACAGATCTACTTCTACGACGTGAACGCGACGTCGAACTTCGTCGCGAACGCGCCGGATGTTCTCGGCTTCGATCCGTTCCCCGCGTTCGCCGACTTCATCGTGCGTACCGCGAGGGGCCAGCGAGCCCAACTCTGACGGTCACGACAAACAGGCCGCGACCAGCCGGTCGGCGCTCGGTTCGCGCCCGCGCGTCGTCAGTCAGGCCCGAGCGCGCGGCGCCGCGAGCGCCGCCAGCGTCGCGCGCGCCCACGGCTCTTCGAGCGTCGGCGGGGGCTCGTAGCGGAGCGCGTGCGTGATGCGCATTCCCGCCTCCCAGTCCGCCGCGGAGTCTTCGAGCACCTCCTCGACCTCGAGCAGGAAGTAACCGAGCCCCATCTCGTCGGCGCCTTCGATCGGCAGCGGTCCGTCGACCGTCCGGAGCTTCACGTACACGGTGGTGTCGGGCTCGACCGCGATCAGCGTCGCGGTCTGACGCTCGACGAGATTCCGTCCGCTCCGGCTGCGCGCGCCGATCACGAGCCCGACCGTGCGGGTGTCGTAGGCGCGCACCTCGAGATACGAGAGCAGCATCGGATGCGGGCGCATCTCGGCGTCGACCGTGACGAAGGGAATCGCAATGCCCAGTCGACGCGGGAGATCTCGCTGCGAAAACCGCTCGACGAGCTGCGCGGAAAGCTCGGGGCCGACGACCCGGGTCATCGCCGGCCAGGCGAATCAGTCACCGGCGATCAGCGCGCCGCCGTCGTCGCGAGCGCGCCTTCCCGCTCCCCGTGCCCGTTTTCCGTCGTCGCGCAGGCGTCGCTCGTCTGCCGGTGGATCGACAGATCCCGGATCGTGGGCGACTCGCCGCACACTGGACACTTCGGGTCGCGCCGCAGCTTCACCTCGCGGAAGCGCATGCCGAGCGCGTCGTAGGTGAGGAGCCGCCCGATCAGCGGATCGCCGATGCCGAGCAAGAGCTTCACGGCTTCCGTCGCCTGGATCGTTCCGATCACTCCTGGGAGCACGCCCAGGACACCCGCCTCGCTTCAGGAGGGGACGAGGCCCGGCGGGGGCGGTGTCGGATAGAGGCAGCGATAGCACGGGCCCTTGTTCGGCGCGAACACCGTCGCCATGCCCTCGAACTGGAAGATCGACCCGTGCACGTTGGTCTTGCCCGCGAGATAGCACGCGTCGTTCATCAAGTAGCGCGTCTCGAAGTTGTCCGAGCCGTCGACGATCAGGTCGTAGTCCTTGATGATGTCCATCACGTTGTCGACGGTGATACGGGTCGGCAGCGCGATGATGTTCACGTCCGGGTTCAGCGCCTTCAGCGTCCGTGTCGCGGATTCGACCTTCGGCTTCCCGATGTCCGCGGTCGTGTGCAGAATCTGGCGCTGGAGATTCGTGATGTCGACCACGTCGCCGTCCATGATGCCGAGCGTGCCGACGCCGGCGGCCGCCAGATAGAACGCGGTCGGCGAGCCGAGCCCGCCCGCGCCGATCAAGAGCACCTTCGAGCGCAGCAGCTTGCGCTGTCCCTTGTCGCCGACTTGCGACAGGAGGAAGTGGCGGCTGTAGCGTTGCACCTGGTCCGGCGTCATCGGCACGTCGCGGACGACGGGCAGCCCGGACTGCACCCATTTCTGATAGCCACCCTTCAGATTGATCACGTTGGAATAGCCGAGGTCCTTCAGGACCTTCGACGCGAGCATCGACCGGAGCCCGCTCTGGCAATAGAGAACGACCGGCGTCGACGGATCGCCGACCGCGCCGCCGATCCTGAACTCGAGGAACCCGCGGCTGATGTTCGTGGCGTCCTCGATGTGCCCGTCGCGATACTCGTCGGGGTCGCGCACGTCGATGAGGGCCAGGGGCTCCCCGGCCGCGCGGCGGCGCTCGATTTCCGCCGGATCTTCTTCCGGTATCACCTCTCGGGCCTCGGCGAGCATCTCCTTGAGAGTCTTCATACGAACGATATTACCCCCTATTCCAGTCGAAATCGATTGACATGGGGCCATTGCCCGGATTGCCCGGTGACGGCCTTCCGCGCGCCCCGGCGCGGCTGCTATACTCGCAAATCTCGACGCGAGATTGCTGAACACTGTGGAAAACACATGAAGGGGCTCATCCTTTCCGGCGGACGCGGGACCCGCCTTCGCCCGATCACGTACACCTCCGCCAAGCAGCTCGTCCCGGTCGCCAACAAGCCGATTCTCTTCTACGGCATCGAGTCTCTCGCCGCCTGCGGGATCCGGGAGATCGGAGTCGTGGTCGGCGACACGCACCAGGAAATCCGCGATGCGGTCGGTGATGGGAGCCGTTTTGGCGTCCGCGTGACCTACCTCCAGCAGGAGGCGCCGCTCGGGCTCGCGCACGCCGTCCTCATTTCCGAAGACTTTCTCGGGGCCGAGCCGTTCGTGATGTACCTCGGCGACAACCTGGTCAACGACCCCCTTCGGCCCATGGTGGAACGCTTCACGGCGGACGCGCCGAGCGCCCAGATCTTCCTCGCACACGTGACACATCCCGAGCAGTTCGGGGTCGCCGAGCTGGGGCCCGGCGATCGCGTCGTGCACCTGATCGAGAAGCCGGAGAAGCCGCCGTCCGATCTGGCCCTGGTCGGCGTCTACATGTTCTCGTCCGCCGTGTTCGACGCGGTGAAGGCGATCCGGCCGTCCGCGCGGGGCGAGCTCGAGATCACGGACGCGATCCAGTGGCTGATCGACCAGGGACGCACCGTCCGGCCGTACGTCATCAGCGGATGGTGGAAGGACACCGGGAAGCTCGAAGACATGCTCGAGGCCAACCGCATCATCCTCGACACGTTCCAGCGTCGCGTCGACGGCGTCGTCCAGAACGCCGAGATCGTCGGCAAGGTCGTGATCGAGCCGGGCGCCAAGATCGTCGACAGCACGATTCGCGGGCCCGCGATCATCGGCCGCGGCGCCACGATCGAGCAGGCGTACATCGGGCCGTTCACGTCCATCGGCGACGGCGTGGTCATCCGCGGCAGCGAGATCGAGCACTCGATCGTGCTGGAAGGATCGAGCGTGTGCGACGTCGGCAGCCGCATCGAGTCGAGCCTGATCGGGCGCAACGTCACGATCTACCGGTCGGGGACGCGGCCGAAGTCCTACAAGCTCATGATCGGCGATCGCTCGGACGTCGGGCTCGTGTGAGCGCGAGCGCTGTGCCGTTACGCGATCTCGAGGAGCGCCACGGCTTTGCCGGGGCGCTCCGAGCGTCGGGGGGCATGGGGGGCCCGTCGCGGGCCCCCATGTCGATCAGTTGAAGCTGCTCGTCACCGGCGGCGCCGGGTTCATCGGCTCGAACTTCGTTCGCCACGTCCTCCGGACGCATCCCGAAGATTCGGTCGTCAATTTCGACAAGCTGACATACGCCGGCAACCTGGCCAACCTGGCGGATGTCGAAGGCGACACGCGGTATTCGTTCGTCCGCGGTGACATCTGCGACGCCGGGCAGGTGCGTGAGGCCGCGCGGGACGTCGACGCGATCGTCAACTTCGCCGCGTGCACCCACGTGGACCGCTCGCTGCTCGAGCCGGAGGAGTTCCTGCGCACGGACGTGTTCGGCGTCTTCACCCTGCTCGAGGCCGTGCGCGACCTCGGCATCTCGCGGCTGCTCCACATCAGTACCGACGAGGTGTACGGGACGATCCCGACCGGCTCGTCGCGCGAGGGCGATCCGCTCAAGCCGACGAATCCCTATTCGGCGTCGAAGGCCAGCGGCGACCTGCTCGCGCTCGCGTACTGGCACACGCATTCCGTGCCGGTCGTCATCACCCGATCCTCGAACAACTTCGGGCCGTACCAGTATCCCGAGAAGGTGATCCCGCTCTTCGTGACGAACGCGCTCGACGATCGGCCGCTGCCCCTCTACGGCGACGGCCGGAACGTGCGCGACTGGCTCTACGTGGAGGACAACTGCGCGGCGATCGACCTGGTGCTCCGCAAGGGCGGGGATGGCGAGGTCTACAACATCGGCGGCGGCACGGAGGTCGAGAACATCTCGCTCACGGGCCGGATCCTGGCGCTTTCCGGAAAGCCCGAGACGCTGCGATCGTCGCTATTCCCTCGATTGCGCCAAGGTGCGGGCGCTCGGGTGGGCGCCGCGCCGGTCCTTCGAAGACGCGCTGCGGGCGACTGTCGAGTGGTACCGCGAGCATCAAGACTGGTGGCGACCGCTCAAATCCGGCGAGTTCCGCGCGTATTACGAGCGCCAGTACGGCGCGGCCCGTGCCGCGCGTTCGGCGCCGGAGAAGAAATGACGTTACGCCTGTTCGGGGTTCTGGCCCTTGCTCTCGCGTTTCCGACCCTCGCACTGGCCGTGCCGCGGCCGCCCGCCCCGCGGCTCCATCCGCGCGACGCGATGGCGCAGCCGACGTACGTGCAGAAGATCCTGCCGTCGATCGTCGGGCTCAAGGTGCGTGCGGACGAGGAGGCGCCGTCGTCGGTCAGGCTGGGCGCCGAACGGTTCGCGAGCGGCGTGATCTTCGACGACCGGGGCTACGTGCTGACCGTCAGCTACGCGCTGCTCGACGCCCGGCCGGTCCACGCGATGACGCGCGACAATCGCGTGGTGCCGGCGCGCATCGTCGGCATCGACTACGAGACGGGGCTCGGCGTGGTCAAGCTTCCCGACGAGTCATGGCCGGCGGCGACGCTCGGTCATTCGCGCGACGTGCGGCCAGGCGACGCGACGGGGACGGTCGGCGTGGACGACGACAACGATCCCGTCTACGTCAGCAGCACGGTGCACGCGATCAGCCGCTTCTCCGCCTTCTGGGAGTACATGCTGGACCGCGCGCTCTTCGTCGAGCCGTCCAGCTCGGCGTGGGGCGGCAGCGCCGTGGTCGACGCGCGCGGCGCCGTCGTCGGGCTCGCGTCGCTGCGCATCGGCGAGTCGCCGCACGTGAACGTCGCGATCCCCATCGAGAAGTTTGTCGCGGTGAAGGACGAGCTGATCGCCGTCGGGCGCGTGATGAGCCGGCCCCCGCGGCCGTGGCTCGGTCTCTACACGGCCGCGGTGCGCAGCGGGGTGATCGTGGACGGGTTCGCCGCGACCGGGCCCGCGCGCACGGCGGGGTTCCAGAAAGGCGATCAGATCGTCGGCGTCAACGGCGTGCCGGTCGGCTCGCAGGAAGAGTTCTACGAGCAGCTCTGGCGGGGCCGGGCCGGCGACGTGGTACGCGTCTCGGTGCGGCGCGACGACCGGGTGCGCGTCATTCCCGTCCGCTCGGTCGAGCGCGGCGCGGCGTCGCGCCGGTGAGTCGTCGCCGGGTCTTCGTCGTCGTCGCACTGCTGGCCTTCGTCGGGCTCGGCGGCTGCGGCCCGCGCACCAAGGAAGATCTGGTGGAACGGGCTCGCGGAGTAGAGACCCGGCCGGAGCTCGAGAAGAAGCTCGGGCGGCCACAAGATATTACCAAGGTCGGGCCCATCGAGACCTGGACCTACCGCGCCTCGAACGGCAACGTCGTGTTCGTGATCATCGCCGATCGAGTCACGCTGCAGGCGGCGGGCGAGACCGAGCGACGCGGCCGCTGACGACGGCGCGGGGGCGCCGCAAGCGAGCCGTCGCACTCGATCGACCTTTCAGGCTGTCGCTGCGGGATCAGGCGTCCGGCGCAGCCACCGGGACATCGCCGTCGCCCCGGATGAGCCGATGGAGTCCGCTGATCCGAGATTACGGCGACGCCGTGTCTGTGCCGCGGGACGCCCTGGTTGCCAAAGTCAGACTCTGAAACGCCGGGTCGCCGGCGTTCTCGACATTGACGAGTGGTGCGCGCGGGACTGTGGACACGGTGGTGGCGAGTGCGGGGGCGGCGAAGGCGAAGGCCCCGTGCTCGGTGACCGTCAATGTCTGTCCCTGAACGGTCAGGACGCCAATCCGAGGCAGGATGCTGGCGTTGGTTGCCACCGAATAGCGCACGACCCCGTTGCCAGTTCCACTGGCGCTCCCGGTAATGGTGAGCCAGGCCGCATTACTGGTCGCCGTCCATGAACACCCTCCACCGGTGGTCAGGCCCACGCTCCCCGTGCCGCCAATCACAGGAAAGGAGACGGTGGTGGCGGAAAGCGCATAGGTACAGGACGACGACGTGAACGTCCACGGTGCCGTCGCCATATTGCTGAGCGCGCCGGCATCATCGAGCGGGGCCGCCCCGGGTTTGACCAGTCGCGCGAAAAACGCGTAGGAGCCGGTAGGTAAGACCGGCAGAACGATATCGGCGAGAACCTCCGCTCCAGTCTGCAGCGTCGTCCGAGGCCGGAAGGGCTGGAGGTGGCTCGAGAAGACTTGCCCGCCGTCAGTGACGAGCTGCCACGAGCTTCCGGTGTACTGGTACGCGGTACCGTCCGGCAGCTGCGCGGCCAGGTAGAGGTCTCCATTCTGAAGCCCTGGCTGGCTTGTCAGCGACAGGCGGAGGTTCTGTCCGGCAACGAATTCGCTCGCGTTCAGTGTGAGCGCAATCTGGGGCTGCGTAATTGGCGGCTGCGTAATCGGGGGTTGCGTAACTGGGGACTGTGAGATTGCGTCCAGCATCGCGGAGAATACACGGGGAGCGGCTGGTTCGCACGTATGCACTTCCAGGAAGGCCGGATAGAGCGCGTTATCGTTACCGCAATCATCCTTCGCAGGGATGGTGAGTTCGTGAAGCTCGTGATGCAGCCCGGGTAGCGTCGCCAGGAACGACTGGGACACTCGTGTCACGAGGCCGTCACCGTCGCCCGCGAGACCGATGCCACCGAGGGCGACCAGTGAGACGAAGTCCACGTCGAGCGGCAAGGGATGAGTGGCAACATCGTTGAGCGTGGCGAGCGCGGTACTGCCTGGAGTCATTTGGGCGATGGCGATACCCCCGAGATCGAAGGGATGCGTATAGAGACACGCCTGTAACGGCAGCACCTGACAGATCGTGGTAAGGAGCCAGCCCAGGTGCGGTGTGCCCACGGTGATGAGCTGTGCGACATCGCTTCGGTACGGCGTTGTCGGGGAGGAACTGCTGAGCCGAGCGAGTCCTTGCAGATATTCGCGGGCGGCCAGTCCGCCCATCCCGTGCGCCACGAGGATCACTCGCGTCGTCGTATTCGCCTTGACAACGGCCTGGATGATGGCAGAGAGCTCGTAACCTTGTCGGTCCAGGCTTAAATACTGCGAGTGGTACGGCTGCAGGCCGAAATCAGAAAAGTTCATCGTATAGAGGTCACCCGGTTGCACGTTGATCACCTGAAGAGTCGCAGGATCGAATCTCGGCGATCCTCCGAATCTCCAGCCTTGCTGCACGAGGGATTCCTTGAAATCGAAGGCCCCTGACCAGGACAAGGCGGTCTCCGCGATCCCATGTACGAAGATGACCGGAAACGGTGGCGCGGACAACCCCGAGGCGGTCGAGTTGAGACACAACACGACGGCCAACGACAGAAGAAGCGCTACGCATGGTTGTACGGGGCGCCGATGACGAGGCGGCCGTGTCTCCGCACGCCTGCTCGCTCCCCGCGCTCTCACGAGGTCGAGAGCGTCCGCCAGCAGAGGAGCTCGATAGCGGGCGAGGAACGATAGTAGTCGTATCACGGCGCCCTCCAGAAGGCCAGGAACGGAAGTTAGATGCGCATGCGCAGCGAATTTGTCCCGGTGCGCGGCATCTACATCCATATCAATAGATCACGCGGCCTATTTACCAGAAAGAAAATAATCTTCGCCGCCAAAGCTCGCGGACTTTCTCAGAACCGGCCGACCGACTGCCCTTCTCCGGGGGCTCGAGCAGCCCGCGTGACAGACCGGCAGGAAGTCAGGTCAGCATGTCACGCGACCGCCGTCGAGCCGGGCCACCGGAGCGGCTCGGATCGGGCCGGAGCATCGACGGTCGAGGCGTGAGATAAGATAGGCGCCATGCGGGGCGTCGCCGACACCTACGAGGGGCGCGGG
>QHRT01000277.1 GCA_003220195.1 Candidatus Rokuibacteriota bacterium | reverse complement strand
GCCAGACGTAGGGCGCGTCGTTCCATACGAGGTCCTGGGCCCGGCCGAGCAGCGCACGGTACTTTTCCGGATCGACCGCCACCTTCGCGTCGCCGATGAGCCGGTCGACCTCGGCGTTCCGGTAGCGGACGATGTTCCACGCCGCGGGCTTGTCCGCGTCGTTCGGGTTCGAGTGGAACATCGCGTCGACGTGATACGAGCCCGCGCCGTTCGAGGGATTGAAGCCGAAGACGGCGAGGTCCCACTGGATGTCGGCCTGAGGCACGCGGAATCCCGAGCTGCTCGAAGGATCGCGCCGCGATTTCGGCCGTGCGCAGATCACCGGGCAAGAGCCCGTCGCTCGTCAGAAGCTTCATCGTGAACGGCTTGCCGCCGCGCGCCAGCACGCCGTCGGCGCCGCGGGCGAATCCTGCGTCTTTCAGGAGCTGCTCGGCGCGCTTCGGATCGTACGCGTAGCTGCCCACCGTCTTGTGTCCGGCGGTGTTGGACGCCAGCGGCGAATCCGACGCGCGCGCGTACCCGAAGAAGACTTTCTCCGCGATCGTCGAGACGGGGGTCGCGTGATTGAGCGCGCGACGCACGCGCACGTCGGTGTACGGCTCGCGCGTCGTCAAGATGGCGAGGCCCATCGGCCGCAGCCCGGGCTTCGCCAGCACCTCGAGCCCGCTCACCTGCTTCAGACTCTGCACCAGGTGCGGAGGCACGGCGTCGATCAGGTCGACGCTGCCGGTCTTGAGCGCCGCGATGCGCGTCGCCGGTTCGGGAATGTACTTGAACACGATCTTGTCGAGCTTCGGCTTGCTCCCCCAGTAATTCGGGAACGCCTTGAGCACGAGCTCCTGACCCGGCGTGAATGTCTCGAGCATGTACGGGCCGGCGCCGACCGGCCGCTGCGTCATGCTGTCGTCGCCATTCTTCGCGATCGCCGCCGGACTCACCATCGCGCCCGAGCCGTGCGCGAGCGTGTTCAGGAGCAGCGCGTACGGCTCCTTCGTGGTGATCCGCACGGTCAGGTTGTCGACGACGTCGGCGCCCGCGATCGGCGACCAGATCGGCTGGTTGGTCGTGTTCCGCTTGGGATCGAGCATGCGCTCGATGTTGAACTTGACCGCGGCGGCATTGAACGGCGAGCCGTCATGGAAGGTCACGTTGCGCCGGAGATGGAAGGTGGCGGACTTGCCGTCCGCCGCGACCTCCCAGCGCTCCGCGAGCTGCGGGTGGAGCTTGAGGTCCGCGTCGAACGTCACCAGGCGATCGTAGAGCACGAAGCCGGCTTCGTAGCCCGCGGGATATTTCTGGAACGCGCCGTACTCCGGTCCGAGGCTCGTGATCGGGACGCTGTGCCCGTACACGAGCGTGTTCTCGGCGCGACCGGCCCAGCTCGCCGGCGCCATCGCCGCCAGGACCACGAGAACGATCGCGACGATGCGCATCATGGTCGGCCCCACAGGTGATGATGCGTGAAGATCGCCGGCACGCCTCCGGTGTGAATGAAGAGCACCACATCCTGCCGGTCGAACTCGCCGCGGCGGATGTGATCGATCATGGCGGCGGCGCACTTTCCCGTGTACACGGGATCGAGGATCAGGCCTTCCGTCTCGGCGAACAGCTTCACCGCCTCGTTGCCCGCCGCATTCGGGATGCCGTAATCCTGGCCGACGTAGCCCTCGAAATTGACGACCTCGTCGGGTGAGATCCGCAGCTCGAGCCCGAGCCGCGCGGCGGTGCGATTGGCGATCTCGGCGGTCCGCGCGGGAACGCTGTGCTCGCGCGTCGCGGTGACGCAGCGGACCTCGAACGACGCGTCGAAGAGTCGTTTCGCGAGCACGAGGCCGGCCTGCCCCTTGCCGCTCGACGACATGTACAGCGTGCGCGGCGTCGCGCCGACCGTCGCCAGCTGCTCGAGACATTCCATCGTGCATTCGATGTAGGCGATCGCGGAGGCGACGTCGAACATCGGGTTGTCGTTCAGGATGTGCGGGACCAGACCCTGCGCGCGCACTTCGGACGCGGCGTCGTCCAGCATCCGGCGTTGCTCGTCGCGGTCGCCGGCGAATCGCACGTCGGCGCCGAGGAGGTAGTCGACCAGGAGATTGCCCTGGATTTCGTTCGGGATCTTGCCCTCGAGCACCAGGATCGTGGAGAGCCCGAGCTTGTTGCAGCAGCCGATGGTCTGCCGTGCCGAGTTCGACTGGAGATCGAGCCCGACGATGACGACGTCCGGCTTGTCCCGGAGCGCGTGCGCGAGCCGAAATTCCAGATTCCGCGTCTTGTTGCCGCCGAGGGCCACCCCGGTCAGGTCGTCGCGCTTCACGAAGATGCGCGGCCCGCCGAGTCGCCGCGCGAGCTGGGGCGCCTCGTGGAGGGGCGTCGGCGTCAGCGCCAGGCTCACCCGCGGGATCGTCGCGATGCGCGCGCGGATGTCGGCGAACGTCGCGCGTGTTTCGTCGGAGAGTGTCGTCATGGTCCCCGCGATACAGCGCGGACGACGGGCGTGTCAAGGGATTTCTGACATCTTCGCGCGAGAGGCCTCATACTCGACGCACGATGACGGACCATGCGGCGGCGCTCGATCATCTGAAGCGCGGCGACCCCGTGCTCGCTGCGGTGATCGGCGCCGTCGGCGCTTTTCAGATGACCTACCGCGAGCCCACGTTCGAGACGCTGGCGCGCGCGATCGTGTTCCAGCAGCTCAATGGCACCGCGGCGCGCACGATCTGGCAGCGCCTGGTCGACGCCGCGGGCGGCGAGCCTCTCACGCCGGACAAGCTCCTCAGGCTGCGCATGCCGTCGTTGCGCCGCGTCGGGTTGTCGCAGGCCAAGGCCACCTATGTCCGTGAGCTGGCGCGGCACGTCTCCACGGACAAGCTCGACTTCACCGCCTTGCCGGGACTGCCCGACGACCAGGTCATCGCGGCGCTCACGCAGGTCAAGGGCGTCGGCGAGTGGACCGTGCACATGTTCCTGATCTTCGCGCTCCGCCGCCCCGACGTGCTGCCGATCGGCGACTACGGCGTGCGCGCAGCCATCAAGAAGCTCTACAGGAAAAGAACGCTGCCGACGCCCCGCAACATGGAAAAGCTGGCGCGCACCTGGCGCCCGTACTGCTCGGTGGCGTCCTGGTATCTCTGGCGGAGCATGGACACGAAGCTGTAGTCGCCCGCGCAACCGTCCCACCGAAGTGCCGCGCCCCGAAGTGGTAGGATCACCCGTCCGAACGTCACTGACCTGAGAAGAGGAGGACTTCGCGCCGATGGTCGTCCAGAGTCGCGGGTTGAAGGACAGATACTGCATCGCCGGCGTCGGCGAGACCGAGTATTCGAAGGCGTCCGGCCGCACGACGCGCGCCATGGCGGTCGAGGCGGTGCGCAAGGCGATGGTCGACGCCGGTCTCAAGGCTTCCGAGATCGACGGGATGATGAGCTACCAGAACATGGACTCGACACCGGGCAATTGGGTCGCGCCCGACCTCGGCATCCGGCTCAACTTCTACATGGACGTGATCGGCGGCGGGTCCTCGACCGAAGCGTTGATCGGTCTCGCCATGGGCGCGATCGAGGCCGGCATGTGCAACACGGTCGCGATCTTCCGATCGATGAACGGGTACTCCGAGGTGCGCATCGGCGGGACGGGCGTCCGGTCAGCGGCGCCGGTCCGAGGCCTCGATCTCGTGCAACGGCCGTTCGGCATGACGAGCGCGGGCCAGAACTTCGCGCCGACGTTCATGCGACACATGTACGACTACGGCACGACGTCCGAGCAGGTCGCGCACGTGAAGGTCGCGCACTCGAAGCACGCGTCGCAGAATCCCAAGGCCTTGCTCAAGCAGCGCGTCACCGTTCAGGACGTCGTGAATTCGCGGTGGATCGTCAAGCCGCTCCATCTGCTCGACTGCTGTCTCGAGAGCGACAACGCGACGTGCGTGATCGTCACGTCCGCGGAGCGCGCGCGCGACCTGCGGCAGAAGCCCGTCTACGTCATGGGCGTGGCCGGACGCGTGTCCAAGCCGCGCACCGACTTCCACTGGGCGCACGGGCCGATCAGCCGCGTGGCCGGGTACTACGCGAAGGACATCGTGTTCCGCCAGGCGGGCATCGCGCCCGAGGACGTTCACGTCACGGGCTCGTACGACGCGTTCACGTTCACGACGATGCTCCAGCTCGAGGAGTACGGGTTCTGCAAGAAGGGCGAGGGCGGCCAGTACGTCTCGAGCGGCATCATCGAGCTCGGCGGCACAAGGCCGAACAACACGTCCGGCGGCCATCTGTGCGAGGGCTACACGCACGGCATGTCGATGGTCATCGAGAACGTGCGCCAGCTGCGCGGCACGGTCGACGACTATTGCCCGCGCGCGGCGGAAGGCGTGCACACGCACGACTACTCGCCGGGGCGCTGCCGTCAGGTGAAGGACGTGGGGATCACGATGAATCTCGGCTGGGCGATGCCCGCGACCGGCAGCGCCCTCATTATGCGCAAGTAGTGCGAGCCGAGCGACGCCCGAGGAGCGCCACGGCTTTGCCGGGGCGCTCCGAGCGATGGGGGCTTGGGGGCCATTACGGGCGCGTCCGCGCGCCCGTCGGGGCCCCCATGGCGGACAGTCGCGAGGCGAGCGAAATGGAGATCTAGAGAAATGCCGCAGCCCGTCCAGTACCGCGGGATGGCCCTGCTCATCCCGGACAACGACTCCGAGTTCAAGGAATACTTCCAGCACGCGCGGCAGCATCGCCTGATGATGCGCGCGTGCACCGCGTGCGGGCTCATGCGCTATCCGCCGACGCAGGCCTGCCCGTGGTGCACCGATCTCGGATGGAAATGGCAGGAAGTGAGCGGCCGCGGCACGATCCACTCGTACGAGATCGTCATGCATTCGATCCAGCCCGGGTTCAAGGACTGGACGCCCTACCCCGTCGTGCTGGTCGAGCTGGACGAGCAGCGGGGCCGGCCGACGCCGGACGAATCGCTCCGGATCATCGCCAATCTCGTCAAATCGGACGGCAGCGCCGAGGACGAGAAGAACGTGGCGATCGGCAAGCGCGTGCGCGTGACGTTCCACGATCTGGCCGACCACATCGCGCTGCCGCAGTTCGAGCTGACGGACGAAACGCCGGAGGGGCGTGTCTGGCAGCTGCCGGGCTGAGCGGATCTCACAACCCGACCACCATGAAATCCTAGCCTCCCACGCTAGGATTTCATGGTAGCGCTTCTCGGTGTTCGGTCGCTCGTCGCACAAGGGCGACCGGCGTGGATTCGAGTTCAAACGGACCGATGCGCCAGCCGTGACCAAGTCGA
>QHRT01000276.1:3890-18296 GCA_003220195.1 Candidatus Rokuibacteriota bacterium | reverse complement strand
GCGCTCGACCTACCTGCGCGGACGGCTCGGCGGATACGAGGGACGCGCGCTGCGCCGGGACGACGTCCTGCGACTCCAGCCGGCGCCGGTGCCTTCGGAGCGCTGGATCGATCCGACATCATTGCCGGATCTCGAGATCGAGCCGACGCTCCGCGTGGTGCTGGGGCCCCAGGCCGATCGCTTCACGGAAGAGGGTGTCGACACGCTGCTCACCGCCGCGTACGAGATGCTTCCGCAGTCCGACCGGATGGGCGCCAGGCTCTCCGGGCCGCGCATCAAGCACACGCGAGGCCACGACATCATTTCCGACGGGATCGCGCTCGGAAGTATCCAGGTGCCGGGAGACGGACAGCCGATCGTGCTGCTGGTCGACCGGCAGTCGACCGGCGGCTATACGAAAGTCGCGACGGTATGCTCGTTCGACGTGCGACGGCTCGCGCAGGTGCGCCCCGGACGCCGGGTGCGCTTCGAGCGCGTGACCGCCGACGAGGCGCACCGGCTGCTCCACGCGCATCGGGCCGCGCTCGATGCCGTGAGCATCCAGGCGCGCTGATCCAGGCCATCATGGGGACGATACTGTCAACGACGATGGGGGGGCCATGACGATCGAGAAGGAAGAGCTGGAGTACACCTCGAAGACTGTCCGCTCGCGCGCGCTCTACGACGAGGCGCTCGCGGTCATGCCGGGCGGCAACAGCCGGACGACGACGTTCTTCGATCCCTATCCGTTCTACGTCGAGCGTGGCCAGGGCGCGCACGTCTGGGACGCCGACGGCGTGGATCGGCTCGACTTCAACGGCAACTACACGAGCCTGGTGCTGGGGCACGCGCCGCTCGAAGTCGTCAAGGCGGTCCAGCAGGTCGCGGAGCACGGGCTCTCGTTTCCCGGGCCGACCGAGCACGAGATCCGGCTCGCCGAGCAGCTGACGCGCCGGATCCCGTCGCTCGAAACGGTGCGGTTCACGAATTCCGGCACCGAGGCGACGATGAACGCCGTGCGGCTCGCGCGCGCCTCCACGGGACGTCCGAAGATCGCGAAGTTCGAGGGCGCGTTCCACGGCACGCACGACTGGGTCATGGTCAGCGTCACGCCGGACCCCAAATCCGCGGGTGGAGCGCGGCGACCGAAGCCCGTCGCCGCGTCGGCCGGAGTTCCGCCCGCGGTGTTGAAGCACGTGGTCGTGCTCCCGTGGAACGATGCCGAGGCCTGCGCGGCGATCCTCGAGCGTGAAGGGTCGAGCCTGGCTGCCGTGCTCGTCGATCCGTTGCTCGGGATCGGCGGCATCATCCCACCCGCGGACGGTTTTCTCGCCCGCCTCCGCGAGCTGACCGAGCGACACGGGATTCTCCTGATCTTCGACGAGGTCATCTCGTTCCGCGTGGCGATGGGCGGCGCGCAGGAACGGTTCGGCGTGCGACCGGATCTGACGACGCTCGGCAAGATCATCGGCGGTGGCCTGCCGGTGGGCGCGTTCGGCGGCCGGCGCGACATCATGGACTTCTACGATCCGCGTCGCGGCGGGGCGCGCATCAGCCAGGGCGGCACGTTCAACGCCAACCCCGTCACGATGGCGGCGGGGCTGGCGACGCTGAACGCGCTCACGCCCGACGCGTACGCGCGTCTCGACGCGCTCGGTGATCGGCTGCGCGGTGGCGTCACGCGACTGCTGGAAGGGACGCGTCGGCGCGGGCAGGTGTCGGGCGTGGGCTCGCTCTTCTGCCTCCACTGGACGTCGGCGAAGCTCAGCGACTATCGTTCGAGTCGTCCGAAAGACGGGGACGCGCCGACCCGCGTGTTCCTCGGGCTCCTGAACGAAGGAATCTTGTTGTCGCAGCGCGGCATGGGCGCGTGCTCGCTCGCGATGGGAGAAGAAGACGTCGACCGGTTCGTGAACGCGCTCGCGCGTGTCCTGGCGCGGGGCTGAACGGTTGAGTGGCCGACCGTCGGGCGCCGGAGCCCTGCGAAGGCGCGTCGACGGAATGGAGCTCACGGGTGATGCGGCCGACCGTCGGGCGCCGGAGCCCTGCGAAGGCGCCCCGACGGCAAGATGAAGGAGGATCCAAGACATGGCGACCAAGTACATCGACCTCAACTGCGACATGGGTGAGAGCTACGGACGATGGACGCTCGGCGCCGACGCCGAGATCATGCCGTTCATCTCGTCGGCGAACGTCGCGTGCGGCTTCCACGGCGGGGACCCGCACGTCATGCGCAAGACCGTCGAGCTGGCGCTCAAGCACGGCGTGGCCGTCGGCTCGCATCCGTCCTTGCCCGATCTGATGGGCTTCGGCCGCCGCGAGATGGACATCACGCCGCAGGAGTTGAAGGACTATCTCTGCTACCAGACCGGCGCGCTGCGCGAGTACCTCCGCGCGGCCGGCGCGGATCTCCAGCACATGAAGCCGCACGGCATCCTCTACACGATGATCGAGAAACAATCAGACCAGTCGTGGTCGATCGCGATCGGCGAGGCCTCGCGCGAGTCGGGCAAGGATCTGATCCTCATGGCGCTGTCCTCTGGGAATTACGACCGGACCGTGCGGAAGATGGGCATCCGCGTCGCATCCGAGGGCTTCGCCGATCGCGCGTACAACGTCGACCTGAGCCTCGTGTCGCGCAAGCTCGCGGGCTCGCTCATCACCGATCCCGCGCGCGCGGCGGCGCAGGCCGTGCGGATGGCGACCGAGGGAAAGGTGCGCACGATCGACGGCGTCGACGTCGACATCGTCGCGCAGACCATCTGCTGCCACGGCGACACGCCCGGCGCGCCGAACATCGTGCGCGCGGTGCGCGAAGGGCTCGAGAAGGCCGGATGCCAGGTGAAGCCGCTGCGCGATTTTCTTCCCAAAGCGTGACGACTGACTCACGACGGCGCGCCGTCGCTCCTTGACCGGCCCAGACGCCGATGGTCTACTGAGCGGCCGTGAACACCACGCTCAAGCTAACTCCGCTCCACGACGCCCACGTCAAAGCGGGCGCGCGAATGGTGGAATTCGGCGGGTGGGACATGCCCGTGCAGTATCGCGGAATCCTGGAGGAGCATCGCACGGTGCGCTCGGCGGTGGGCCTCTTCGACGTGAGCCACATGGGCGAGTTCGAGGTCGACGGTGAGGGCGCGCTCGCGGCGCTCCAGACGCTGACCACGAACGACGTGAGCGCGCTCGACGTCGGCCAGGTTCAGTACTCGGTTCTCTGCTATCCGGAGGGCGGCATCGCAGACGACCTGACGATCTCTCGCCTGGCGGGCGATCGCTTCATGCTGACGGTGAACGCGGCGAACATCGACAAGGACTGGGCGTGGGTGACCGGGCATGCCGGCGGCGCGCGCTGGAAGAACGTCTCGTCGGCGACCGGTCTGATCGCGGTGCAGGGACCGCGCGCCGAGACGCTCGTCGGTCGGCTGACGGAGACCGACGTCACGACGATCGCGTACTATCGCTTCGCGTCGGCGAGCGTGGCGGGCGTCCCGACGATCGTCTCGCGCACGGGATACACGGGCGAGGACGGCTTCGAGCTGTACGTTCCCGCCGAGGCCACCGAACGGCTCTGGAATGCGTTGCTCGACGCGGGCAGCCATGATGGTGTCGCGCCGATCGGCCTCGGCGCCCGCGATACGCTCCGCCTCGAGATGGCGTACGCGCTCTACGGCAACGACATCGACCAGACGACGAACCCGCTCGAGGCCGGCCTCGGATGGATCGTGAAGCCGAAGAAGGGTGACTTCATCGGCAAGGACGCGATCGAGAAGATGCGCGCGGCCGGCGTCCCGCGGCGGCTCGTCGGCCTCGAGATGGCGGACCGCTCGGTCGCGCGGCACGGATATCCCGTCTCGAGAGACGGGCGCGCGATCGGCGTCGTGACGTCGGGAACGTATGGCCCGTCCGTGGAGCGCTCGGTCGCGCTCGGGTACGTCGAGACGGCGCACGCCGTGCCGGGCACCGATCTTCGCGTCGAGATCCGGAATCAGGCGAAGCCGGCCCGGATCGTGCGGACGCCGTTCCATCCCTCGCGCGTGAAGAAGCCGCGGGCCGCCGCGTGATGCGGGACTACCCGATCTCGTAGCTCACGAGGAGACCTATGGCGACCATTCCGCCCGAGCTCCGGTACACGCGAGATCACGAGTGGGCCCGCCAGGAGGGCGATCGCATCCGTGTCGGCATCACCGCGTATGCGCAGGAACAGCTCGGCGACGTCGTGTTCGTCGAGCTGCCGAAGCTCGGGGCGAAGGTGACGCAGCGGCAGTCGTTCGGCGTCGTCGAGTCCGTGAAGGCGGTCTCCGATCTCTTCGCGCCGATCTCGGGTGAGGTCGTCGAGTTGAACGCCGAGCTGCCCAATGCGCCGGAGATCGTGAATCAGGATCCCTACGGACGCGGCTGGATGATCCTGATCGCGCCGTCGAACCCTGGCGAATGGGAGCAATTGCTCACGGCGCAGCAATACGAGCAGTTCCTCGCCGAGGGCGGCCACTGATGCGGTACCTGCCGACTACCGCGCGCGAAGAGCGCGAGATGCTCAGGACGATCGGCGCCGGATCGATCGAGGACCTGCTCGTGCGGGTGCCGGAAAAGGCACGCCTGTCGCGGCCGCTCGCCGTCGGTCCCGCCGTCGCCGAGATGGACCTGGTGCGTCACATGCGCGCGCTCGCGGCGCAGAACGCCGACGCCGATTCCCACGTGTGCTTCCTCGGCGCCGGCGCCTACGACCACTACGTCCCGAGCCCGATCAACCACCTGATCCTGCGCGGCGAGTTCTTCACCGCCTACACGCCGTACCAGCCCGAAGCCAGCCAGGGGACGCTCCGGACCGCGGAACTGACCGGCATGGACGTCGCGAACGCGTCGATCTACGACGGCGCCTCGTCGCTGGCCGAAGCCGCGCTGATGGCGCACGCGGCGACCGGACGGTCGGAGATCGTCGTGGCGGGTGGCGTGAATCCGCTCTCCCGGCGCGTGATCGCGACGTACTGCCAGGGGGCGGCGATTCGCCTCCGCGACGTGCCGGCGCCCGACGGCGTGCTCGACATGGAGTCGACACGCAAGCACTGCGGCGACACGACCGCGGCGCTGATCCTCCAGACACCGAACTTCTACGGCTGTCTCGAAGACGTGGCCGCCGCCGCGGAGATCGCCCACGCCGCCGGGGCGTTGCTGATCGTCGGCGCCGAGCCCGTGAATCTCGGCGTGCTCGCGGCGCCGGGCGCGCAGGGCGCGGACATCGTGGTCGGCGAGGGGCAGGGCCTCGGCGTTCCGCTCTCGTTCGGCGGTCCGTACCTCGGCGTGTTCGCCGCGAAGCAAGACCTCGTGCGGCGCGTGCCCGGGCGACTGGTCGGCGCCACGGTGGACGTCGACGGCGCGCGCGGGTTCGTGCTCACGCTCCAGACCCGCGAGCAGCACATCCGTCGTGCGAAGGCGACGTCGAACATCTGCACGAACGTCGCCCTGTGCGCGTTGATGGCGACGATCTATCTCGCGACGCTCGGCAAGCAGGGTCTCGTCCGCGTCGGGGAGCTCGCCACCGCGAAGGCGCACTACGCGGCCGAGCGGCTTACCGCGATCCCCGGCGTCTCGCTTCGCTTCGCGGCGCCCTTCTTCAAGGAGTTCACGCTGCGACTGCCGAAGCCGCCCGATCGCGTCGCGACGCGGCTCGTGAAGCAAGGGTGGCTCGCCGGCGTGCCGCTCAAGACGTTCGACCGGAAGCTCGGGGATTGCCTCCTGGTCGCCGTGACCGAGAAAAGGACGCGCGAGGAGATCGACCGGTTCGCGGACGCGCTCGGCAAGGCGGTGGCGTGATGGCGCGCGCCTACGACAAGCTCATCTTCGAGCTGTCCTCGGAGGGGCGCATCGCGTACTCGCTGCCCGAGTCCGACGTGCCGCCGCGCAGCGCCGACGAGCTGATCCCGGCGAAGTATCGCCGCGCGACCTCCGCGGAACTCCCCGAGGTCTCCGAGTTCGACGTCGTCCGGCATTACTCGCGGCTCAGCCAGATGAACTACGGCGTCGACACGCATTTCTATCCGCTCGGGTCCTGCACGATGAAGTACAACCCGAAGGTCAACGAGGACATGGCGCGGCTCGGCGGCTTCGGGCGGCTGCATCCCATGACGCCGGCGCCGAACGCTCAGGGCGCGCTCGCGCTCATGCACGAGCTGGCCGCCATGCTGNNNNGCCGGCGGCCGGCGCCCAGGGTGAGCTCGCCGGGGTGCTGATGATCCGGGCCTATCACCGCGCGCGAGGCGAGAAGCGCACGAAGGTCCTGATCCCGGATTCCGCGCACGGGACGAATCCGGCGTCGACGGCGATCGCCGGGTACGAGGTCGTCGAGGTGAAGTCGGACGCCGAGGGCGGAGTCGACCTGGCGGATCTCGAGAAGAAGCTCGGCGCCGACGTCGCCGCCCTCATGATCACGGTGCCGAACACGCTCGGGAACTTCGAGCCGCGGATCGTCGACCTGACGGAGCTCTGTCACGCGAGCGGCGCGCAGGTCTACATGGACGGCGCGAACCTGAACGCGATCCTCGGCATCACGCGTCCGGGCGACCTCGGCTTCGACGTCTGTCACTTCAACCTGCACAAGACGTTCACGACGCCGCATGGCGGCGGAGGGCCCGGCGCGGGACCGGTCGGCGTGAAGCGGCATCTCGAACCGTATCTGCCCACCCCGATCGTCACGAAAGACGATGACCGCTACGCGCTCGACTGGAAGCGCCCGCACTCGATCGGCAAGCTGCAGGCGTTCTGGGGCAACTTCGGCATGCACGTGCGCGCCTACACGTACATCAAGACGATGGGCGCCGACGGGCTCAGACGGGTCGCGGAGAACGCGGTGCTGAACGCCAACTACGTGATGAAACGTCTGGCGGAAGACTACGATCTCGCGACGCCCGGGCCGTGCATGCACGAGTGCGTCCTGTCGGCGCGGCGGCAGAAGAAGCTCGGCGTGACGGCGATGGACATCGCCAAGCGCTTGCTCGACCTCGGGTTCTACGCGCCCTCGACGTATTTCCCGTTGATCGTCGAGGAAGCGTTGATGATCGAGCCGACCGAGACGGAGTCGAAGGAAACGCTCGACCAGTTCTGCGACGCGATGATCACGATCGCCCGCGAGGCGGCGACGACTCCCGAGGTCATCCACCAGGCCCCGGTCACGACCCCGGTGCGCCGCCTCGACCAGACGCGCGCCGCCCGCGAGCCGGACCTGCGCTTTTCTCGCAAGGCATGATGGACTCATGACGCGCGCCTGGCGGCTCCTCGTGACCGAGCCGTGCGACGGCGCCACCAACATGGCGATCGACGAAGCCGTGTGGCGCGGCCGCCACGCCGGAACGTCGCCGCCGACCCTCCGCTGCTTTGCCTGGGCGCCCCCCACCGTGTCGCTCGGCTACGGCCAGTCGCTCGACCGTCACGTCAGTGCGGCGGCGGCTCGCGAGCTCGGCGTCGGCCTGGTGCGCCGGCCGACCGGCGGCAGCGCGATCTATCACGACGGACCCGAGCGGGAGCTGACCTACAGCGTGATCGCGACGAGCGAGGATCTGGGCGGTGTCACCGACTTGCTCGCGACATACCACTGGATCGCGCGCGGGCTCTGTCGCGCGCTCCGGAAGCTCGGCGCCGAGGCCGACATCGTCCCCGTTCCGGTCAGCGAGGGGCCCGTGCCCGCGTTCTGCTTCGCGCGCACCGGCCGCTACGAGATCGAGATCGACGGCCGGAAGGCGGTGGGCAGCGCCCAGCGTCGCCAGGGGGATTGCTTCCTCCAGCACGGCTCGATCCTGCTCGACGTCGACGAGTCCCTGCTGCGCGCGCTGTTTCCGACGACGCTGGACCCGCTGGCGACGATGACCACGCTCGCCGCCGCGATGGGCCGCCGGCCGTCGTGGCAGGAATGCGCCGACGCATTGCGCGACGCCTTCGAGGCCGAGCACGGGCTCGATCTTCGGCCCGGCGGTCTCGGCGAAACGGAGACGGCCGCCGTCGACCGCCTGGTGCGCGAGCGCTACGCGACCGACACGTGGCTGGCCGGCGCCGCATGAGTCGCGAATACCCGGACTATCCGCGCGTCGGCGTCGGCGCGGTCGTGCTCTACGGGGACCGCGTCCTCCTCGTCCGTCGCGGTGGCCAGCCGTCGGCCGGACGATGGAGCTTGCCCGGAGGGCTGGTCGAGCTGGGCGAAACGACCGAGGAGGCGCTCCGCCGTGAGCTCCAGGAAGAGTGCGCGATCGACGTGAAGCTGCTCGGTTTGGCCGGTGTCATCGATCGCATCGTCCACGATCACGAAAGGCGGATCCGCTATCACTACGTGCTCGTGGACTATGCGGTAGAGGCGCTGTCCGATGCCGTGACGGCCGGCAGCGACGCCGCCGAAGCCACGTGGGTGAACATCGACCGGGTCCACGAGATGGACGTCACGGACGGCGTCGTCGCGATGATCGAGCGCGCGCTCGCGGTCCGCGGAGCGGCCACCGCATGAACCGAATACAGGTGAACGAGTGAAGATCTCGACGCTGACGAAGCCCCTCGCCGAAGTGACCGCCGACGCCCTCCTGATCGGGCTCTCCACGGAAGACGCGGCGAAGCTCCCCACCACGCTCGCGGTGCTCGACCGGGCGACCGGCGGCCGACTCAAGAGCGTGCTGGACGCCGAGAAGTTCCAGGCGCGGGCCGGACAGGTCACGCACCTCCACATCGCGGACCGCATGCCGTTCGGCCGCTTGATCGTCGCCGGCATCGGGCCGCGGCGCGGCGTGACGCCGGACGTGCTGCGGCGGGCCGGCGCTGGTGGCGTGAGACGCGCTCGCGATCTCGGAGCGCGGACGGTGGCCGTCGCGCTGTTCGGCGATCGGCTCCCGCCGGAGCGGCGCGCGCAGGCGCTGGTGGAGGGCGCGGTCCTCGGCACGTATACGTTCGACCGCTACAAGAAAGAGAAGCCCGACAAGCTGATCGACGAGCTTCGCCTGGTCGCGCCGGACGCGCGGCAGCAGCGTCTCGTGACGGAAGGCGCGCGCACGGGCGAGATCTTCGCGAACGCCACGGCGTTCGCGCGCGACCTGGTCAACGCGCCCGCGAACGACGTCCATCCGACGCATCTCGCGGAAGTCGCGACGGAGGTCGCGCACGGGCGCGGCCTCAAGGTCAACGTGTACGAGCGCGCGGAGTGCGCGGAATTCGGCATGGGCGCCTTCCTGGGTGTCGCGGCCGGGAGCGAACAGCCGCCGAAGTTCATCCATCTCACCTATACGCCGTCGGGTCCTGCGGCACGACGCGTCGCCGTCATCGGCAAGGGCATCACGTTCGACGCCGGCGGCCTCGATCTCAAGCCCGCCGACGGGATGCTCAGGATGAAGGACGACATGTCGGGCGCCGCCGCGGTGCTGGCCGTGATGCGCGCGCTGCCCGACCTGTCGCCGTCCGTCGAGGTCCACGGACTGATCGCGGCCACCGAGAACATGCCGTCCGGGTCCGCGTTTCGTCCGGGTGACGTGCTGCGGGCGATGAACGGCACGACGATCGAGATCGGCAACACCGACGCCGAGGGACGGCTCACGCTCGCGGACGCGCTCGCGTACGCGGGGAGCCGGGTGAAGCCCGACGAGGTGGTGGACCTGGCGACGCTCACCGGCGCGTGCGTGGTGGCGCTCGGGCCGCTGTGTTCGGGGCTCTTCGCCAACGACAACCGTCTCGCGAATCGGCTGCTGAGCGCGGCGGAGGCGGCCGGCGAAAAATTGTGGCGCTTGCCGCTGATCGACGAGTATCGCGAGAACTTGAAGAGCGACGTGGCGGACCTGAACAACGTCGGTCCGCGCGGCGGCGGCGCGATCACCGCCGCGCTGTTCCTCAAGGAGTTTGCCGGCGACATGCCGTGGGCGCACTTCGACATCGCCGGCCCGGCCTTCACGGAGAAAGACCTGCCCCTCGGACCGAAGGGCGCGACCGGCATCGCGGTGCGCACGCTCCTGACGTACTTGATGACCCTGCGCGGCAGCGCCCGCGCGCGGAGCGGATCGAGCCAGCGTCGCGCCCGCCGCCGTCCGCGCTGACGATGGGCGGCCCGGTCGATCTGCATACCCACACGACCGCGTCGGACGGCACGCTCCCGCCGCGCGCGCTGGTCGACGCCGCCGTGCGCCAGGGGGTTCGCGTTCTCGCGGTCACCGATCACGACTCGACCGAGGGGCTCGGCGAGGCGTTCGACGCCGCGCGCGCTCATCCGCTGCTCACGATCGTCCCGGGGCTCGAGATCAACTGCGACGTGCCGGGCAGCGAGATCCACGTGCTCGGATACTTTCCGTCGGCCGACGGATGGCGCGCGGCATGGTTCCAGGAATTCCTGCGCGAGCAGCGCGCCGAGCGTGTCGCGCGCGTTCACCGCATCGCCGAACGCCTCGCGGAGCTCGGCATGCCGATCGATCCCGACGAGGTCTTCGCGATCGTCAAGGAGGGCTCGGCGGGCCGGCCGCACGTGGCGCAGGTCATGGTGAAGCGCGGCTACGTGAAGACGGTGCGCGAGGCGTTCGATCGCTATCTCCGCGCCGACGGCCCGGCGAACGTTCCGCGGCGCCGCCTCACGCCGGTCGACGCCGTGCGCGTCATCCGTCGCGCGGGCGGGATTCCGGTGCTGGCGCATCCCGGGCTCGCGGGCCGGGACGAGATGATTCCGGAGCTCGTGGAGGCCGGGCTCCGCGGCATCGAGGTCTATTACGCCGAGCACTCGCCCGAGCAGGTCGCCTCGTACCTCGCGCAGTGCCGCGAACACGACCTGGTCGCCACCGGCGGCTCCGACCATCACGGTCCGCAGAGCGGCCGAACGAATCCGATCGGCTCGCCTCCCGTGCCGATGAAGGTCTGGGAACATCTCCGCGATCGCGAAGCGCCGACCGACGGCGGCCCGGCGGCCTCACCGGCGCCGTGAACGTTCAAGTGTTCGGGTTCAACGACGACTTCGACACGAAGAAAGCCCTGCGCTTCTTCGCCGAGAGGCGGATCCCCGTCCACTTCGTGAACCTGGCCGAGCGTCCCGCCTCGCGCGGAGAGCTCAGACGGTTCCAGGAGAAGTTCGGCGCAGCCGCGCTGATCGATCGCGAATCATCCCGCTTCCGCGCGCTGGGTCTGCGCGTCAGCGGGGATTCGCCGGAGCGTCTTCTCGAGCGCGCGCTCACCGAGCCGCGTCTGCTCCGCGTGCCGCTGGTGCGAGCGGCGAACGGATTGACCATCGGCGAGGCGTCGACGGAATGGCGCGGGTGGCTGGAGGCGGACCGGGCGAAGCCGTCGGGCAGCGCGAACTCGAGGGGGGCCACGGAGTTGCCGGGGACCCCGGAGGGTCGGGGGGGTGTGGGGGGCCATTTCGGGGCCCCACACGGCGATTGATTTACCGGCCTTCGACGGGAAGGTCGCCTTCATCACTGGCGCGTCGTCCGGCATCGGCGCTGCGCTCGCTCGTGAATTCGCCCGCCAGGGCGCTGCCGTCGCGCTCACGGCGCGGAGGACCGATCGCCTCGAGCAGCTCGCCGTCGAGCTGATGCGAGAAGGCCGCCGGGCGCTCGCCCTCACGGCGGACGTCACGCGCGACGGCGACCTCGAGAGCGCGGCGAAGACGACGCGCGACGCGCTCGGCGCGATCGACGTCGTCGTCGCCAACGCGGGGTTCGGCGTCGTCGGACCGGTCGACCGGCTCACGCTCGACGATTACCGGCGACAGTTCGAGACGAACGTCTTCGGCGTGCTGCGGACGCTCTACGCGACGCGAGAGGATCTCGAAAGGTCCCGCGGCCGGTTCGTCGTGATCGGCAGCGTGAGCGGTCACCTGGCGATGCCCAACACGTCCGCGTACGCGATGAGCAAGTTCGCCGTGCGCGCCTTCGCCGAGTCGCTCGGCTACGAGCTGCGGTCGCGGCGCATCTCCGTCACGCTCGTGAGCCCCGGCTACGTCGAGAGCGAGTTGCATCGCGTCGACAACCGGGGCGTGCTCCACCCCGACGCGCCGGATGCCGTTCCCGCGTGGCTCCGCATGGACGGCGCCCGCGCCGCGCGGCAGATCGTCGCGGCGGTCGCGCGGCGGCGCTCCGAAGTGGTCATTACCGGACACGGCAAGGCCGCCGTGTTCCTCCAGCGTCACGCGCCCTGGCTCATCGCCTTGGGCGTCCGGCGCTTCGCGGTGAAAGGACGCTCGGAGCCCAAGGGCGCCGTCTAACATCACCCCGTTCGCCCGCGCGACCGCCACCAGCTTCTTCTTCTTCGCGAGCCTGAACGCGTTCGTCCTGCTGCCGCTCTACGTCCATCAACTCGGCGGCACGGAGATCGAGATCGGGCTCGTCATGGGCCTCTACAGCGGGGTCGGCATCGTCTGCCAGCCGCTGATCGGGCCGTGGATCGACGCGATCGGCAAGAAGCCGTTCATGCTGCTCGGCGTCGCGCTGCTTGCTTTGTCCGCGCTGCTCGCGCTGACGGCGCCGGCCGTCGGGCTCCTCGCGCTGGTGCGGGCGCTCCAGGGGCTCGCGTACTCCGCGTTCTTCGTCGCGAACTTTTCCTATGTGATCGACCTGATCCCGCCCTCGCGTCGGGGATGGGCGCTCGGCATCTACGGCGTGTCGGGTCTCGCGTCCACGGCCGTAGCCCCGCTCGTCGGCGAATGGGTCATCCGTCGATTCGGCTTCCGGCCGCTCTTCGGCTTCGCCATCGTGCTGGCGATCGCCGCGGGCGTGCTCGTCCTCCCGACCCGTGAGCGACCGCGCACGGACCTGCCGCCGGTCCAGGGGTGGGAATCACTGCGCGAAGGCCTCCGCGGCATGTGGGAGCGGCAGATGGTGCTCGGGCTCTTCTTCGGTCTCGGGAGCGGCACGCTGTTCGCGTTCCTGCCGACGTTCGCGGAGAGCCTCGGCGTCCGCACGCTCGCCATCTTCTACACGGCGTACGCCGGCGCCGCGATGGTCGTGCGCGTCGCCGGCGGCCGCCTCATCGACACTCGCGGACGGCGCGCCGTGATCGTTCCGTCGATGTTCGTGCAAGCCGGCGGCGCCGCGGTGCTGGCGGCGCTCGCGTTCCTGACCGGTCGCGGCGTCGCCGCCCCGGCGCTCGTGCTGGTGACCGTGACCGGTCTCGCGTCCGGCGGCGCACACGGGTTCGTGTACCCGGGCCTCGCGGCGCTCGTCACGGATTACGCGCCCGCGGCGCGCCGCGCCGCCATCATCGGCGTGTTCAGCGCGATGTGGCTCGTGGGACAGACGGGCGGCGCGGTGGCGTTCGGGTACGTGGCGCATCACCTCGGCTACACGCCGACGTGGACGGCGTTGACGCTGGTGCTGCTCATCGGCGCGGTGCTGAGCGTTGAACTGCCTGCGGAGAAACGTTGAGGCGAAAGTCGCAGCCGGAACACTCGAGCGGACGAGCGCCTCTCCGAGGTTCTATACTGGCGACACTTGGCAGTCTCCACGAACCCGCGAACGGGGGCCGTCCCATGATGACCTGGCGCCGCATCCTCGCCACTTGCTTGCTCGTCGGCGCGGCCGGTTCGGCCGGCGCACGCGATCGTGCCGACGTCACGCCTCCGCGGCCGATCGGCCCACAGGAAGCCGAAGTGGTCGCGGTCCTGGTGGATCAGCGCACGCAGGCTCCGGCGGTGGTGCTGCAGGGCAAGCGTGACAAGCGCCAGATCGCGATGTCGATCGGCCTCGCGGAGGCGACCGGGATCTCGGTGCCGCTCCGCGGAGTGACGCCGCCGCGGCCGTTGACGCACGACCTCTTCCTGACGCTGTTCGGCAGGTTGAAGGTGTCGCTCGCCCGCGTGGTGATCACGGACTTTCGCGACGACATCTACTACGCGACGCTCTACCTCACGGCGGACGGCCAGGAGATGACGCTCGACTCGCGGCCGTCCGACGCGATCGCCCTCGCGCTGCGAGCGAAAGCGCCGGTGCTGGTCGAAGACCGCGTCTTCGACAAGATGGGCAGTCCGGGCTCGCCCGGCACGGGGCCCGGCCGTCAGATTTGAGCCCGGGCGGCGATCCGGTGCCGCAGCTTCCGAGCGAAGATCTCCAGTGGGCGATCCAGCGCCGACTGGACGACGTCTTCGCGCGACTGGGCGAGAAGTTCGGCGACCTGACCGGCCGCGTCGAGACGAAGATCCGGCCCGACGTGTCGTTCGACGACGTCGGCGGTCTCGAGCATGCGAAGGCCGGGCTCCGCGGCTTCGCGAACGCGCTCACCAACCCGGACGCGTACGCGCACTGGGGCATCTCGCCACCGCGCGGCGTCTTGCTCTACGGGCCGCCGGGCACGGGGAAGACGATGCTCGCGCGCGCCCTCGCGACCGAGTCGGGCGCGATCTTCTATCACCTGAAGCTCCTGAACCTGACGTCGAAGTTCGGCCCGAACACCGGCGAATTGCTGCAGGAGATCTTTCGCATCGCGACGAGCGAG
>QHRT01000276.1:0-3794 GCA_003220195.1 Candidatus Rokuibacteriota bacterium | reverse complement strand
GCGCGCGTGATCGTGATCGCGTCGACGAGCCGGACCGACGGCCTCGACTCCGCGCTCGTGGCTCCGGGCCGCCTCGATCACCTGGTCGAGGTGACGCTGCCGGACGGCAAGGAGCAGCAGGAGGTCCTCGAGCTGCTGCGCACCCGGACCGAGCGCAAGGCCGGCCGGACGCTCTTCGAGCCGATCCAGCATCGCGAGATCCTGCCCGTGATGGGCGGCATGAGCGGCGCCGACATTTCCGAGATCCTCCGGCGGGCGCTCGAGGCGAAAGTCCATCGGGCCGCAGAGGGCGCGGATCCCCCGCCCGTGACGACCGAAGACTTGCTGGTCGCGATCGACGCGTACAAGCGCGTTCGCGGAGTCGTCGAGAAGATCCGCTACGGCCAATATTTGTGATGGGGGGCCTCGACGGGCCCCCCAAGCCCCCCGCGAGCGCCGGGCGTGGCGCTCCTCGAGGCCGGTGCTATAATCACCAGTCGGTTGTTTTGCCCATGATCTCCGCATGATCGAAGTCCAGGGACTCACCAAGCAGTACGGCCCGGTCACCGCCATCCGCGACGTGTCGTTCAACGTCGCGGCCGGTGAGATCGTCGGCTTCCTGGGCCCGAATGGCGCCGGGAAATCCACGACGATGCGGATCCTGTCCTGCTTCATGCCGGCGACGCACGGATCGGCGCGCGTGGCGGGCTACGACGTGTTCCGCGACTCCATGGAAGTCCGGCGCCGGATCGGGTACCTTCCCGAGAACGTCCCGCTCTACCAGGACATGCGCGTTGCGCCCTACCTCGACTTCGTCGCCGAGGTGAAGGGCGTGTCGCGCGGGGCGCGCAAGGCCATGGTGGCCGACGTGATGGATCGCTGCCGGATCTCGGACGTCCAGCACCGGTTGATCGGCAAGCTCTCGAAGGGCTACCGCCAGCGCGTCGGCCTGGCGCAGGCCATCGTGAACGATCCATCAGTCCTGATCCTGGACGAGCCGACCATCGGCCTCGACCCGCGACAGATCACCGAGATCCGCTCGCTCATCAAGTCGCTCGCCGGCGCGCACACGGTGATCCTGTCGACGCACATCCTGCCCGAGGTGGCGATGGTGTGCAGCGGCGTCATCATCATCAACAAGGGCTCGATCGTGGCCCAGGGCCCGATCGACACGCTGGTCGACGAGTTCTTCCCGAGCGCGCGCGTGCAGGTCGAGATCGAAGGCCCGCGTGACCTGGTCCGCGAGCGCCTGGCCTCGATCCCGGGCGTGACGGCGGTGAAGGACGACGGCGTCGACGGCGCCGGCGGGATGTTCCTCGTCGAGTCGCCACGCGGGCGTGACGTGCGCAGCGAGATCTTCCGGCTGGCCGCCCAGCAGAAGTGGGAGCTGCGCGAGCTCCGGCGGGTGGGCATGACGCTCGAAGAGGTGTTCATCAAGGTCGTCGCCGGCGAGGAGTCGCTGGCGCCGGGCGAGCGGACCGTCGAGGAGGCCGCGGCGCGCGTGTCGGAGGAGGACGTGACCGCGAGGCGGCCGGAGGACGAGACGTGAGAGTGTGGCCGATCTTCAAGAAGGAGATGCGGCTCTACTTCACCTCGCCGATCGCGTGGGTGATCGGCGCGATCTTCCTCCTGATCGCGGGGTACTTCTTCTCGGCGATCTTCAACTTCTTCGCCCAGGCCTCGATGCAGTCGGCGATGAATCCGCAGATGGCGCGCGAGATGAACCCGACCGAGAGCGTGCTCCGACCGCTCTTGTCGAACGTCACGGTCATTCTCCTGCTGCTGATGCCGATGGTGACGATGCGGCTCTTCGCGGAAGAGCGGCGCTCCGGCACGATCGAGCTGCTGCTCACGTACCCCGTGCGCGACGGCGCGGTGCTCGTCGGCAAGTACCTGGCCGCGCTCGCGCTGTACGGGCTGATGCTCGTCGGCACGCTGCTCTACCCGCTCATGATCGCGTACTTCGCCCGGCTCGACTGGGGCGCGGTGCTGACCGGGTACATCGGGCTCGTGCTGCTCGGCGCGACGTTCATCGCGGTCGGCCTCTTCGCGTCGTCCCTGACCGAAAACCAGATCGTCGCGTCGATCATCTCGTTCGGCGTCCTGCTCATGCTCTGGGTCGTCGGCTGGAGCGCGGACTACGTGGGCGGGGCGTGGGGCAAGGTGCTGTCCGACCTCTCGATCATCGAGCACTTCGACAACTTCGCGAAGGGCGTCCTCGACACGAAGGACGTGGTCTACTACCTCGGCTTCGTGACGCTGGCCCTCTTCCTGTCCCTGCGCTCCCTCGAGGCGCGCCGGTGGAAGGAATGAACCGCCGATGAAGCGCGCGCTCGACTGGGCGGGATACGCCGGGCTCGCGGTGCTGGTCGCGGCCGCGCTCCTGCCGTTCCTCGGGCGCGTCGAATGGCTCGGCGCGCGGTGGTGGCTGGTCGGCGCGGGGGTGGTACTCGTGCTCGTCTCGCTCCTGGCGCACGCCGGCGAGCTGAGCGCACTGTTCGCGCGGCGCGGCGCGCGCTACGGCGCCAACACCGCGGTGATGGTGCTCCTGGTCCTCGGCATCATCGGAGTGGTCGAGGCCATCTCGTATCGTCACAACGCGCGCGCCGATCTCACCGAGAACAAGCGCAACAGCCTCTCGCCGCAGACGATCCAGCTCCTGCGCGGGCTCAAGACCGACGTCAACGCGGTAGCCTTCTTCCGCTCCGATCAGCCGGGCAAGCGGGTGGCCGAGGACCTCCTGAAGCAGTACTCGCGCTACGCGGGCGGCAAGCTCACGTGGAAGGTCGTCGATCCCGACCGCGAGCCGGGGCTCGCGCGCCGGTACGGCGTGGAGTCGTACGGCACCGTCGTCCTCGAGACGAAGGCGAAGTCGGAGAAGGTCACCGACGCCGAAGAGGAGAAGCTCACCAACGGGCTCGTCAAGGTCACGCGCGAGGGCAAGCGCGTCGTGTACGTCGTCCAGGGCCACGGTGAGCACGACATCGCCAGCAGTGACCCGTCCGGCTTCAGCGAAGCGAAGACCGCAATGGAGCGCACGAACTACGAGGTGAAGGCGCTCATGCTCGCACGCGAGGGCAAGGTGCCGGACGACGCCTCGGTGGTCATCGTGCCGGCGCCCCGGACGGAGCTGCTCCCGCCGGAGATCGAGGCGATCGACGCGTTCGTGAACAAGGGCGGCAAGCTCCTGGCCATGGTGGATTCCGGGCTCGTGCGTCCGGTCCAGACGCAGGCGCTCGCTGGCGAGCTCGCGAAGTACGGCATCACGCTCGGCGACGATCTGATCATCGAGACCAACCCGGTCGGTCGGCTGTTCGGCTTTGGCCCCGAAGTGCCGCTCGTGCAGCAGTACGAAAGCCACCCGATCACGCGCGACATGGGCGGGATCATGACCGCGTTTCCGATCGCGCGGAGCGTGCAGGCCGCGAAGACGCCGCCGCCGGGCGTCAACGTTCAGGCGCTGGCGCGCACGAGCCCGATCAGCTGGGGCGAAACGAATCGTGACGAGCTCGTGAGCGGGCAGGTCCGCCAGGACGACAAGGACGCGAAGGGCCCGCTGCCGGTCGCCGCCGTCGCGACGAAGGCCAAGGCGCGCGTCGTCGTGTACGGCAGCTCCGGCGTCGCGGCCAACAACGGGCTCGGATTCCAGGGCAACCGCGACTTCTTCCTGAACACCGTGAGCTGGCTCGCGGAGGAGGAGGACCAGATCTCCATCCGTCCGCGCGAGAGCCGCTCGACACCGGTCTTCCTCACGTCGCAGCAAGCGCAGGCGGTGTTCTTGTTGCCGGTCGTCGTGCTGCCCGGCCTCGTGATCG
>QHRT01000275.1 GCA_003220195.1 Candidatus Rokuibacteriota bacterium | reverse complement strand
GCCGCAATCTCGCGCGGCGAACGCCGGGCGTACTCGCGTTCGCCGCGCGCGGCTCCTGGTCGGCAGTGTCGTCGCAATGCTGGGACTCGTCTACGTCTCGGATGCCCTCGTCGCGCTGCGTGGAGCCCCGCCGGGCGAGGTGACAGTCTACGAGGCGGCCAGGCTCAAGACCGGCAAGGTCGAGATCTTCTGGAACTCCCCCCATCAGGAGCCGTGCGTCCCCTCGCTCTTTCCCCACCGAGGCCAGGCCCCGTGCTGGTACCTCAGGCGCTTCAACGTCCGGGTGAACTGAAAGCCTCGGTCGCTTGCTCTCGTTGACACGGCACGACTGACGTTTTTCGTCACCCCGTGTGAGCTGTCCGGCGGGCGCGGTAATCCGAGAGTTCGCCCGAGCGCCTCAACTCCGTGTATCCATTCGACGGTACCGGCTCCGGCGTTCACGGAGAGGTCTGGCATTCACTCTGCACTCTCTGCCCCCGAAGCCGTACAGCGATCAGTCGAGCCGGCGATCGTGCTGGGCGTTCCATCCGGAGGTCCGCGACCGGAGCTCCGACAACCAGGCGCAAGGGGGATCCATGCTTTTCGGGAAGAAACGGAGCACGGTCGGGAACCACAGGGGCTTCACGTTGATCGAGTTGCTGATCGTCGTCGCGATCATCGGCATCCTCGCGACCATCGCGATCCCGCTCTTCCAGAACATCCAGAGCCGGGCGCGCATCGCGAAGGCGCAGGCAGACGTCCGCTCTCTCGCGTCGGCCATCTCGATGTACGCCGCGCATTACGGCACGATCCCGACGGCGCTCGGGCAGATGACCGTCTCCGGCACGAACGTGCAGGCCGTGACGTCCGGACCGTTCATGGCCGCGATCCCGACGACCCCGGCCGGATGGACGCCGACGAACGCGATCTACTCGTACGCCACCGGCACCGGTGACACCTTCACGATCTCCGGGACGGGCGACGCCACCACGGCGAAGGTGCCGTAAGCTCGACCGCTCCCAGAGCCTCAGTCCTCGAGCCGGATCGCCTGCGCGATCCGGCTCGAGTCGTTCAGCCGGTCGCTGCGCCCTCGAGCGCGTCGAGATCGCCGACCGTGGTGAGCGGTGAGCCGATGGCGCCGCTCATCAGCTCCGCCATGCGCTCGGCTGTCGGACCCCCGTCCCAGACCACCAGTCCTTCATGGTCATGACCGGCGAACGAGATCCGCACGGCCACCGATCTCCTGGACAGGGCGCGAGCGGCGAGCAGCACCCCCTGCTCGCCGAGCGGAAATCGCACACCCGGCGGCGTTGGCTTCCACGCCGGCGGCCAGGCATTGGCGCGACCGAGCTTCAGATCACGGATGCGCATGACGAGGAGGTATCGACCGCCCGAGAGACACGGCGTCGGACCGATCCGCGTTCAACCGGTGCATTACGACCCGTCGTTCACGGCTCCTCGCGACCGGAAACGCGACCTGAAGCTAGTCGAATTCGAGGAGCTCGTGCAGGCGGACGCCGAGCGCGGTGGCGACGCGCGCCAGACTGTCGACCGAGATCGACTTCTGTCCACGCTCCACCTCGCCGATGAACTTCGCGCTCAGCCCGGCGTCCGTGCCGAGCGCTTGCTGACTCAGGTCTCGCTCCCGCCGCATCGCGATGAGCCGCCGCCCGAGTGCGGCGCGTACTCTGGGAACTGCCCGTCCGGTCGTCGTCATCGGCGCAACCATAGCGCTCCGGCGTCTCCTGAATTTTGCGCGTCCCTCGCGGGCCACGCGCACTCGATCGACGCAACTCTCGTGCCGAAGCTCTGGTCTCGTTCGGAGGGCGTGGAACCTATAGAAATTCCGGCGAGAACTTTCGGCGGAGTGAAGGGCTCGCCGGGTCTCTGGCCGCGTGGAACCCGACGAATTTCAGGAGCGCAGCCCGCAAGTTGCGGGCTCGGATCTTGCGGCGGTCGGTCGACCGCCGGATCAGGACGTCGAGTCGTCTCCGGGCGGCAGCGCGCGCGCCTGGATTCCGAACTTCTTGATCCTGTACCAGAGGCTCTTTTCGGTGACGCCGAGATGCTTCGCCGCACGAGCCTGGACACCACCGCTCTTCTGCAGCGCGGACAGGATCATCTGGCGTTCGATGTCTTCGAGCGTCTCGTCGAGTGACCGCGCGAGCGACGCCGCGGTTTCCTGGGCCGCGGGCTTCTGGATCGCCGGCGGCAGGTGCTCGGGCAGGATCACGGCGTCGGAAAGCAGCACGGCGCCCTCGAGCACGTGCCGCAGCTCGCGAACGTTCCCTGGCCACGTGTACGTCCACAGGCACTGGAGGGCCTCGGCGCCGAGTGTCACGGTCGCGCGCGACAGGCGCTGCTTCGCGCGCTCGAGGAACGCGTTGACGAGCTCCGGCAGGTCCTCCAGCCGCTGCCGCAGCGGGGGCAGCCGCAAGTGGATTCCCTGCAGGCGATAGAAGAGGTCGGTCCTGAACCGTCCCTCGTCGACCGCGCGAGTCAGATGCTGGTTGGTCGCCGCGATCACCCGCACGTCGACGTCGATCCGGCGGTTGCCGCCCACGCGCTCGATCTTCCGCTCCTCGAGCGCGCGGAGGATCTTGGCCTGCATCGCGAGCGGCATGTCGCCGATCTCGTCGAGGAAGAGCGTGCCCAAGCGCGCCAGCTCGAAGCGCCCGACGCGGGTGCGCACGGCGCCGGTGAACGCGCCGCGCTCGTGGCCGAAGAGCTCCGATTCGAGCAATCCCTCGGGGATGGCGGCGCAATTCACCGCGACGATCGGCCCGTCCTTCCGCAGGCTCTGCCGGTGGATCGCCTGGGCGAGCAGCTCCTTGCCCGTGCCGCTCTCCCCTTCGATCAGGGCCGTCAAGTCGGTCGGCGCCACGCGACGGGCCGCATCGAGCACGCGAATGAAGGCCTGGCTCGAGCCGACGAACTCTTCGAACCCGGTCTGCGGTTCCCGCGACGCCTCGAGCGCGGCGATGTGCTGCTGCAGCCTTCGCCGCTCGAGCGCGCGCCCCACGACGACCTCGAGCTCGGCCATCTTGAGCGGCTTGGTGAAGAAATCGTAGGCTCCGCGGCGCAGCGCCTCGGTCGCGGACTGTCGCACGCCGTAGGCGGTCATGGCAATGACCGGCGTGTCCGGCGCGATCTCGCGACATTGAGGAATGACATCGAGGCCGTCGCCGTCGGGCAAGCGCAGATCCAGCAGCACCACGTCGTACTGCGTCGTCTTCAGCCTCTCGAGCAGCGCCGCCGCCGTGGGAACCACGTCGGTCTCGTAGCCCTTGACGCTCATCGTCTCGCGGAGCACGAAGGCCAGGCTGTCGTCGTCTTCGACGACGAGCACGTGCTCAGGCATGGATCACCGCAGGTTCGAAGGCGCGCGATGCCGGAAGCTCGACGACGAAGTGCGTCGTCGTGCGGCCGTCGCTCTCGACCCGGATCGTCCCGCGATGCGCTTCCACCACCTGCCGGGCGATCGCCAGGCCGAGACCGGTGCCTCGTGGCTTCGTGGTGAAGAAGGGCTGAAAGATTCTTTCTTGTAATTCGGGAGGGACGCCATTGCCCCGGTTGGTGACCGTGACCCGCGCGGCGTTGGTCGTCGCGCTCATGCGGACGATGACCTCGCCGTCGATGCTCGCCTCGAACGCGTTGCGGACGAGATTGGTGAATACCTCGTTCAGCAGCACGGGATCGCCATGCACGACCGACAGCCGGCCGTCCACCGCCAGCATGGGCTCCTGTCCTTCCGGCCACGCGGCGATCAGCTCGTGGAGCAGTTCGCGCAGGTAGACCGGCTGCCACGCCTCAGGCTCGGCGTGTGTCAGCGTCAGGAGCTTCTGGACGAGCTGATCCTGCCGCTCGAGCGCCGCGAGAATCCGCTCGGTATAGTCGCGCCTGCGATCGTGGACCGCGAGATCGGCCTGCAGCAGCTCCACCAGCCCGCGCACCGTAGCGAGCGGCGTGCGCACCTCGTGCGCCACGCGCGCCGCCATCCCACCCAGGAGAGCGAGCTGATCCGTGCGTTTGATCTGCTCTCTGATGCGCCGCTTTTCCGAGGCGTCCTGCAGCAATAACACGAACGTCGCGTCCTGCTCCCGGCCCGGTCGGCTCTGCACCGTGCCTTCGAGCAAGACCGCTTTGCCTTCATGGGTGACGGCCGGAATCTCCTCGGCCCGCGTGACGCCGCCGGTCCGTCGGGCTTCGGCGAGCAGGTCCGCGAGGGAGCGGTTGCCCCGCGCCAGAGGGAGCGCGCCGTCGGCCTCGAACAGCGGCAGACCGCGAAACCGATCCAGGCCCGGGCCGAGCAGCGTCTCGGCGGCGGTGTTGAACGAGAGCAGGAGATCGGCGCCACCGTCCACCAGCAGCATCCCTTCGGGGAGCCTGGCCAGGATGTCGCTGTCGGTGACGAACCGGTCCAGCGACAACGTGAGGCGGCCCACCGCGGCGTCGAGCGCGCCCAGCTCGTCCTTCACCAGCTTTCTCGGCGCCTCGCTGATCGAGGCCACGGCCGCGTCGGTTCGCTCCACGATGGCCCAGATGCGCCGGCTCAGCACGCTGCCAAAGGCGAGCCCGACCAGCGCCGCGACGACGATCGAGATACCGGCGCTCGCGAACAACACCCGCTGGGCGTCCGCGTCGAACCCGCCCAGCGAGGCGACGAACGGCCGCTGAAAATAGAGCAGCGCGAACATGCCCGCCATCGACGCGACCGCCATGGCGAGCGAGAGCAAGAGCCAGAGCCGGACCCCGATGCGGTACCGCGTTCCGTCTTCGTGCAACACCGTTACCGGCCGCTCCGGATCGCCACGCCGCCCACGATCGCGCCCATCACGACGATCAGGACCGGCTCGATGAGCGTGGACAGGGTCTCCACCGCGGCGTCGACCTGCGCCTCGTAGTAGTTGGCCGCCTTGCCGAGCATCGAGGCGAGCGAGCCACTTTCCTCACCCGAGGCGACGAGCTGCGTCACCATGGCGGGGAAGCGGCCGGTCTGCCGCAGCATCTCCGCCAAGGTGCCGCCATCGCGGACCCCGTCGGTCGCCATCAACAGCGCCCGCTCGATCTCGCGATTGCCCGCGACGCGGGCCGAGATGTCGAGCGCCTCCATCAATCCGACGCCGCTCTGGAGGAGCATGCTCAGCGTCCGGCACACCCGGGCCAGGATGGCCTTGCGGATCAGCGGGCCGAACATCGGCACCCGGAGCTTCACGAAGTCGAAGACGTCGCGTCCCTTTGGCGTCCGACCGAAATAGGTCAGGAGCACGACGACGACCACGAGGCCCAGGAAGACGAGCAACGTGTAGTTCCGCACGGCCTGGCTGATGGTGATCAGGACCAGCGTCGGCGCCGGGAGCGTGGCGTTCGCCTTCTTGTAGACCTCTTCGAAGATCGGCACGATCTTCACGACCATGGCGAAGACGATGCCGAGGGCGACGACCAGGATGACGATCGGATACGCGACCGCGCCCTTCACCTTGCGTCGCAGGTGGGCCGCCCGCTCCAGATTGACCGTGAGATTGTTGAGCACCACGTGGAGGGCGCCGCTCGCTTCACCGGCTCGCACGACCGCCACGTAGAGCCGGCTGAAGACCCGCGGGAAGCGCCCCAGCGCGTCGGCGAACGTCATCCCCGCCGACAGCGAATCCCGCACGCTCTCGATCATCTTCGCGAATCGTCTGTCGTCCGACTCTCGCGCCAGCGCCGAAAGGATCCGGACCAGGTGGATGCCGGCCTCGAGCATCGCGGCGAGCTGTCCGGTGAAAAGGACGAGGGTCGCGAGCTTGACGCCTCGGCCCACGGTCTGGAACCGCGCCAGGAGCTCGCTGAGCACGGACTTGGCCGGGCCGTCCGTCGTGCGCAGCGAGACCAGAAGCTGCCCGCGCTGACGGATGATCTCCATGAGCTCGTTCTGATCTTCGGCCGGCTGCCGTCCTCTGGCGACGGCGCCGGCGCGGTCGATGACCTCGTATTCAAACAATGGCATGACGGCTACTCCTGGTCGGCCACGACGGCGAGCACTTCCTCGACCGTCGTAACGCCCTGGGCCACCTTCCGCAGGCCCGACTGCCTGAGCGTGATCAGGCCCATGTCGAGCGCGTGTTTTTCGATGCGGTCGGTGGAGTGTTCGGAAAGGATCATCCCGCGAATGTCGGAGCTGATGCGCAGCAGTTCGAAGAGCGCGATCCGGCCGGCAAAGCCCGTATTGCGGCAGCGCCGGCAGCCGCGACCTCGATAGAGCACCTCGGGACATCCGACTTCCGCCATGACCACCTGGTCGTCGGGGCCAGACGGGTATGGCTCCTTGCAATGCACGCAGATTCTCCGCACGAGCCGCTGCGCGGCGGTCAGGTTGAGGGCGGAAGCCACGAGAAACGGCTCGACACCGAGGTTGACGAGCCGCGTGATCGTCGAGACGGCATCGTTGGCGTGGAGCGTGGAGAAGAGCAGGTGACCAGTCAGCGCGGCGCGGACGGCGATCTGCGCGGTCTCGGCGTCGCGGATCTCGCCGATCATGATGATGTCCGGATCCTGACGCAGGATGGCCCGCAGGGACCGCGCGAAGTCGAAGCCGATCTCGGTCTTCACCTGCACCTGCTGGATCCCCGCCTGCCGGTATTCCACCGGATCCTCGACCGTGACGATGTTTTTGCGGGGCGACTTGATCGCCTTGAGCGCGGTGTGGAGCGTCGTGGATTTGCCGCTGCCGGTCGGCCCGGTCATCAGGATCATGCCCCACGGCCGCCGGATCGCGTCTCGGAAGAGCGGCAGCTGATCCTGGTCGAACCCGAGGACCTCGAGCGTGTAGTGTTGCGCCACGGCTTCCTTCAGGAGGAGCCGGAGGACGATCTTCTCGCCGTGGATCATCGGCAACGTCGAGACGCGGAAGTCGATCTCGGTGTCGTTGATGCGGCTCGTGAAGCTGCCGTCCTGGGGCAAGCGCCGTTCCGCGATGTCGAGCCGCGAGATGATCTTGAGCCGCGACACGACGGCGAGGTGCAGCTGCCGCGGGACGTCGAGCAGGTCGTAGAGCAGCCCGTCGATCCGGTACCGGATCAGCGTCCGATCGTCGTACGGCTCAACGTGGATGTCCGATGCGCCGTCCGTCGCCGCGCGCGAGAGGACGTAGTTGACGAGCTTCACGACCGGAGGATCGTCCGCCTGCGTCCGGAGCTGCTTGATGTCGATGACGGCGTCGTCCTGCCCGGTCTCGGCCATGACCAGGAGCCCGAGGTCCTGGCGTAGGGCTTCGTCGGCCGCCTCGAGCGCCGGCGCGCTGTAGTGGCGCTGGATCGCCGCCAGGATTCCCGCCGATGTCGCGATCCGGAAATCGACCTCGAGCCCGGTGATTCGCCGGACCTCGTCGAGCGCGAGCACGTTGAGCGGGTCGGCCGTCGCCACGACGATCTGCCGCGCCGCACGCTCCACCGCGATGACCAGGTTCTGACGTGCCGTTTCCTCGGGGAGCACCCGCACGACTTCGGGTTCGAGGTTCGCGAATTCCTCGTCGGTCATCAACGGTTTGTCGAACTGGAAGGCCAGACACTCGAGCAGGATCGGCTCGTTCACCACGCCCATGTCGACGAGGACTTTGCCGAGCCGCTGCCGCGCCTGCCGTTGACGTTCGAGCGCCGCGGCGAGTTGCTCTTCCGTGAGCACCCCCCGCTTGAGCAGGAGCTGTCCAAGCGGTTGCCAGTTCCGGTGCCGGACCCGCTCCTCGTTCATCGCGTGTCGGTCGCAGGAGGCAACGACGCGAGTCGCGCTTCGATCCGCCCTCGCTCTGGATGGCGTGGCGCGAGATCGAGAACGGCGCGGTAGTGCGTCGCAGCCATACGGTTCTGCCCGTCTTGATCGAGTGCCACCGCGAGATTGCGGTGAGTGTCGGCGTGTCTGCCGTCGAGCGCCAGGCTCCGCTGGAACGCGGCGATCCCCTGGGACCGCTGCCCGCGACGCACGAGCACCACCCCGAGGTCGTTCCACGTGAGCGAGTCCGACCGGTCGAGCGCAAGCGCGCGATCCAGCAGTGCCTTGGCCTGATCGAGCGAGCCCGCGGCCACCGCCTGGCGTGCCCGCTCCCGCAACTCAGGCGTCCCCAGACTCTCACGACCTCGAGTGGAGGGCAACACCTCCGTTCGGGCCGCCGCCGGCGCGGGCGAGGTGGCCGTCATCACTCGTGGCGCAGGCGTCGAAGTCTTAAAGATCATCGCGATCGCGGCGACGGCACACACCAGCACGATTCCCCCGAGCGTCATCCTCAAGCCGCGCCGTCCGGTCCGAGGCTCCAGTCGAATGATCGGCAGACCGATCGAAGCGCGAGGAATGGGCGCACGACGATTGATGGAGGTCAGCGCTTCGTAGAGACGGCTCACTTCTGGGTCGTTCCGATGTTCGGCGCAAGCGTCCCGGCAACGACGCGTGACAGGGCCAGCGTCGTCCGGGGACCCATGATGCCGTCCTGCGGCAATCCGATCGAGCGCTGAAAGCTCCGCACCCCCTCCGCCAGCCTGGCGTCGAAGGCGTGTGGAATCGGCATGGCCAGGTGCCCGAGCTTGTAGAGCCGGAGGCCGACCGCCATGACGACGGCGGGTGTCATCTGCTGCGCGGGATCGACCGGCAGCTGATCCAGGTTGCGCCAGAAGATCCACGCGTCGGCGCCGGCGAGCACGGCACCGAGCTCCGTGAACGGCCGCTTGGATTGCGCGCCCGTCCCGTCGACCAGCGTGGCGGTGTCGCCATCGATGCTGCGCAGCATGGCCACGGTGAGGCCGTGCGTCCCATCGCCCTCGAGCAGCACCGGCAAGCCGATCGCGCGAAGCTCCGCCGCGGTCGGTCGAGGCAGCCGCGTGACGCCGAGCTGGTGGAGCTGCGCGACGCCCGCGATGTCCGGCGATCCATCCCCTGTCGAGGGCCATCGGGCGACGATGGTCGATGAAGGTGTCTGCCCCACCCAGAGCCCGACCAGCTCCGCGAGCACACGACGGCGCGGGTCAGTGATCGGAGGCCCCGCTGGAGCGGGCGAAGGCGACGGCGTGGCGACACCTGCAGCCGATACCGTCGCCGCCCGCGGCGGCGACGAAGCGCCCGCGGCAGCTGGCAATGGCGCCGCCGCGACCATCACCGGCACCGGAGAAGATCCGGCGCCGACCGGCGCGGACGTCACTGCCGGCGCCGTCGCATTCGCCGCCGGCGCGGATGGTGATCGCGCCGGTGAAGACCCGGCGGGCGGCGCGGATTCGGTGGTCCGGGGAGACGCCACACGGGTCCGGAACTGTGCGCCGACGGCCACACCAACGGCCAGCACGCCGACGACCGCAGCGGCCGCCATCGCCGCGCGCGGGACCGCGCGCGAACGCCGATCGCCACCGAGGCTTCGAATCGCCGCGTTGACCGTGGAGACATCGACGTTCCTGGATCGCGCCGAGAACGCGGCGGCGAGCGCGCGATCGCACACGAGGTTGATCACCCGCGGCACGCCTCCGCTGTGACGATGCACGCGCGTGATCGCCGCGCGCGTCAGCGGAAGGCCGCCCCCGAGTCCCGCCGCGCGAAGACGATGCTCGATGTAGCGCGCGGTCTCGGCGTGGGACAAGGGGCCGAGCGTGCACCGTACGCCGATGCGCTGGTTCAGCTGTCTCAAATCGGGCCGCCCGAGCTTTTCATCGAGCTCCGGCTGCCCGGCCAGGACGATCTGCAGGAGCTTGTGGCCCGGCGCCTCGAGCGTCGAGAGAATGCGGATCTGCT
>QHRT01000108.1 GCA_003220195.1 Candidatus Rokuibacteriota bacterium | reverse complement strand
CCCGGCCCGGACAGCTTGAAGGACCAGCAGCGCGCGGTGGTCGTCTCGACGACGTAGAGCGTCCGCTCGTCCGGCGAGAGTCCGACGCCGTTCGGCCGCTCGATCGGAAACACGGCCTCGCGGATCATCGAGCCATCCGCCTTCGCGTAGTACACCGCGCCCTGATCCATGTCGCGCTCGCGCCTCTTGCCCGGATCGCTGAACCAGAAGCCGCCCGTCGCGTCGAACACGAGATCGTTCGGGCCGCAGAGCTTCCGCCCGTCGCACGAGTCGTAGAGCGTCTCGAACTTGCCGGTGTCCGGGTCGACGACCTGGATGAGCCCGCCGGCGTAGTCATCGGGCTGCGTGGTCGGAAACAGCTTGCCCGGCCGTTCGACCCACTTGAAGCCGCCGTTGTTGGTGACGTAGATCTTGCCGCGCGGCCCCATCGCCGCCCCGTTCGGTCCACCTCCGAGCTTCGCGACCACGTGGATCTTCCCGTCGGGCGTCACGCGCGACAGCGTCCCGCGCTCGATCTCGACCAGGATCACCGAGCCGTCGGGCATCGCGATGGGTCCCTCGGGAAACCGGAGTCCCGATGTGATCTGCTTGAAGGCGGGCGTGACGGTCGCCATGCGGAGTCACCTCATTCGGAAGACGTCAGTGAAGGTGCGCTCTCTCGTGCGCCTGCGGATGATAGCAGAGCGTCGCGCCACCCACGCGCACCACGCGCTGACGCTACCCTGCCCGGTGGACCGGGAACGATTCGCCGCGTGTGTGAACCGATCGTGATGATGGAGCACACGTCGACCGCCCGGGCCTCGCGTGTCACACGCAACTGTGCTCGCCGTCACCGATGAAGTTCGAACGGTTTGACAGTCGTAGCGGCTTCGCCCAGCATCGGACTCGCGCTCGAACCGACCTGTGAGAGATTGGAGGATCTGCCATGCCTGCGACGAGCGAGACCCGGATCGCCCGCTCGGACGTCGTTGGAAGCCTGCTGCGGCCCGCCTATCTCAAGGACGCGCGCCAGGCGCACCGGGACGGCAAGCTCGGCAACGCGGAGCTGCGCGCCGTCGAAGATCGCGCGATCCGGGAGGCCATCGAGCTCCAGCAGTCGGCCGGGATCGACGCGATCACCGACGGCGAGCTCAGACGAAACTCGTGGGTGGTGACGATTCCCCTCCGGGAGATCGGCGTGGCGCACGCGCCGCTCGCCGGGTATGAATTCCTGCCCGCGGATCCCGGCTGGTGGTCGCTCTGGAAGGAACCCGACGGTCAGCGCGCGCAGGTGTGGACCTCCCCGACGCGCCCGTTCATCACGCGACGGCTCACGGTCGTGCGGGACATCGTCGCGGACGAGTACGCGTTCCTCAAAGCCAATGCGCGCGCCCGCACGAAGTTCACGATTCCTGCGCCCAGCTGGCATCGGATTTTCTGGCATCGCGAGCATTCCCGCTGGGTCTACCCGACGCCGGAGGACTTCCTGCGCGCGGTCGCCGACTACCTGCGCGAGCACGTCGTCCGCAAGATCATCGCGCTCGGCGGCGACTACATCCAGATGGACGCGCCGAACTACGCGCAGTGGCACGTCGACCCCGGCAACCGGGCCGCGTTCGAGTCGTGGGGCCACGACATGGCTGCGGAGCTCGTGGCCGACGCCGAGATCGACAACCGGGTCTTCGACGGGATCGGCGGCGTCACGCGCGCGATCCACGTGTGCCGCGGCAACGCTCCGGGCGGTCGGTGGCTCGCCAACGGAGGCTACGACCGCATCGCCGGCGACGTCTTTCCGCGACTGACCAACTACTCTCGCTTGCTCCTCGAGTACGACACGCCGCGCGCCGGCGACTTCAGCCCGCTGCGCCACGTCCGCCCCGGAACGGAAGTCGTGCTCGGGCTCTTGACGACGAAGAGCGGCGAGCTCGAAGACGCGGCGATGGTGGAAAAGCGCATCCGCGAGGCGGCGCAGTACGTGCCGCTCGATCGCCTCGCCGTGAGCCCGCAGTGCGGCTTCGCATCCGGCGAGGCCGGCAATCCGCTGACGCCGGAGCAGCAGGCGGCGAAGCTTCAGCTGATCGGGCAGACGGCGCGCCGCGTGTGGGGCGCGTGACCGCGATGAACGATCTCGCGTCCAGCCCGAGGCGCGCCACGGCTCCGCCGTGGCGTGTCCGAACGCTGGGAGCTTGGGGGCCATTACGGGCGCGTCCGCGCGCCTCGCGGGGCCCCCAGTACGAATGACCCAGCGATTCTTCGGCGCCAAGGTGCGGCGGCGCGAGGACACGCGGCTGGTGAGCGGCCGCGGCCGGTACGTGGCCGACGTCTCATTGCCGGGCATGCTGCACGTCGCAGTGCTCCGCAGCCCGCATGCCCACGCGCGAATCGTCCGGATCGACGCGGACGAGGCGCGCCGACGTCCCGGCGTCGTGCACGTCGTCGTGCCGCGCGACGTCCGGCATCTCGAGCGCTTCCCGGTGCCGGTTCCGCACCCGAGCCTCACCAACGCGGCGTGTCCCGAGGTCTTGCCGCAAGAGATCGTGTCGTATCCCGGCCAGCCGGTCGCGGTCGTCGTCGCGGAGACCGCGGCCGAGGCCGAGGACGCGCTCGACGCGATCCGGGTCGAGTACGATCCACTGCCGGTCGCCGCGACGATCGAAGAAGCTCTTCGACCGGACGCGCCGCGCGTGCATCCGGAAGGCAACATCGCGTCGCGCTTCACCCAGACGGTCGGCGATGCGAGGAGTGCGCTCGCGCGCGCCGACCTGGTCTTGCGCGAACGGTTCCACCTCCACCGCGGCGCGGGCATGGCGATGGAGACGCGCGGCATCCTCGCGCGCTGGGACGGCGACCTCGACGCCTCCTCACGCGCTACCTCGGACTTCCCGAGCACGCGATCCGCGTCGTCACGCAGGACATCGGCGGCGGCTTCGGCCCGAAGGCGATCGTCTACTCGGAAGACGTGCTGATTCCCGTGCTCGCGCGCACGCTCGGCCGCCCGGTGCGATTCATCGAGACGCGCCGCGAGCACCTCCTCGCCGTGACGCAGGAGCGCGACCAGTGGCACGACGTCGAGTTCGGGCTCACGCGCGACGGCACGATCGTCGCGCTGCGCGACGAGTTCGTCCACGACTGCGGCGCGTTCGTGTCGTGGGGCATCATCGTGCCCCTCATCACGTCCGTCAGCGTGCCCGGGCCGTATCGCGTCCGCAATTACGAGGTCACGCTGACCGCGATCTACACGAACCGCGTCCCCGTGACGCCGGTGCGCGGCGCCGGACGACCGCAGGCGGTGTTCGTGATGGAGCGGCTGCTCGACCTCGCGGCGGAACGCCTCGGCATCGATCGCGTCACGATTCGCGAGAAGAACCTGATCCAGCCCCACGAGTTCCCGTACGACCTGGGACTCGTGTCACGCGACGGCGGGCCGCGCCGGTACGACAGCGGCAACTATCCCGAGTGCCTGCGCCGGGCCGTCGACGCGGTCGGCTGGGAGCAATTCGCCGAGGAGCAGCGACGGGCACGCGGCGAGGGGCGTGCGATCGGGATCGGTCTCGCGCTCTTCGTCGAGGACACGGGGCTCGGACCGTACGAGTCGATCCGCGTCCGCGTCGATCGCAGCGGGCAGGTCTTCGTGTTCTCGGGCTCGTCAAGCCAGGGGCAGTCCCACGAGACCACGCTGGCGCAGATCGTCGCCGACGGACTCTCGGTGCCGATGGAGCGCGTGACCGTGGTGCCCGGCGACACGGACGGGCTCCCGTCCGGGCTCGGCGCGTTCGCGAGCCGCGTGGCCGTTCTGGCCGGAACGTCGGCGGCGCACGCCGCCGGCGAGGTCCGGACGAAGGCGCTGGCGCTGGCCGCCTCGCATCTCGAAGCCGCGGTCGACGACCTGGTCGTGGAGGACGGACGCGTTTCGGTGCGCGGCGTGCCGAACCGCGCCGTGACGCTGACGCAGCTCGCGGTGATCGCGTCGACGCCGCGTCCCGGGTTCGTGCTGCCGTCCGGTCTCGGCCCCGGGCTCGAGGCCGCGGCATCCATCAACGTGCCGCAATCGACGTACTCGAGCGGCGCCCACGCCGCGGTGGTAGAGGTCGATCGCGACACCGGTGTCGTCCGCCTGCTCCGGTACGTCGCGGTGGACGACTGCGGCGCCATGATCAATCCGATGATCGTGGAAGGACAGGTCCACGGCGGCGTCGCGCACGGCATCGGCAACGCGCTCTTCGAGGAGATCGTGTACGACGAGACCGGTCAGCTGACGACGGGGACCCTGATGGAGTACGCGCTCCCGCGGGCCGACGACGTCCCGTCGCTCGACGTGCAGCACGTCGTGACACCGTCACCACTCAACCCGCTCGGCGTCAAAGGCGCGGGCGAGGGCGGCGCGCTGCCGGCGCCGGCCGCGATCGCGAATGCCGTCGCCGACGCTCTTCGCGGCCTCGGGGTGTCGATCACGGAAATGCCGCTGACCCGAGCGCGCCTGTGGCGCGCGCTTTCGAGGAGACCGTGATGTTCAAGCGGATCGACCACGTGGAGATCGTGACGGACCAGCCGGATCGCACGATCGAGTTCTACACCGGGGTATTGGGATTCAGGATCACGATGCGCGACCGGATCGAGCAGTCGGGGCTCGGCGTACCGATCGACCTGACCTACCTCGATCTCGGCGGGACGGTCGTCGAGCTGATCTCGTACGACGGCGCGTCCGTCGAACCGGCTCCCCAGAAAGAGCACCTCGGGTACCGCATGATGGCACTCGAGGTCGAGGACATGCAGAAAGCCGTCCAGTATCTAAAAACGAAGGGGATCGACGTCGTCTGGGGACCGAGAGTCCGGGAGACGTATGCGCGGGCGGAAATCCGGGACCCGAATGGCTACCACATCGAGCTGAGGCAGTGGTTCCGGTGAGGCCGCGGCAGGCGCAGGCCGGTCGCGAGGCGCCGCGCCTTACACGGCGGCGGCGAGGAGCTTCAACTCGATTACGCGCGCGAGATCGGTAAACTCGAAGGGCTTGTAGATGACCGGCACGCGCATCTGCGGGGGAATGGCGTCGTAGCTGCCGGTGATGAGGATCAGGCGGGTCGCATACGAAGAATGGCGCCGCACGAGCTCGCGATAAAGCCCGATCCCGTCGAGCCGCGGCATCCGCACGTCGGACACGATCAGATCGAACGGCTCGATCTGGAGCCGCTCGAGCGCGGTCAGGCCATCCCTGGCGATGTCGACGTCGAAGCCGTGCTGACCGAGCAGATCGGCCAGCATCACGGCCACGTCATTGTTGTCGTCGACCAGCAAGATCCTTATTGCCATTCGGTTTCTCCGCCGTCCGTGCGCCGCGACACTGTGCCGCGAAAGCCGAATATCATGCTGGGAGCGTGAGCAAAGCTCGCGCCACGCTCCCGGATGTTTCCCTTCGCTTGTAAGAATGCGCAAGGTAACGTTTCTTGATCTGGCGTGCCGGCCCGACACGTTGGCCGAATGACGCTTGATAACGGAATCGTCGGACACGAGCGTCACGTCGAAGCGCGACGCGACACGGTCAATCCGCGCCGAGCGCCTCGATGTCCGCGACGATCGTCCGGCGCACACGTCTCACGTGTGCCGGTCCGTAGTGCTCGAGCAGTCCCTGGCAGAGGAGCGGGAGCGCAATGGTCAGGTCCGTGAACACCATGACGTTCGCGCCCGCCGGGGACTCCTTGCCCCACGAGATCGCCTCGGTCGCCACCCCGGCGCCGCCCAGCCCGCCGAAGACCGTGTTGTCCGTCGTGATCTGGATGGCCGAGACGTGCGGGCTCGCGTTGCCGCTGCCGCGGATCGCGCAGACGCTGGTCGCGGTGATCTGGATAAAGTCCTTCGGCACACCACCGCCGAGGAAGATCGCCGACGTTCCACGGTCAGGTGTCATGTAGCGGTCCATGATGCGGAGCGCGATCTCGTAATCCCGGAAGAAGTCGACGGAGGGCCCCTTGCGCGTGGCGGTCCGGTACCCTTCCGCCAGCGGGCCGTCGGGCGCCGCGGGAACGAAGAGGGGCACGCCGTGACGGGCGCACGTGGCGGCGATCGACGCGGCGAGCCCCTGCGCCTCGAGCCACCGGCCGAATTCCCGCATGAACCGCACGCCGGAGATCACCGGGCGGGGCCAGGTCGCGGCCAGGTGCTCGAAGAACCGCGCGGTGAAATCCTCCATCCGGTCGTACTCGAGGGCGCTGACGACGTGGTCGTAGAACCGGTAGAAGCCCCGTTGCCACAGCGTCACGTCGTCGACGTGGTCCGGGTCGACGCGGTAGAACGGGACCCCGCGTTGCTCCAGAAGATCCTCGGTGACGTTCGCGGAGGTCGAGACGACGAGATCCACGTAGCCGCGCTCGACGAGCCAGGTGACGAGCGGCGCGAGACCTGCGCTCGCCATCGATCCGGCAAGCCCCGCGCAGATCAGGCTCGATCCGTCGATCATGCGTTTCGACGCGTCGAACGCTTCCCCGAGCTTGCGGCCCTGGAACGCCGACGACTGCATCTGCGGGAGAATGCGGCGGACGGAGCCGTGTCCGTCATGGGCGCCGTCCGGAACGAGGTGGAACGCCGCCCTCACGGGGCCCGGCACGCCAGGACCCTCCACCTCCCGCTCGAATCCGTCAGCCATCTTCACCTCGTTCGCCGGAGTCCCGGGATATCGTGGGCCCCGATACCTTAAACGTTCGTCGGGCGCCGGGGAACCTGCCGCCCGGCTCTCGCGGATGAGCGACGACGTCGCGCGCGTGTTCGACCGGATGGCCGGGACGTATCACGAGCTGGAGCCGTGGTACGAGCATCTCTACGCGGTGCTCCACGAGATCCTGCGCGCGGAAATCCCGCCGGCCGATCGGGGACGTCGAGCGCTCGACGCCGGCTGCGGCACCGGATTCCAGACCGCCGCGCTCGAGAAGCTCGGCTACGAGAGTCACGGTGTCGACATTTCCGCCGGCGTGCTGAGGATCGCCGCGCGAACGCTCTCGCGCTCCTGGCTCGCGCGTGGAAATCTGGAATCTCTTCCCTACGCCGACGAGAGCTTCGACGCGGTCGTCTGCTGTGGCAGCACGCTCAGCTTCACCGGGAAGCCGACCCGGGCGGTCGCCGAGCTGGCCCGCGTCCTTCGACCGGGCGGCGCGCTGCTGCTCGAATGCGAGCACAAGTGGAGCCTGGACCTCGGCTGGGCGCTCGTCTCGAGCGTCACGCGGGATTCGCTCGGGTATGGCGTCACGCCTCGTAGCGCGTGGCGTCAGATCGCGCGGCCTTTGCGGGAAGGCCTCGCCATCGACTACGAGGGCGCGCCGCTCCGGCTCTTCACGACGACCGAGCTCGGCGAGATGCTCGCCGCCACCGGCCTCGTCCCCCTGCGTCGCTGGGGAATCCACTGGGCGACGAACGTGATCCCGTCGACGATCCTCCACCGCCCCCGGCTCGGCCGGATGACCGCGATGCTCTACCGTCGTCTGCGGGCGATCGATCGCCGCTTCGCGGTCGCCCCGCTCGCGCAGCGCGTCTCGAACAGCCTCGTCATCCTCGCCGGCAAGACGGCTCGCTGACGGCTCCGGCAGTGTGTCACTTCTCGGCAACTTTCTGCGCTGCGTCCCGGTGATCAGAGCGAGGAACGGCCTGGACATCAGGTGCGGCACTTCGCTTGCAGCTTTGCCCCGGTGGAGGTCCTCGACATGCACCCTTACCGACACATCCCCGCCCTGTGCCTGAGTCTCGTACTCGGCGCAGTCGGTATCGCCGCCAGCTTCAGCGGACCAGCCGCGCAGCTCTCCGAACAGATCGAGGGAGCGTTCAAGCTGCTGAACGATCCGGCGCTCCAGGGCGCCGGTCACGACAGTGAACGCCGCGCCGCACTGCGCCAGATCGCCGTCGAGACGTTCGACTTCACGGAGACGGCGAGGCGCGTGCTCGGGACTCACTGGACCGCGCGGACGCCCGACGAGCAGGACCGATTCGTTCACGCCTTCGTGGACCTGGTGGACCACGCGTACCTGCGCCGGGTGGACCAGTTCGGCAATCAGCGCCTGGTCGTTGGCGACCAGGCCATCCAGGCGGACGAGGCGACCGTCAAGGTCAACGTGGTCGCGAAAGACGGCGACAGCACGGCGATCGATTTCCTGATGGTCCGGACCGCCGGCGATCGCTGGCGCGCCTACGACGTGAAGATCGCGGGCATGAGCCTGGTGTCGAGCTACCGGTCCCAGTTCAACAAGATCATCCGCTCCGCGTCGTACGACGAGTTGATCAAGAAGCTCGAGGCGAAGACCGCCTCCCGCGACGGGGTCGCGTCGCCCTGATCGTCACGACCCCGACGGCGTGAAGGCCGACGCGCGCGCCAGGTCGTCGAGCGACCTCAGGCCCTCGTAACGCTGGCCGTTGATGATCCACGTCGGGTAGGCACGTACCGAGGCGGCCTGGCAGCGCGCCTGCTCGCCGAGCGGGCTCTTCGGATCGCATTCGACATATGGGAGGTACTTCGCCGCGGACCCGAACCGGGCCTTTTGCTCTCCGCAGACGGGTCACCAGAACGCGCCGTAGAAGATCGCCCCCGTGCTCGCGAGATGGCGAGCGAGGTCTTCCTGGTAGCGCAAGCCGGACGTCGGCGAGCCCGCGACGAACACGCCCGCGCCGAACACGATGATCACGACCGCGCTCGCGATCCCGATCGCCGCCATCCGAACCGGCCGGCTCGGCGCTCGCCGCCCTCGGGCGCCCGGGCGATGCCAGATCGTGACCGCGAGCAGCGCGACGGCGATCACCGCGTCCAGCAGGCACCACGGACACGCCGCGTGGAGAACGGCGAGCGCGAGGTAGGTCATGTACGCCGAGAACGCGACGGCCGCACTGGCGAGCGCGAAGACGATCGTCCAGCGCTGTAGCGAGAGACCGGAGAGCACGAGCCCGAGCACGACGGCGTAGAGCGCGGCACCCCATACCGCGGTGGGGACGCCGAGGAACATCGCGTAGCGGCTCGACTGGATGATGTCGCAGCTCGTCCCGGTCGTGCAGAACGCCGCGTGGCCGCCCGTCAGCTTGGTGACCGTCAGATACCCGGACACGACGAATCCGGCGACCGCGCACGCGATCAGTAGCCAGTCGAATTGCGGCGGCGCCGTCTCGACGGCAGGCCGTTCACGCCCCCTCGTTTTCACCTTCGCCATCGATTCCCCTCACGAGTGTCCGCCATGAGCCTCACGTGCAGTCGCGCGCCGGGCCCGAGGCCGAGCACGCGTTGCCCGATCGGATCGAGCGGGACACTTCCCGGTCGAATTTTACGATCCACCACGACCCAGGCGCGGAGCGGCGCCGCGCGCGGCGCGACCAGCTCCACGAGATCGCGCGCGCGGAACCCGTTCCGGCGCGCGTCGGCCGGGTTCATCGGGCAGACCCGGCGTCGGCTCACGGCGCCTGCGCGATAGAGCGGCTCGTTCACGGAGACGATCTCGAGCGTGAACCGTGCGGCGGCGAGCTCGGCACGCAGGGCTCCCGTCGCTGACCGATCGACGGTGAGATCGTCGCCGACCACGACACCGTACCGCTCGCGGGCGCGCTCCCCCGAGACGTAGCCCTCGCGCACGTCTCCGAGGACCCGCTCGGGATCACGCTCGAGCGGGTCGCCGTAGCCGCCGCCACCGGCCGACTGCAGCACGAGCACGTCGCCTTCGATCATCCGAAAGCCGCTCACCTTCCCGGGCGTCGTGAATCGTACCTCACGTCGCTGGCGCACGACGTGCGAGCCCACCGGCACGCCGGACCATGCGCCCAGGATGCCGAAGGCCGGCAGCACCGCGCCGTCGGCCAGCACCGAGTAGCTCGCTTCGGGCCCGCAGAGGCGCAGCTCGCGCCGCATCGCGAGCCCGCCGCGGTGGCGGCCGTCGCCCGCGGAGTTCGTCGCGAGCGCCGACGACTCGATGCGCAGCGGGAACCGGCTCTCCAGCACTTCGGTCGGCTGTACCGTATTGAGATCCCCCCAGTCGATCGACGCCATCGCGCTCGGGCCGTCGTCCTCCGCGAAGCCGCCGTTGCCGCCGGACGCCCATTCGTAGTGGACGTACTGCCGGCCGGTGCGCGGATGGATGCCGCCGACCAGGTTGTGAAACGACGTGCGGAAGAGATCCCCGGCGATCAGGTCGGGCGCCACCTGCGAGAGCGCGCCGGTCATCACCGCGATGACGCGCTTGCGGATCTCGCCGTGCGATCCCGCGGGCGCCGGCGGCTTCACGTTGACGATCGTGCCTTCCGGCGCGATCACGCGAATCGGACGAAACGACCCGTGATTCAGCGGCGCGTCCGGATCCAGCACCGACTTCAGCGCGATGAAGACCGATGCCGCGGTGACGGCCAGCGTCGAGTTCACGGGCACCGGGACTTGCGGCGAGGCGCCGGTGAAGTCGGCGACGAGCTGATCTCCGGTGATCGTCAGCGTGAGCGGCAGCAAGAGCGGCTCGAAGCGGCCGTCCTCGAAGGTCTCGAGGTAGTCCTCGAAGACGTACGCGCCGTCCGGCAGCCGCGCGATCTTCTCGCGCATCCTGGCCTCGGACCGGTCGAGATTCTGGCGAATCGCGGCGAGCAGCACCGGGAGCCCGTAGCGCGCGACGACCTCGCGGATGCGGCGCTCCGCCGTCTTGCACGCCGCGAGGCCGGCGTGAAAATCTCCCTGGCGCTCGTCGGGCACGCGCATGTTGGCGAGGATCAGCGTCATGGCGGCCGCGTTCACGCGCCCCCGCTCCACGATCTTGATCGGCGGGATGCGCACGCCCTCCTGGTAGATCTCGGTGGCGCGTCCCGAGAGACTCCCCGGCGTCATGCCGCCGACGTCCGCCCAGTGCTCGCGGACAGCCGGAAAGAGGATGAGGCGACCGTCTTCGAAGACGGGATAGATCAGCGTCACGTCGTTCAGATGCGTGCCGCCGCGATACGGGTCGTTCAGGAGGATGACGTCGCCCGCGGCGAGGTCTCCCGCGAACTCGGCCATGGCCGACTGCACCGACCACGGCAGCGGTACCACGTGCGCGCCGATGTCTTCCGATTGCGCGATGACCTCCGACGTCGCATCGAAGAGCCCGCACGAGAAGTCCTTCGCCTCGTAGATCGCGACCGACCGCGCGGTGTGGAAGACCGTCGCGCGCATCTCCCGCACGATCGAGATCAGCCCTGCGGTGACGACCTCGAGCGTGATCGGGTCCAATTCGAACGCGGAGCTCATCGGCTCAACATGAGGTTGGCGAAATCATCCACAGTCACACGCCAGTCCGGAGGGACGATCGTCGTGGCGCCCGATTCCTCGATCACAGCCGGACCGACGATCGCGGCAGTCGCGCCGAGGCGAACGCGATCGAAGAGCGGTGTCGTGTGAAACATTCCGTCAAATGCCACCGGGCGCTCGCCGGTTCTGGCCGCTTCCACTGATCCCTCGAGAGGACGAGGCAAGGCGGGTTTCTGGACCAGGCCATAGCCCGAGACCCGGAAGCTCACGATCTCCACCGGATCCGGCACCGCGTGCGCGTAGCGTCGCTCGTGCGCCGCGTAGAACGCGCGTTCCAGGTCGTCCATCGACGCCAGATTCCGATCGAACGGCACCGAAAGCTCGAACGCCTGGCCGACGTAGCGCATCTCGAGCCGCGCGTCGAACCTCATCGCGGTGTCGGCGAACCCGTCGTCGGCAAGCCGGCGGCGCGCCTCGTCGAGAAGGCCCTCGACGATGGCGCGCACGTCCCCGAGCTCCGCCTCGCGCGTCCCCGTGAGCCGGGTCCGCACGTAGTCGTGCCGAACGTCCGCCGTCAGGAGCCCGAATGCCGAGAAATTGCCGGGCAGCGGCGGCACGACGACGCGCGGCATCCCGAGCTCGGCCGCGATGAACGCCGCGTGCATCGGGCCCGCGCCGCCGTACGCGAACAGCACGAAGTCACGCGGATCGAGGCCGCGCATCACCGAGATCTCCTTGATCGCGCCCGTCATGCGCGCGACCGCGAGCTTCACGATGCCCTCGGCCATCGGCACGAGCTCCACGCCGAGGTCGGAACCGATTCGTTCGACCGCGCCGCGCGCCCGCCCGCCGTCGAGCCGGATCTCACCGCCGAGCGGCGACGACGTTCCCAGCCGGCCGAGCACGACGTTCGCGTCGGTGACGGTCGGCTCGACGCCGCCTCGCCCGTAGCACGCGGGCCCGGGCTGCGCCGCCGCCGACTGCGGCCCCACGCTCAGGAACGCGCCGCCGCCGAGCCACGCGATCGAGCCCCCTCCGGCGCCGATCGAGTTGATCTCGATCTGGAGCACCTTGTTCGGGAGCGGCCCGATGCGTCCATCGGACGTCATCGACAGCTCGCCATCGCGCACCAGGCACACGTCGGTGCTCGTCCCGCCCATGTCGTACGTGACGAGATCACGATAGCCCGCGGCGCTCGCGACGTGAACGGCGCCGATGACGCCGGCCGCCGGCCCGGACAGCATCGAGTGCACGGGCATCTCGACGATCTTGTCGACCGGCATCGTCCCGCCGTTGGACGTCATGATCGTGACCGGTGTGCCGAGGCCGCCCGCGGCGAGCTTCGTCGCGAGCGACCCGAGGTAGCGGCGCACGCGAGGCGCGACGTAGGCGTTCAGCACCGTGGTGGCGAAGCGCTCGTACTCGCGGTACTCGGGCAGGACCTCCGAGGACGTCGAGACGAACATCGTCGGCGCGCTCTTCAGGAGCCACTCCTTCGTCTGCCGCTCGTTCAGATCGTTCGCGTACGAGTGGAGATAGCAGACCGCGACGGCCTCGATCCCGGCTTCCGTGAGCGCGTCGATCAGTGTCTCGACCTCGGCCTTCTGGACTTCGCGCAAGACGGTGCCGTCGAAGAGCGTCCGCTCGTCGACCTCGAGACAGCGCGAACGCGGCACGAGGGAGGGGGGCCGCGTGGCCTTGACGTTGTAGAGGACGACGCGGTTGCCGCGCCCGACCTCCAGCACGTCCCGGAATCCGCGCGTCACCAGCACGGCCGTCGCCGCCCCGTTCCGCTCGAGCACCGTGTTCGTCGCGATCGTCGTGCCGTGGGCGAGCTTGCCGATGCGCGCGAGATCGAGCGCAAGGCGCCGGATCCCCTGCAGCATTCCCTCGGAGTGATCGTGGGGCGTCGACGGCGTCTTCTCGAGGCGGACGTCGCCGGTCGCCTCGTCGTAGAGCACCAGGTCGGTGAACGTCCCGCCGACGTCGATCCCGAGCCACAGCATGGAACGGTGCGCGGTCCCTACTCGCCGCGGAAGACGGGGCGACGCTTCTCGAGAAATGCGCGCACGCCTTCCTGATAGTCCTTGCTGTCGCCGGCCCGATCCATTGCCGCCCGGATCAGGTCCGCCCTCAGCTCGGCGTCCCCGGTCGCGACCGCGTTCAGGATCAGCTTCGCGGCGGCGATGGAGAGCGGGGCGCTCTCCGCGAGCCGCGCGCTGAACTGCCGCGCTTCGTCGAGCGCCGGCTCGGCGACCACCCGGTCGACGAATCCGATCGCGAGAGCTTCGGCCGCGTCGAACTGGCGGCCGCCGAAGAGAATCTCCTTGGCGCGCGGCAGGCCGACCAGGTTGACGAGGTTGCGCGAGTCCAGCACGCCGTACACCGTGCCGAGCCGCGCGGCCGGGATGCCGAACCTCGCGGACCGATGCGCGACCCGGAAATCGCAGGCCATGGCGAGCGCACAGCCGCCGCCGAGACAGTAGCCCGTGACGGCGGCGATGGTCGGCTTGGGCAGCGTCATCAGGGACTCGGTGCAGCGATCGACGTCGCGCTCGTAACCCGCGGCGTCGCTCGCGTCGCGGCGCGCGGCGCCGAACTCGCCGATATCGGCGCCGGCACAGAAGTGCTCGCCCCGGCCGGTCAGCACGACGGCGCGCACGTCCGGATCGTCGCCGAGACGACCGAACAGCGCGGCGAGCTCTCGCCACATTTCGAGCGTCACCGCATTCCGGCGATGCGGCCGATCGAGCGCGACGACGGCAACCGACGACGCTTCGATGTCGACGACGACGTCGCTCACGCCGCGACTCCGGGGACCGTGACCCAGGCTCCGCGCGCCGCCGACTCGAGCACCGCGTCGAGCACGGCCTGCACGCGCGCGCCGTCCGTGAGCGACGGCGACGGTGTCTCGCCCGTGCGGATCGCCGTGAGCAGCCGCGCGACGAGCGGGCCGATCATCGTCTTGCCGATGATCTCCATCCCGTCCGTCGTGCCCGGCTCGACGCCCGGCACGTCGACGGGCTCGGCCGCCGCCATTCCGGTGGCCGCCCGCAGCTCGGCGTTCCACCAGGCCGGACGATCGCGATCGAGCCGATAGAGCAGCGCGCCGTGCGACCCGTAGACCTCGAACGTATGGTCGTTCGCGCCGCGCGTCACGCGGCTCGCCTGAATCGTGACGACGGCGCCGGACGCGAGCTCGGCGACGATCGTCGCGACGTCGTCCGTGTCCGCGACCTTCCCGCCGCCCGGCACGCCGCGCGACGGATACGCCACGGCCGTGTGAGCGAGCACACGACGGATCTCACCGAGGTTCCAGCGCACGAGGTCGATCTCGTGAACGCCGACGTCGCCCAGCGCGCCGACGCCGGCCTGTGCGCGGTCCATGCGCCACGTCGGCGCCGCGCTCTCGTCGGCCCAGCGCCCGCCGAACCAGCGCACGCTGGCGTGGAGCACGCGCCCGGCCGCTCCATCCTCCAGCATGCGGTGGAGTCGCTGCATCGCCGGGGTGAATCGCCAGTTGAAGTTGGTCATGGCGATCCGGCGCGCTCGACTGGCCGCCTCCGCCATCTGCTCTCCTTCGCGACGGTCCATCGCGAGCGGCTTTTCACAGAGCACGTGCGCGCCGTTGGCGAACGCGCGGCGCGCGATCGCGTGGTGAAGCGAGGGCGGAGTGGCGATCGCGACGATGTCGGGCTTCGCCCGGTCGAGCAGATCTTCCCACCGCGTGAAGACATACGGCACACCGTACCGGTCGGCGATCTTCCGCGCGCTCGCCTCGTCGCGCTGACAGACGGCCACGACCTGACAGCCGTTCGCCTGGAACGCGGGGATGTGCGCGCGACCGAATCCCAGCCCGATGACCCCGATCGTCGGTGCGTTCGCCATTCGCTCTCTCGTCTCCTTTCGCGCACGGTGCCCCGCGCAAGAATACCAGTGTTCCCCGGGGCTCCAATTGACAGGCGGCCGGCGCCGACGTCAAATCCGTGTCACGACCATGAGCCATCTCTTCGCGTACCTCGGGCGCATGAAGTTCATCCGCCGGTGGGGATTGATGCACACGAACTACCCGGAGAACGTCGAGGAGCACAGTCTCCGCGTCGCCATGATCGCGCACGCGCTCGCCGTGATCCGCAACCGGCTCTATGACGGGCGCGTGAACCCGGAAAGGGCCGCGGTGCTGGCGCTCTACCACGACGCGAGCGAGGTGCTGACCGGCGATATGCCGGCGCCGGTGAAGTATGTCAACCCCGAGATCCGGCGGGTGTATCACGAGCTGGAAGGCGTCGCCGCCGAGCAGCTGCTCGGAATGGTGCCGGACGCCCTCCGGCCCGACTTCGCGTCGCTGTTCGTCGCGAACGAGGCGGACGCCGATCACCGCCAGCTGGTGAAAGCCGCCGACAAGCTCGCCGCGTACGTGAAGTGCCTCGAGGAGCTGGCGGCCGGGAATCAAGAATTCTCGAAAGCCGAGAAGACGCTGCGCGCGAGCGTGGAGGCGATCGACCTTCCCGAGGTCCGCTACTTCGTCGAGACGTTCGTCGCGAGCTTCCGGCTCACGCTCGACGAGCTCGCGTGAGCGGGTTCGTCCCGACGTGGAACGAGTCGACGATCTCGGCGATCCGCGGCTGTCGGACTACCGCGATCTCAAAGACCGCGAGCGACACCGCGCCCGGGACGTCTTCATCGCCGAAGGCCGGTTCGTCGTGCGTCGGCTCGTGGAGACGCGACGGTTCCGGGTCCGCTCACTCTTGCTGACGGAGTCCGCGCTCGAGAGTCTCCGCGATGTGCTGGACCATCTCGACGATCCGCCGCGGCTCTTCGTGGCGCCGTCCCCTGTCGTGCGCCGGGTCGTGGGCTACGACTTCCACCGCGGCTGTCTCGCCGTCGCCGAACGCGGGCCCGACGTCGACGCCGGGTCGCTGCTCGCGCCGCCGGGCGCGCGGACCCTGGTGCTGCTGGAGGACCTGACGGATCCCGACAACGTCGGCGCCGTGTTTCGCAACGCGCTGGCGTTCGGCGCCGACGCGGCGCTGCTGTCGTCGCGCTGCGCGGACCCGCTCTACCGGAAGGCCATCCGGACGTCGTCGGCCGCGACGCTCACCGTTCCGTTCGCTCGTCTGGACGACTGGTGGGCCGGCCTCGCACGCATCCGCCAGGCCGGCTACCGTCTGATCGGTCTCACGCCCGAAGAGTCGGCGATCGACGTCGACAACCTCGACATCTCACCCGGCCGGAGCGCTCTCGTCCTGGGCGCCGAGGGCGCGGGACTCACCGCCGAGACGCGCGCCGCGATCGATCTCGCCCTGCGCATCCCGATGGCGCCCGGTGTCGACTCGCTCAACGTGGCGACGGCCGGGGCCATCGCGCTCCACCGTCTCCACGGCGGCCGGCGGTTTCCCGCGGCGCCGATTCCATGACGGGCGAGGACCTCGCGACCACGGCCGCCGCGCGGTATCGCACGCTCCTCGAGATCAACAACACGATCATCTCGAACCTCCGACGGGACGCGCTGTTCCGGGCGGTGGCCGAGGCCGTGCGCCGCGTCCTGCCCTTCGAACGGTGCGCTCTCTTCCTGCACGACCCGCGTCACGACGTGCTGCGGCTGTTCGTGCTGGAGTCGTCGCTGCCATCGCAGTACTTCGCCGTCGGTCTCGAGATGGCGCCGACGGACAGCCACGTCGGGTGGGTGTTCAGGCACCAGCAGCCGCTGCTCCGCCAGGACCTGGAGCGCGAGCGAGCGTACCCGATGGAGGAGCGCGCCTATCACGATGGCGTGCGGTCGTACGTGATGGTCCCGATGATCGTGCGCGGGCGCAGCCTCGGCGCGCTCGCGGTCGCGAGCACGACGCCGGAGCGTTACAGCGCCTCGGACGCGGCGTTCCTCCAGGATGTGGCGAACCAGGTGGCGCTGGCTATCGAGAACATGCAGGCGTACGAGGCGATCGCGGCGCTCGAGGCCCGGCTCCAGGGCGAGAACGTGTACTTGCAAGAAGAGATCCGCCGCGAGCACAACTTCGTCGAGATGGTCGGCTCGAGCCCGGCGTTGCTCGCCGCGCTCCGGAAAGTCGAGCAGGTGGCTTCGACGGACTCCACGGTGCTGGTCACCGGCGAGACCGGCACCGGCAAGGAGCTCGTCGCGCGGGCGCTCCACGATCACAGCGCGCGGAAGGATCGGCCGCTCGTGAAGGTGAACTGCAGCGCGATCTCCGCCGGGCTCGTCGAGAGCGAGCTGTTCGGTCACGTGAAGGGCGCGTTCACCGGCGCGCTCGAGCGGCGCATCGGCCGCTTCCAGGTCGCGGACGGCGGCACGATCTTTCTCGACGAGGTGGGCGAGCTACCGCTCGACACGCAGGTCAAGCTGCTGCGAATTCTGCAAGAGCGTGAATTCGAGGCGGTCGGGAGCAACGCGACCATCCGCGTCGACGTGCGCGTCATCGCCGCCACGAACCGCAACCTGGACGAGGCCGTTCGCGCCGGACGCTTCCGCGCCGACCTCTTCTATCGCCTGAACGTATTTCCGATCGAGGTGCCCGCCTTGCGCGAGCGCCTCTCCGACGTGCCTCAGCTGGCGATGTTCTTCCTGACGCGCTTCGCGCGGAAGTTCGGCAAGAGCGTGGAAACGATGTCGCCTGCGACTCTCGACCGCCTGCTCCACTACCCGTGGCCGGGGAACATCCGCGAGCTTCAGAACGTCATCGAGCGGGCCGTGATCCTGTCTCGCGGGCCGGTGCTCGAGCTCGGTCCGGAGATGTTACCGACGCTGTTGGTCGAGCCGGCCACGAGCCCCGTAACGCCAGCGCAGAATCCTCCAGCCGCGCAATCGCCAGCGTCTGCGCGCAACCTCCGCAGCGTCCTCGAAGAAACAGAGCGCGCCGAGATCCTCGCCGCGCTCGAGCAGAGCGGCGGCGTGATCGAGGGACCGAAAGGCGCCGCGGCGTTGCTCGCTCTCCATCCGAACACGCTCAGGAGCCGTATCGAGCGACTGGGGCTCAAGCGCCGGGCCCACGAATCTTCGTAGTCTCCCGCCGATTCGTCGTGGGGTCGCCCACGACCCGTCGTGGCGCGCCTCCTTGACGGCGCCCTCCGCAGCCCGAAGTCCTTGATTTTTCGTCACCAGCAGGATCTGCACGGTCCTTGCTCCTGCACCGCCCCGAGTCAACATCATGCTGAAGATCATCGAGACCGCGCCACGAAACAGAGCCGTAATCCTGATATTGGAAGGCCACGTCGGCGGCCCGTGGGTCGAGGAGCTGCGCCGCCTCTGTGATCGCGCGCTCGCCGCCGGGAACGATCTGATGCTCGACCTCGCGGGCGTCGACTTCGTCGATCGCGACGGCGTCGACCTTCTCCAGAACCTCAAGACCCGTCACGTGCCCCTCGTCAACTGTTCGGCGTTCGTGACGGCGCAACTCAAGGGATGACGCTGATGGATACGATCACCGTCGCCGAGACCGAGCGGGCCCTGGTCCAGCAACTGCAGAACCACGACGCGGCAGCGTTCGAATCGCTGATGGAACGCTACGCGGGACGGGTCTATCGGCTGGCTCACGGCATCACGCGCGACACCATGGCCGCCGAGGAAGTCGTGCAGGACGTCTTCCTCAAGCTCTTCTCCGCCATCGAGACGTTCGAAGGACGATCGACCCTCGGCACGTGGATCTACCGGATCACGACCAACGTCGCGCTCAACAAGCGTCGGGGCAAGCGCCGTGAAGTCGAAATCGCGTTGGAGGACGTGCTGCCCACGTTCAAGCCGGACGGCCACCGCGACGGCGATCGCGCGTTCGTCCTCGCCGACTGGTCGGCGTCGCCGGAAGTGCAGACGCTCACCGACGAGACCTGCAGACGCGTCCGGCAGGCGATCGATCGGCTGCCGGACACCTACCGGACGGTCCTCCTGCTCCGCGACGTCGAGGAGCTCTCGAACGAGGAGACGGCGTCCGCGCTCGGTGAATCGGTCGCCTCGGTGAAGTCGCGGCTCGCGTAGCTGGCTCCCTGCGAATCTCCGGTGACGGCTGAGGTGTCTGAACAGTTACAGGAGATGGCGGGATGACCTGCAAGGACGTGATCGACATCCTGAGCGAGTACCTGGAAGAGGCGCTCGACGCCACGGCGGTCGCGAGCCTCGAGCAGCACCTGCGCGACTGCCCACCCTGCGTGGCGTATCTGAGAACGTTCCGCAAGTCCCATCAGCTCGCGGGGCAGGTGAGCCAGGCGCCGATGCCACCGGAGATGAAGCAGCGCCTCCGGAGCTTTCTCGCCGCGCAGCTGCGCGACTCCGTCCACTGACCGGCGAAAAGGCAGGCATACTGACCGGGAGCCAATGCCCGAGCCCCTGCGCTCCCTGGTCGTCCTGACGCACGTCATCTACGGACTCCATGCGTTCAGCCTGCTCACCGGCATCGTCGGCACGGCCACGGTCGTCGGGGCATTCCTGATCGGCTGGCCCTCGCTCATCGCCGTCATCCTGAACTACGTCAAGCGCAGCGACGCGCGCGGGACGTGGCTCGAGTCGCACTTCCGCTGGCAGATCCGCACGTTCTGGTTCGGGCTCCTCTGGGTGGGGCTGTGTCTCCTCTTCGTTCTCCTGACGCTGGGAGTCGGGCTGCTGATCGCGTGGCTCCCGCTCGCCGTGGTCGGGCTCTGGCTCATCTATCGCATCGCGCGCGGCTGGCTCCGCCTGATCGACCGCCGGCCGATGTACGAGGGATGACGGCCACCGTGCCCGCTGCGGGACGCCGAAGAGCGCGCGGCGGGCGTTCGCGGGACGGGCTGTTCGACCGTCAAACGCGGATCAGTTCGACCTGACGTCGGGAGGCGCGCGCGAGCGGCTCGAGATCATCCGGATCGGACGTCGCGATCTCATCGCCGTCAGCGGCCAGTAATACGAGGGCGGCGTCAATGACGTCGCGCCCGTGAACCAGAGCCAAGAGTTCGCCTGCCGCACGACCGAGCGCGTCGTCTCGTCGCCAACGCTCCAGCAAAGCGGGAGTGACATGCCTGCGACGGATCGAGCGGTTCTGCGGTGCTCGGCCTACGGCAGCAGGTCGGCGACCCGGATACGAGCGTCAGGCACGGCGAGCGGCGTGACGACGTCGTCCAGTTGCCGCGTCTCGATTGACGCGTACCGACGCTCGACCCGGTCAGGCTGGCGATGGACTTCGAGCACCTGGTCGACGAGATTCACGATCCAGTAATCAGGAAGGCCCGCGCGCGCGTACGCCCGAGCCTTGCGTCCGCGGGCGATCCGGAGTCCGGAAAGCGCGACCTCCACGATGAGCGCGGGCCGCGCCGGATGCGCGTGGGTATAGTCCCGCAGCGCACCGCTGATGACCGCGACGTCGGGCTCGGGTTCCGATCGACGATCGAGCGCGATCGGGCTCTGGACCTGCACGAACCACCCGGCGCCGAATGCCACGCGGAGGGCTTCGGCGGCGAGCCCGACGGCCGTTCTGTGGGGGCTATACTGCGGCTCCTTCACGAGCAGGAGCCCGTCCAGCAGTTCGACAGGCTCGTCTTCGCCGAGCACGTCGTAGGCGATCAGCCGCTCGTACTCCCGGCGCGTCCAGCGTCGTATCCGGGTGCGCTCCGCCTGCCGCATCGAGCTTCAGCGTACGCGGCGTGCGGAGATCACGTCAACGTCGCCGAAGCGATACACCGTCCTGGTTTCGCTCGGGAAGTCTCGGACGATCGGCGCGATTCAGCGATCTGCGCCGGGCGTCGGCGCGCCTCCCACGCGCTCCTCGATCAGCTGCTCGAAGAAGCCGCGCAGCGGCGGGAGGCTCGCGAAGAGCGTGTGGAACGCGTCGCGGTCGACGGCGAGCACGTTCACGCCGGTCTTGCTCCGCACCGTCGCCGTGCGCGGCGTGTCCGAGATCAGGGCGATCTCGCCGAAGCACTCGCCGCGGCCGAGGCAGCCCAGGATCTGATGTCCATCCTCGACGCGCCTGACGACCTCGACCTCGCCGTCGGCGATGATGTAGAGCCAGTCCCCGCGATCGCCCTCGCGCACGATGATCTCGCCGGGCTCGAAGTGCTCGCGACGGATGCCGATCGATTTTTCCGTCTTCAGCTGGACGATGTCGGGCGGCAGGATGAGATCGAGCGTCCAGTCGGTCGCGACGCGCAGCTTGCGGTCGAGCCCCGGCAGCTTCATCAGGTAGATCGTCCGCCAGAGAAACCACGCGAGGAAGCCGGAGACCTTGACGCCGAGCACCTCCGCGACCGCCGAGCGGTGGCCGAGCGACCCCAGCTTGCCGAGCGCCTGGAACGAGAACGTCTTCTTCGTCCCGCCCCTGATCGACGCGGCGATGTTCTCGGCGGCGCACCGCGCCTCGCGGATCGCGTGCTGCGCCGTCGGCGGACATTGCTCGCCGGTCTTGGCGTCGCGAATCCACGCGCAGTCGCCGATCGCCCACACACCCGGGCGGTCCGGCACTTCCAGATGACCGTTCACGACGATCCGCCCGCGCTCCATCTTGCACGGCAGCGTGGTCACGAGCGGGTTCGGCGCCGACGGCACCGTGCTCACCAGCGTGCGGGTCGGGATCCGCTCACCGTTGTCGAGGAGCGCCCCTTCCGCGGTGGCGCCGGCGAGCCGCGTGTTCAGACGCAGCTCGACGCCGCGGCGCGCCAGGAGCCGCTGCGCGAACTCGGCGAGCGACTTGGGTAGCTCGGGGAGAATGAGTCCGCCAGCGTGCAGGAGCACGACCCGCATCTCCTGGCGCTTGAGGCTCCGGAAATTCTTCGCGACCCGGCTGACGAAGTCGTTCAGCTCGGCCACCGCCTCGACACCGGAAAAGCCTCCGCCGGCCACGACGAAGGTCAAGAGCGCCCGCCGGATCGCCGGATCGGTCTCGATGTCGGCTTCCTCCAGCGTGTGGATGATGCGGTTCCGGAGATTCAACGCATCGCCGAGATACTTGAACGGGAGCGCATGCTCGGCGAGGCCGGGCTGGCCGGCGAAGCTGGTCACGTTGCCGAGCGCGATGACCAGGTGGTCGAAGCCGAGATCGCACCCGCGCGCGCCGAACCCGGCGCCGGCCCAGACCCTCTTCTTCTCCACGTCGATCTTCTCGATCACCCGCGTGTAGAGGCTCGTCCTGGGACACATTCTGCGGATCGGTGTGATCGTCTCGACGATGCCGATGCTGCCGGAGATCACCTCGGGCAGCATCGGCTGGAACACCATGTAGTCTTCGCGGCTCACGAGGGAGAGCTCGACTTCGCCCGCCGCGATCTCTCGCTTCAGCAGCTTCTCGAGATGAACCGCCGTGTAGACCCCGCCGAAGCCGCCGCCCAGGATCAGAACTCTCACCGGGGTCCTGCTGGCTGCCATCAATCGTTCTGGGGGCCTCGAGAGGCGCGCGGACGCGCCTGACATGGCCCCCAGACCCCCAACGCTCGGACACGTCCCGGCGGAGCCGGGGCGCGCCTCGGGGTCGACACCGGATGTCTCATGAACTCGCCTCCAGCTCGCGCCACGCGCGCAGCGTCTCCGCGACGCTCCACGCCTGCGCGATGCATCCGCCCGGCCGGTGGGGCGCGTCGCCGTCGAAGATCTCCGCGATCGACCCGATCCCGCCGTCCGCGAGGTGGTGCTCGAGCGGCGAGAGGAAGCTCTGCGCCAGCCGCGCGTCGCCGTAGACCTTGAAGTGCGCGAGCGCGAACGGGCCGAGGAGCCATCCCCACGCCGGCCCCTGATGATAGCCGGCATCGCGAGTGGCCGCGTCGCCGCCGTAGTGCCCGTGATAGTCCGGATGTCCGGGCGCGAGGCTCCGGAGC
>QHRT01000274.1:7722-15543 GCA_003220195.1 Candidatus Rokuibacteriota bacterium | reverse complement strand
CTTGTCGATGTAGGGCAGCTGGTTGCCCGCGGTGTCCACGAAGACGCTGTAGGGGTTGCGCTCCAGCGTCCACGTCGGCGTGTTGATCGGCGTCACAGTCTTCCACGCCGAGAGCACCGGCAATTCAGGATTCAGTGCCCAGTCGTTCTTGGCCGAGAACATCCGAACCCAGGAGTCGAACTTCGCCTCCTTCACCTTCTTGTCGAGCTCGGCCTCTCCCACGTACCTCGGGTGGAACTGCTTCAGGTAATGCGCGGGCGCGAACCCGCCCATGTTCTTGTAGGCGCCCCACTGGCCGGCGAGGTCGGTCGAGCCGGCCAGGACGTCGGGGAGCATGTAGTAGGGCTCCACGAACTTGAACCGCACCGTGTAGGTATCGACCTTCTCGATCACGCCTTGCTTGCCGTTGATGGCCATGGCCGCGCTCGGCGTCGGGTTGAGGTCCTTGTTCCGGTAGATGTCCTCGAACCAGAACACGAAGTCGTCTGACGTGAACGGCTTGCCGTCGCTCCACTTCATCCCGCGGCGCAGGCGAACGAGCCACGAGCGTCCGCCGTCCTGCATCTCGAGGCCGCGGGCGAGGTTCGGCACCGCCTTGTCGCCGGTGTAGTCCCAGAACATCAAGTGGTCCGGCCCCGAGCAGCAGCGGAAGCCGTTCCAGAAATCGGCCGGGCCCGTGAAGCCGGCGCGCCACGTGCCGCCGTACTTGCCGATCTCCTTCAGTGGCTTGATGACGAGCGGGTCCTGCCCGATGCGCTCGGCGACTGGCGGAAGCTTGCCGGCCTTGACCAGCGCCGCCAGCTGCGGCGCCTCCTTCAGCGTCTTCGGCGCTTTCGCGGCATCGGTGACGACTTCGGGACCTTCGAGCTTGCCGATCATCGAGCTCTTGCCGCCGGTCTGCGCGAGCGCGCCGACGGCAATGGCGCCTACCAGCACGCCCACCACGGCGACGCCGGTCACTCGGGATCGCAGCGTTCGTCTCCAGGTCGTTGCGTGTCTCGTCATGGCGTCGTCCCCCTTGTCGCGCTCCTCGCACCCGGCCGCGCCGGCGCGGCGCCCGATTATCGTGACATTCCCGCGGCAAGTCCAGCGCCGGTCGTCTGATCGAGCGCCCGGCCGACTTGCGTTCGCGCGCTCTTCGCCGCTATGGTGGCGTTCCCTGGCTCGCGAGCAAGCGATGTTTCCGACATCTCGTGCGTTTCCGTGGCGGGGCCGCATCGCGCGGCTCCGGAATGGTCTCCCGATCGAAGTGGACGGCCGCGACATGATCGGCCGGGAGATCCTGCGGCAGGGATGCTGGGAGTGGGGAACGTTTCGGTTCCTCGAGGAGTGGCTGGCGCCCGGCATGACCGTGATCGATGCCGGGGCGCACATCGGGCAGTACGCGTTGCTCGCGAGCACACGGGTCGGGTCACGCGGACAGGTTCACTGCTTCGAGCCCCATCCAGGGCTGTACCGCGTCCTCAGGCGGAATCTTCGCCGGGCACGCTGCACGAACGTCGCCGCGAGGTTCTTGGAATCGATCGACAACGTCGGCGGCGCGTCCTTCAGACCTCGCGACGCGGCTCGCCCCGGCCCGCGCGTTCGCGTGAAGGCGACCACGCTGGACGCGTACGTTGCGGCGAAACACCTCCGGCGAGTGGATCTCGTCAAGATCGACGTGGAGGGCGCCGAGCTCGAGGTGCTGGAAGGCGCGGCGCGCACGCTCGATGCGAACGCGGACGTTGTGCTAATCGTGGAGTTCCTGCGAGAAAACGCCCAGCGGTTCGGTCGCTCCGTGGAGGAGCTCGAGACGCATCTGAAATCCCTCGGCTTCCGGCTCTTCTCCATCACCGTCGGCGGGCTCGATGCCTACGCGCCCGTGACGGAGCTCGGGGTCAACGTCGTCGCGGCGCGGAGCTTCGACACCGTGTTGCCTGCACTCCGCGGTCCCGCGGCGGCCCACCTGTTGATGCGCCTCGCCGGCATCGCGCCCGCAAGCTCGTGAACCGCAGATCCGCCGCGCGTCGTGACATCACCTCGTTTGACATCCTGTGCCTGGCGCTCACGGCCCCGGAGCGTCTCCCGCGGACCGCGATCGACGTCGTCGCATCCGATCTGCGGCGGCGGCAGGCACACGAGATCACCGTTCGCGCGCTGAGCGCGCTCGCCGCCCTGCTCTACGCGCGCCCGCAGCTCGTCGGACGTTCTGTCGTGCGTTCGCTCACTCGCGTGATGACGGGCCCGGTGTCCGATCGGCTCGCCGCAGCCGCGACCGACGCGTGGCAGCTGCTCGCGACGTCGCCGATCGCCCGGACAGCGGCGCGCACGCTCGACGAGCTGCTCGCTGGTCGACGGCTGGCGCCGGCTGCCCGCCAGGCGCTGCTGGCCGCCATGCCGGCCTATGCACGATGGCGCCCCGACACGCTCGACCTCGACGCGACACTGCGCGCCGCCGGCGCCGCTCCCGACGACGCCGCTCGGGACGCCATCCTCCGCCAGGTGATCGAGCCGCTCGTCTTCACCTCGCCTCGCGCGTTCACCCGCCGGATGGTGGATCGCACCATCACCATCTTTTCCGGCCGTCCGCGGCTGCGCTACACGCTCGGTCACCTGGTCTCGCGCGCCGGCCTTCCCGACACCGCGAGAGCTCGCGCCGAGCGATGGCTCCGGCAGCGACTTCCGCGCACGAATGCGGCGTCCGTCCTCGGCAGGAAGGCCTGCCGGGTCCTCGTCATCCACAACATCGCTGATGGTCAGGGCGACGAGATCGTCAGGATCGTGCCCCCGCTCCAGTCGCTGCTGGACGCGAGCCCGAAGCTCACCGCCACGGTGCTGACCAGGCGCCCCTATCTCTACGACCACGCGCGCGTGACACCGTCGATCATCGAGGACGATCGCGTGATCGATGAAACGCTGGCGCAGCCATGGGACGGAATCGTGGATTTCAATGCCCGGACGGTGCCGGGTGTCGCCACGCGCGCAGAGCTCGAGGACCGGGTGACGAGCGAACTCGCGAGTCGCCGGACTTCGCTGCTGATTCGCGCGGTGACACAGCCGCACCACTTCACGTTCGAGACCGTTCGCGTCGGCGCCCGGTCGGTGGCGAAGTCGCTCGGCCTCGATCGCATCGACATCCCGAACGCCTACGACGCCACCGAGCGGCTCCTGATGGATCTCGGGTTGCCGGCGCGCGCCGGGCACGAGAAGCCGCGCGCCGGCTCGCTGCTCGTCGGCACGACGTCGCGCGAGGCCGAAGCGCGCTGGCAGCAATTGCGGACGCGCGGGCATCGTCCTGCCGCACTCGTGAACGCGTTCGGCGGAGCGCATCCGTTGAAGGGATTCACCAGGGACAGGCTCGCGCGCCTGGCGGCGGAGATCAGCGGCCTCGTCGACGAGGGATACGCCGTGATCCTGTTGCCGAACGGCCAGCCCTGGGGACGGGAGGACGTGCTACTCGCCACGCTGAGTCACATCGACCGTCCGAGAAAGCGGCACGTGCGGATCGCCCCGGACCCCGCGGCGCACGGCCAATTCCCTCGGAACGCAACGTCCGAGCGGCCGGACGTGAACGGCGCCGATCGCACCATGCGGCTCTTCAAGTATTTTGCGAGCTATGCGGACCTGATCGTGACCGTCGAAGGCTGGCTGATGCATCTCGCCTATGCGCTGGGGCGCCCGTTCCGCGTGTTCATGGCTCCCGGATCGGCCGACAACTGGCTGCCGCTCGGCCGCGGGCCGCGGCAGAACCTCGTGACGTCGATGTCACGACTGAGCGGGCCGGATCCCGACGATCTGCTCCGCGATGACCACTCCGCGCTTCAGCCCTCATACGCGCGGAAACGAATGCTGATCGCGGCGGCCCGTGGCCTCCGCGGCGTCACCGACGTGAGAGCGGTCGCGCTCCTGCGACGGATCTTCACCAGTCCCGACCCTGACCTTCGTGCGGTCGCGATCGAGATGATGGCCGCGGGCGAGCTCACGCCCGAGGTGCGCGCACGGCTCCGCGACGCCGTGCACGACGAAGCCGCGCAGGTACGGGCGGCTGCCGCGCGCGCCCTGCTTCGATCGCTCACCGACGCCGACGCGCGGCAGGACCGCGGCTACCGGGCCCGGCTCGTCGCTGCCGTCGCGATCGAGCGGCAAGACTGGCCGACGGTGCAGAAGCTCGGCGCCGCAGCGCTGCCTGCACTGGCCGCGAGCTTGCGCGACCCGAACCCGGCGATCCGGCGTGAAGCTCACTGGGTCGCCGCGCTCCTGATCGGCCAGCGTGCGCCGGCTCGAGCGAGCGACGGTCGGCCTGCGACCGGACGCGTGCTCGCGGGTTCGATGACGCGCGCTCCAGACGAGCGCAGAGCGCCTGCTTGACGCGGTACTCGAGCTTGTCGGGGTCGTGCTTCGAGGCCAGGTCGAAGTAGCGACGGCTCTCGGCGTAACGCCCCAGCTTGAAGTGACAGGTCGCGAGGCCTTCCGCGGCGAGGACGTCGAAGAGTCGCACATCGTACGCCATGGAGCGATCGATCTCGCCGGTGCGCCCCGCGGTGATCAACCGCCCGAACCAGGGGATCGCCTGTTCGTGACGCCTGGCCTTCATGTGCGTGAGTCCCTGGAGCCACTGCAGCTCGTGATTCTGCGGAAATCTTTCGAGGGCCTCGGCCAGGAGACGCTCGACCCGCCGCCACGTGCCGAGACGCGATCGAATGAGTCCGATGTACGGCAAGCTGTCCTCGCCGATCCCGGAGCGCGGCCGCTTTCGCGACGCGGCAAGGCCCGACTTCCACGCCTGCTCGGCGAGGCGGGGCTTGCCGAGCGCCGTGTAGATCCCGGCGAGGTGACACCAGCTGAACACCTTGCTCGGATCTCTTCGCAGTGACTTCCGCAGAAGCGGCAGATTCCGACGGTGCTTCACGTCCTGGTCGCGCTCGTAGCCGTCGTGGTCGAGCACCAGGTCACTCCGGCCGAGCTTCCCGCCGTGCCTCGCGCGATACGCCTGGATGCCGGGCCAGATGTTCTCGTGAATGATGCCGCGGAAGCGGATCAGCGGGTCATTGCGGAAGAGCCGCATCTCCCAGTACGGCGTGAAGCCGGGACGCGGATGGAGCAGCACGTGATGGCCGACGTATCCCGGCTCGGAAAGCTGGCTCCGCAGCCGGTCCGGCGACGTCGGTCGCACGTGCTCATCGGCGTCGATGTAGAGGATCCACTCGCCGTGCGCCAGACCGAGCGCGCGATTGCGGGCCGCCGCGAAATCGTCCCGCCACGGGAACTCGTCGAGGCGCGCGCGGTGCGCGGCAGCGATTTCTCGCGTGCGGTCAGTGGAGCCCGTGTCGACGACCACGATCTCGTCCACGAGCCCCCCGAGCGAGCCGAGACAGCGGTCGAGGAACTTCTCTTCGTTCTTGACGATCAGGCAGGCCGACAGCGCGGGAAGGCGCCGGAGCGCCGGGCCTTCCCGCGGGCGCGAGTCGCTCACACGGCGAGACAGGTCAGGATCAGGTCCGGAAACAGAGCAGCAGCCTGGACCCGTCGGACGCGCAGACGCCATTCACCAGATCACCAATGGCGCGGATGAGGAGGTCGGCCTGCCCCTTCAGGAAGTCGGCTATTCCGCCCGCGCACAGCTCATCGACCAGGGTCTCGAACTTCGAGAGCTCCTTGCTCGCCTTCTTGAACTTGTCCCTGGCCGGGGGATTGGTGCAGTCTCCGTTGCCCTTGTCGAGTCCCTCGGCCATGAGGGTCTGCGCCTTGCCGAGCTGTCCGACGAGCAGCGCCTGGATCTCCGGCGGTAAGAAGAAAAACCCTGGCGGGGTCGGGGTCGGCGCCGTGGGCGCGGCCGGTCCGCCGGAGCAACAGCCAGCGCCGAGCTGGGCGATCGCGATCGTGATCTCCGCCGCAAATCGACAGCACTCGGACGTGGTCATGTTCGAGCAGTTGCCCGCTTGCGCCCACGCGGCCTCTGGTGAGAGGCCCTCCATGGAGAAAGTGGCCAGCACCGGCGCGGCGAACGTCGTCCCGGCCAGCACCTTTTTGAGAAAGTCTCGACGATTCGGGTCCGCGCTTCCGAGGATCTCTTCGGGTGCCATCATGGTCTCCGTTGCGTTCGGGTTGCGTTGCGGGGTCGCGGCCGCCCGGGCGACGCCCGGCGGATCAGACCTTCGTCAGCCATCTTGAGGAGAGTCTCGTTGACGTCATGCTCGGGGGCCTCCGGAAGACCGTACGCGTTCTTCAGCAGCGTCGCGATCCGCGCGGGCGTGTTGCGCCCGTTGCTCAATTCCAGGATCAGCACCGCGGTGTGGTTCAGGTAATGAACGCGGTCGGTGTCCGGCCGGTAGATCATGAAGCCGTCCTCGACCGGGTTGATGTCAAGGCCATCCACGTGTCGCGGGCGTTGCACAACGCCTGACTATAGGAATCGCCGGCCGGCGTGTCAACGCGAAGGAACCCGCCTTCGCTGAGCGCCGCGCTCACCGTGCGAGGCCCTTACAAGGGCGCGGGCGGACACGATCATCATGTCCGCGAGTTCGTTCGCCATCTGGTCGGGCGCGGGATCCGCATCGAGCTCGTGGACGTTCCCGAGTGGGGCTCGGCCGCGTTGCCGTCAGCGAGCCGCGACCCGTGGTTCGACACGTTGGCCGCGCCGGTCGACGCGCAGGCCGTGCTTCACTTCTGCATGCCGCATCAAGTACGGCCGGTGAGGGGCCGACTGAACGTCAACTACACGATGTTCGAGGCGGACCGGATCCCCGAGCGCTGGGCACGGCTCAACCGCTCGCACGACCTGGTGATCGTCCCCACTTCCTCATCGCGTGACGCATGGAGGGCGCGCGGGTTTCCGGAGTCACGAATCCGACTCTGCCCGCTCGGCGTCGACGTCGACCTTTTCGCGAGTACCGAACGAGGGTACTGAACGTCTCCGAGATCACGCCCCGAAAAAATCTCCTGGCACTGCTCCGGGTGTGGCTCCGCGCGACCCGCCGCGGCGACGACGCGATCCTGATCGTCAAGGTCGGTCGTTTTCCGCCGGGCGCCACCGTCCATCTCATGCGTGACCTCGACGCGACCGAGCGCGCGATCGGAACGTCGCGCCGGGAGGCCGCGCCGATGCTGTTCACGGAACAGATCCTCGCCGATCGCGACATGCCGCGCCTCTTCGCGGCCGCCACGCACTACTGGAGCATGTCGCACGGCGAGGGATGGGACCAGCCGATGATCGAAGCCGGGGCCACGGGCCTCCGGCTGATCGCGCCGATGCACAGCGCCTACACCGCGTACCTGGACGGGTCCATCGCGAGAATGATTCCGGCGCGGTTGGTTTCCGTCGACGCCTCCGGCGACGGGGACATGCGACCACTCTGCCGACGCCGTGCGCGACGCGGTGGACGGACGGGATCGCACGGCCTCGACGGCGCGCGCGCGGATCGCGGCCAATCTCACGTGGACGCACGCGACCGCGAAGCTCTTCGCGATCCTCGAGAAGCTTCATCGGCAGCACGATCGGCCGTTCCCCGCGGGCGCCGCGTGAGCGTGGCGCTCACGCGCGGCGGTGATCGCGTCTCAACAACTCCTGGATGACGGCCGGCGTGTGGTGCGTCTTCACGAACTGGAAGGCGCGCGCGGCAAGATGCTTCCCCAGGTCCGGGGTCTCGATCAACCGCACACACCGCGCGGCGAACGCGCGCGGCGTGTCTCCGATCAGCAGGTGCGTCCCGGGCGTCACGTCGATCCCCTGCGCGCCCATCGTCGTCGACACGACGGGTCGCCGGAAGCCGAAGGCCTCGAGGATCTTGATCCGTGTGCCGCCCCCGACGCGGAGCGGCACCACGACCGCGTCTGCGCCGGCGT
>QHRT01000274.1:0-7705 GCA_003220195.1 Candidatus Rokuibacteriota bacterium | reverse complement strand
CACCCTCGCGGAGGGGTTCGATCCGGCGATGAGCACACGAACGGGGCGCCGGACCGACGCGCGGACACGCGGGAGGATCTCGGTACAGAGGAAGGTCACGGCATCTTCATTCGGGGAGTAGCCGAGCGTGCCCACGAACAGCAACGTGAAGGTGGAGGGGCAGCGCCGGTCCGTGACCGAAGCGGGGATGCGGACCGCATTCGGGATCACGACCACCCGCCGAGCACCGTGGTGCCGGCCGAGTCTTCGCCGGTCGTGTTCGGAACAGACGTACACGCGGTGGAAGCGACGCAGCTCTCGTCGCTCCAGCTGCGCGTACTTGTCGGCCTCCGCGCGTTCGATCGAGGCCGCGATCTCGTCGCCGGCGGCGGCGTGGAGCGCCGCGAGTCCGCGATGAGTCCGGGACTCGTGGTCGTCGAGATCCAGGCGGCACGTCGGCCCGGCCGCGGCGTCTTCCGAGAGATACGGCCCGGCGAACGGCGCCAGGTAGAGGCGAAAGACATGGACTTCTCGAAACGAGACATCCTGGAAGCTTTTCGCCGACTCGCCGATGGCGGCGCTGGTGGCAAACCGGCAGAGAAGCGGCCTCGGGTAGCGCGCGTACGCGACTGCCCGCTCACGAGGGTCGCGGATCCGGGCGATCAGGCGGAACAACGGATCCACATGCGGCTCGACGGATTGCACGGCAAGCCGCGCGCACCATCGCGACGCCCACGCGTCGGTCTCTCGCGCCGGCGACGCCTGGACGACAGGGACGACGAGCAGGTGCACCTCGTAGTCGCTGGCGAGCGCCTCGAGCATGATCCCGGCTCGCATGGCAAGCCCGTTGCCGGCAGGTGCCGGCATGACCGGACTGATGAAGAGCAGATTCCGCGCGGGCATCTTCTCGCATCGTGGCACAGCCCGGCCGCGGCGTGGGAGGCCATGCGCAGGCACTTGCTCATGCCTTGACAGTGCGCGGCGTGGTCACGCAGAGTGCACTGGCCGTGGAGAGAGGTCACTTTTGTCAGGCGGCCGCTCGCCGTGATCGTCGGAGGAACGTCATGCGCTCACGTCTCGTGGTGCTCATCGTCGCGCTCGTCACGCTGCCGCTCGTCCCGCTGCCGCTCGTCCCGACCGCGCGAGCGCAGAACGCGCTCGTCGTCAGCGTGTGGGGCGGGAACTGGAAGGACACGGTCGACAAGGTCATCGGCAAGGCGTTCACCGCGAAGACCGGCATTCCGGTGGAGTACGAGGTCGGCGGCACGATCGATCGACTGTCCAAGGCGCGCGTGTCGAAGGGCAACCCGCTGGTCGACCTGAACTTCACCACCACGCACGTCGCGCGGCTCTACATCTCGGACGGGCTCTACGAGAAGCTCGACCTGGCGAAGCTGCCGAACGCGAAGGAGATCGCCCGCGAGGCGCTGCGGAGCGACTACCACATCGGCTCGTGGGCCTACGTCTACACGGTCGTGTATCGGCCCGATCTCGTGAAGGAAGACATCACGAAGTGGTCGGATCTCTGGAGGCCCTCGCTCAAGGGCAAGATCGCGATGCCGGACTTCGATCCCTCGCACATCATCACGATCGCCGCGCTGATGGAGGGCGGCAACGAGGTCGACTGGCAAAAGGGCGAGGCGAAGTTGAAGCAATTGAAAGATTCCATCGCCGCGTTCTACTCGACGGACGCGCAGAGCCAGGATCTGATGAAGACCGGACAGGGGCCGGTCCAGGTCATGCTGTCGGTCAACGCGTATCACTTGCAAGAGCAGGGCATCGCGGTGAAGGTCGTGCAGCCCGCCGACTATCCGGGCGTCGTCGGCATCGACACGATGGCCGTGATGGCCGGCAGCAAGAAGTCCGACGCCGCGCACCAGTTCATCAACCTGGCGCTGTCGAAAGAAGTCCAGACCGAGCTGGTCAAGGCGCTGCGCGCGGGGCCGGTGAACCTCGGCGCGACGGTGCCCGCAACCCTGAAAGGACAGCCCGGCATCTTCGCGAGCGCGGCCGAGTGGAAGCAGCGCGGCTACATCATGAACGACGAGGCGCGCGCGAAGAACCTTCCGGCGTGGCGGGAGTGGTTCACGGCCAACCTCGTCAAGAAGTGACGCCGGTCGCCGGATGCTCGCGACTCGCGACGTGAAGCTCGCGCTCCTGCCGGCGCTGGTGGTGCTCGCCGTCTTCGCGGCGGCGCTCGGCTCGCTGTTCCGGTGGAGCTTCCTCGAGTTCGTTCCGGGCTCGCTTCAGACCGGTGGACTCACGCTGGCGAACCTGCGCGCGGTGCTCGCGCCGCAGTACCTCGCGACCATTCGCGACACCGTCGTCCTGAGCGCGCTCACCACGCTGCTGACGCTCGTCGCCGCGTATCCGGTCGCCTACGCGCTCGCGCGGACGCCGTCGCGGCGCGTGCGATCGACGATCCTCGTCCTGACGCTGGCGCCGTTCTTCACCGGCGCGATCGTGCGCACGTACGCGTGGATCCTGGTGCTCGGCAACACGGTCATCACGTGGCCGGTGCCGATGCTGTTCACCGAGCGCGGCGTCCTCGTCGGCCTGGTCCACTTCTCGATGCCGACCATGATCCTGATCCTCGCCGCCGCGCTGAGCCACATCGATCCCGTCTACGAGCGCGCGGCGACGAGTCTCGGCGCATCACCGGCGCGCGTCTTCTGGCGCGTGACGCTGCCCCTCTCCATGCCAGGCATCGTGTCCGGCGGGCTGATCGTCTTCGCGTGGACGCTGTCCGCGTTTCCCACGCCCGAGCTGCTGGGCGGCGGCAAGGTGAAGATGATCGCGAACGTGGTGAAGGACCTCGGGGCGCTGGCGCTGACACTTGCGTTGCTCGCCGCGGTCGGGCGCCTCACGGCAGGGCGCGCGTCGTGATCCTGCGCCTGGTCGTCGCCGCTCTCCTCCTCTTCATAACGCTGCCAACGGTCGTCGTGATCGCCGTGTCGTTCAACCCGACCGCGATCCTCTCGTTTCCACCATCGGGGCTCTCCTTGCGCTGGTACGAGAACGTGCTGACCTATCCGCAGTTCCAGCGCGCGGCGGTGAACAGTCTCGTCGTGACCGGCGCCGCCGTCGCGCTCGCCCTGCCCGTCGGAACGCTCGCCGCGCTGGCGCTCGAGCGCGGGCGGCTCCGCGGCCGGAACGCGTGGGCGGTCCTGCTGCTTTCACCGCTCGTCGTGCCCGGCGTCGCGGCCGGCCTCGGGTTCCTGATCCTGGCCGCCGCGCTCGGACTGCTGCGGAGCCGCAGCGTCCTGATTGCCGCGCACGTGGCGCTGGTGCTGCCGTTCGTCGTGCGAGCGGTCTGGGTCAGCGTGCGCAATCTCGATCCCGCGCTGGAGCGCGCGGCGGCCAGCCTCGGCGCGGCACCATCGCACGTGTTCCGTCGGGTCACCCTGCCACTTTTGAAACCGGGACTGTTTGCCGCGCTGCTCTTCGCCGTCGTCGTATCGCTGAACGAGTTCGTCGTGTCGCTGTTCATCTCGAACCGCGTCACCGAGATCCTGCCGGTGGCCATGTTCACCTACGTCGTGAACTACACCGACCCGACGATCGCCGCGCTGTCCTCGCTCTTCATCGTCGCGACGTTCGTCGTGGTGTGGCTCGCGGACCGGTATCTCGACCTGGCGCGCGTCTTCCTCCAGCATTGACGACCGTCGTCGTCGAGCTTCGCGGCTGCACGCGCGACTACGGCGCCGTGCGCGCGGTCGACGCGCTCGATCTCTCGGTGCACGAGAGCGAGTTCCTGGCGCTTCTCGGACCGTCGGGCTGCGGCAAGACGACCACACTCAACCTGATCGCGGGGTTCGTGCCGCCGACGGCGGGACGGGTGTTCCTCGACGGCGACGACGTGACGGATCGCCCGCCACATCTCCGCGGACTCGGCATGGTCTTCCAGTCCTACGCGCTGTTCCCGCACCTCTCGGTCCGAGAAAACGTGGCGTTCGGACTCCGCGAGCGGCGCGTGCCCGCGCGCGAGATCGAGCGGCGTGTCGGCGATGCGCTGGAGCTGGTGCGTCTGGACCGGGCCGGCCGCCAGCGCCCCGGCGAGCTCTCCGGCGGGATGCAGCAGCGGGTCGCCCTGGCGCGGGCGCTCGTCTACCGGCCGCGCGTGCTCCTGCTCGACGAGCCGCTCGCCGCGCTCGATAAAAAGCTGCGCGAGGGCATGCGCGACGAGCTCCGCGCCATCCAGCGCTCGGTCGGTATCACGACGATCTTCGTGACGCACGACCAGGCCGAGGCGCTCGGCCTGTCGGATCGCATCGCAGTCATGAATCGCGGCCGCATCGAGCAGCTGGGCGCGCCGCGCGAGATCTACGAGCATCCGGCCACACGCTTCGTGGCCGATTTCATCGGCGCGTCGACCGTGCTGCGCGGGCGCGCCGTCGCGAACGATCGCGTGGCAGTCGCGGGCGTGACGCTTGTCGTGACCAGCGGGGCCTTGTCGTCGGGCGCTGACGTCGAGCTCGCGATCAGGCCGGAACGCGTGCAACTCGTGCCTGGCGGCGGCGACAACGTCGTGGAAGCGCGCGTCGAGGGACTCGTCTACCAGGGCGCGCAGACGGAGCTGACTGCGCGGCTCCGCGACGATCAGCGCGTGCTGGCCCTTGTCACGGAGCCGGCGCCCGCGCCGCTGGAAGTCGGCCAGACCGTGCGCCTTCACCTTCCGGCCGACGCGTTCATGGTGCTGGCGTGACATCCGCCGCGGAGGAGCGCCGGTCCTGGCTCGCCGCGTGGGTCGCGCGGTGGCTTCCCGAAAGCTACGTGCTCGCCGATCGCTCGGAACCCCTCGAGCGCTATCTCGCGCGTGCCGGCACCGAGCCGCTCGACGCCGCGATCGCCGAGCTCTGTGACGTGTACCTCGATGCCGATCTCGAGGGCCGCAGCGATATCCGTGAGGTCTTCGCGAATCAACGCGAGTTCCGGCAGACGCTGCTGGCGTACGTCTTTCGCGCCGCCTCGGCGCTGCGCCGCGAGCCGAGCGCGCGCTGGGTGCGGCGCGGCATCACCGCTGCCGCCATCGAGGACCAGCGGCTCGACTACCGCGACTCGATCGTGGGGCTCATCGTGCTGCGCTGGGCCGCCGAGCGCGTGGGGCTCGATCCACGTCCCGAGTTCGAATCGCTGGCGACGGCGGCCAGCGAGCGGACGGGTGCCATGATTCGCGGCATCCCGTCGCGGAGCGCGTCCGAGGTGGCATACACGGTTCGGCAGATGACGGCACAACCCTGGCGCGACGCCTTCGGATAGGGCCCGCGGGCACCGTCAGCGCGCCGCGCGCACGTCCTCTGAGAGTGTCCCTACTGAATGATCTGATCCGCCTGTCCCAGCAGGGACGCGGGGATCGTGAGCCCGAGCGCGTTCGCGGTCTTCAGGTTGATCACGAGCTCGAACCTGGTCGGCTGCTCGACGGGAAGGTCGGCGGGCCGGGTGCCCTTCAGGATCTTGTCGACGTAGGTGGCGGCGCGTCGGAACAGCTGCGGAACGCTCGCTCCGTACGCCATCAGGCCGCCCGCTTCGGCCTGTTCCCGGAGCCCGTACACTGCCGGCAGACGGCGCCTGGCGGCGAGCGCCACGATCCGGGCTCGCTGCTCACGAAACAGCGCGTCGCGCAGGACGAGGACACCATCCGCGCCCTGGCTCTGCATCATCACGAACGCCGCGTCGATCTCGGAAGGCGTGCGGGCCCGCACGACGTGAAGCTGCATCCCGAGAGCCCGGGCCGCGCCCTCCGCCTCTCGCACCGTGCGGACGTGGCTCTGTTGATCCGGGTTCTGTAGCACCGCGACCCGCGAGACCTTCGGTGCCACCGCCTTGAGCATCTCCAGCTGCTTTCCGGCGAGCTCCGGGCTGATCGTGGCGAGGCCGGTGAGGTTGCCGCCGGGCCGGGCAAGGCTGGCGACGAAGCCCTCGGCGACAGGGTCTCCCGAGACGACGAAGACGATAGGGATCGTGCGGGTCGCGCGCCTGGCGGCCTCCGTCGCGGGAGGCGAAGCGGCGACGATGACGTCCACCTTCTGACGAACGAGATCGACGGCCAGCGCGGGTAGCCGATCATATTGGAAGGCGGCCGCCCGATGTTCGATCGCGATGTTTTGCCCTTCGACGTAGCCCAGCTCGCGCAGACCTTGTCGGAATGCGTCGTCCAGGAACGCAGGGACGTCGCCCAGAACTCCGACCCGGGCAATCTTCCCGGGCATTGGCTGGGCCCCGGCGGTGCGCGGCGCGGCGAGCAAGGCGAGAAGAACGATGGCAGGCAGCGCCGCCGCACGAACGATCACGATGCCGTTCGGCACAGCGGCGATTCTCTGTCCGTCATCGCGCCCGCGCAACTCGATCCGCGCGCCCGGCAGACCGGGCACGAGACGTTCGGTTAGAATGCCGCGATGGCAGGAGGATTGGATGTCTGACGTACAGCAAAATTGTTCCGGCGCGGCCGCAACGCGCGCGAGCGAGCTCGACGCCGTGGTCGTCGGCGCCGGGTTCGCGGGGCTCTACGCGCTCTACCGCCTGCGCGGGCTCGGATTCACGGTGCGCGTCTACGAAGCCGGCGCCGGCGTCGGCGGCACCTGGTACTGGAACCGGTATCCCGGCGCGCGCTGCGACGTCGAGAGCATGGACTATTCGTACTCGTTCTCCGAGGAGCTGCAGCAGGAGTGGCGCTGGACCGAGCGCTACGCGCCCCAGCCGGAGATCCTCGCGTACCTGAACCACGTCGCGGATCGCTTCGATCTGCGCCGCGACATCCAGCTCGACACGCGCGTCACGTCGATGGTCTTCGACGAGGCGGCGACCCGCTGGACGATCGAGACGAATCGCGGCGACCGCGTCTCGGCGCGGTTCTGCGTCATGGCGACGGGCTGCCTGTCGGCGGCGCAGATTCCGAAGATCCCGGGGCTCGAGTCGTTCGAAGGCCGCTGGTATCACACCGGCTACTGGCCGCACGAGGGCGTCGACTTCACCGGCCAGCGCGTCGCCGTGATCGGCACCGGCTCCTCGGGAATCCAGTCAATTCCCAAAATCGCCGAGCAGGCGGCGCACGTGTTCGTGTTCCAGCGCACGCCGAACTTCAGCGTGCCCGCGCACAACGCGCCGCTCGATCGCGACGCCGAAAGCCGGGTGAAGGCGCATTACGTGGAGTTCAGAAAGAAGGCGCGGGAGTCGCGCTTCGGCTTCGTCGTTGAAGGCAGCAAGGACTCCGCGCTGACGGCGACGGCCGAGGAGCGCCGGCGCGAGTACGACATGCGCTGGCGTCGCGGCGGGCTCGGGTTCATGGCCACGTACTCGGATCTGCTGATCAACCAGGACGCGAACGACACCGCGGCGGAATTCTTTCGCGAGAAGATCCGGTCGATCGTTCGCGATCAGAAGGTCGCCGACACGCTGGTGCCGCGCGAGTACCCGATCGGGACGAAGAGGCTCTGCGTCGACACCGACTTCTACGCGACGTTCAATCGCGACAACGTCACGTTGATCGATCTCCGCCAGGACCCGATCGCATCGATCACGCCGACAGGATTGCGGACGCGTGACGCAGCGTTTGCCGTTGACAGCATCGTGTTCGCGACCGGATTCGACGCGATGACCGGCGCCTTGCTGGCAATCGACATCCGCGGGCGCGCCGGGCAAACGCTGCGCGAGAAATGGGAAGCCGGTCCGCGCGCCTACCTCGGCGTCGCGATCGCCGGCTTCCCGAATCTCTTCATGATCACCGGCC
>QHRT01000597.1:1623-2432 GCA_003220195.1 Candidatus Rokuibacteriota bacterium | reverse complement strand
CGTGGCGCATGGTCGTCACCCACGCCGCGGTGAAGCCGGGCGACGTCGTCGTCGTCACCGCCGCGGGCGGCGGCGTCGGGCTCGGCGCCGTCCAGATGGCGAAGCTCTCGGGAGCGCGCGTGATCGCGCTCGCGTCCGGCGACGACAAGCTGAAGCGCATCCGCGAGCTCGGCGCCGACGAGACCATCAACTACGTCACCGACGACGACTGGGACGTCACCGTGCGACGGCTCACCGGCAAGCGCGGCGCCGACGTCATCATCGAGACCGTCGGCGAGAGCACGTGGGCGAAGTCGATTCGCGCGCTCGGCAAGGGCGGCCGCCTGGTGACGTCGGGCGCGACGGCCGGTCCGATCGGCCAGACCGACATCCGGTATCTGTTCCGGCGCGAGCACCGCATCTTCGGCTCCAACGGGTGGACCCACGGCGAGCTCGAGCGCGTGGCGCATCTCGCGTTCGCCGGCCGGCTGCAGCCGGTCATCGATCGCGTGCTACCGCTCGAGCGCGTCGCCGAGGGCGAGAGGGCGCTCGAGCACCGCCAGGTCTTCGGCAAGGTCGTGATCACGCCGGGCTCGTGACCGGCAGGGAGGCACCGCCATGAACACGGTGGACACGGCGCTCGGACCCATTCCCACGTCCGAGCTCGGCCCGACGCTGATGCACGAGCACATCGTCACGCGCTCGCCCGGCGTGCAGGAGAACTGGCCGCACCTCTGGAACCGGCAGGAAATCCTGTCGCTCGCCGAGCGCAAGATGACCGATCTCCACCGCCGCGGCATCCGGACGGTCGTCGACCTCACGACGGTCGA
>QHRT01000597.1:1081-1609 GCA_003220195.1 Candidatus Rokuibacteriota bacterium | reverse complement strand
GCGTGCACGTCATCGTCGCGACCGGCGTCTGGTGGATGCCGCAGAGGTACTTCAACTCGCACGGCGTCGACCATGTGGCCGAGCTGTTCGTCCGCGACATCACGCAGGGCATCGGCGAGAGCGGCGTCAAGGCCGCCGTCATCAAATGCGCGACCGACACCGCCGGCGTGACGCCGGTGATCGAGAACATCCTGCGCGCGTCGGCGCGGGCGCAGAAGGCGACCGGCGTGCCGATCTCGACGCACACGTGGGCGGCGGGGAGATCCGGCGAGGCGCAGCAGGCGATCTTCGCGCAGGAGGGCGTCGATCTCTCGCGCGTGATCATCGGTCACAGCGGCGACAGCGAGGACCTTGGCTACCTGCGCGGGTTGATGGATCGCGGCAGCACGATCGGCATGGATCGCTTCGGCCTCGATCACTTGCTGCCGACGGAGAAGCGCGTCGCGGTGATCGCGCGGCTCTGCGCCGAGGGCTACGCCGGCAAGATGGTGCTCTCACACGACGCGAACTGCTGGACCGACATGCTCT
>QHRT01000597.1:0-1070 GCA_003220195.1 Candidatus Rokuibacteriota bacterium | reverse complement strand
ACGACGTGCTGCCGGCGCTCCGCAAAGCCGGCGTCACCGACGATCAGATCGATCAGATGCTGGTGCGTAATCCGCGCGCGATCTTCGAAGCGCGGAAGTGACGCCGCGCATTCCTACGGCGTCACCGTGAGCGTCCCGGCCAGTTAGATCTGAAGGGTCCGCCGCAACCTCCGACACGGCGAGGGCGGCGCGCACGTCTCCTCGGTCTCGCGCGCGGCCAGCTCTATTCCCGCCTCAAACGCTACGGCCTGACTCGCGCCAAGGGATAGCCTCTATCGAGCGTCGTCCCCCCGTCTTCCTCTCGGAAGTCCTACCGCGCCAGCGGATGCAACACGTCGATCGCATAGACGATATCGAGCCGCTCTCCGAGCCAGCCAGGACGTGCCGTCTCACCATCGAGGTGAAGCCCGCGCGCTTCATGCCGCGCACGCAGCGTCTCGACGGGATCTGCGGGCACGGCAGCCGGCCGCGGCGCTTCGGGTAGCCGTCGGCCGTCAGGGCGGAAGAACTCGAGATCCCCGTCGGGCCCTCGAACGACATTGAACCCTTCCTCGTGGACCGCGCGATGGTGGCGGCGACAGAGTGCCGCGAGGTTGGAGAGCGTCGTCGGGCCGCCCTGCGCCCAGTGGTGGATGTGGTGACCCTGGACGAAGCGGTTGCCACAGCCCGGAAACCGACACCCTCGATCTCGATGCAGCAGCGCGCGGCGCAGCGCGGGCGGAATCGTTCGCGTTCTGGCTCCAACCTCCACGACGCGGCCGTCCACGTCGTGTCGCATGATCACGCGGCCCGCATCGCACGCGAGGCGCCGGGACGTTTCCGCGGAAACGTGTTCGCCGTCCTCCAGCGCCGACTGCCCCGGCTGATCCGCGTCCGCGAGCACCGGGGCATCCACGTGAACCACCACCTGATACCGCTCCCCCGGCGCGCCGGGATCGAGTCCGTGATGGAGCGCCGTTTCCGCCAGGAGAGCCAGCGCGTCAGCTTGCTGCTGCCCCATCGTGGGCGTCTCGCTCGCCGGGTCAGCAAGCGGCGCGGGATTGTCGGCGCGCCGTTGCTGATACAGCGCT
>QHRT01000273.1 GCA_003220195.1 Candidatus Rokuibacteriota bacterium | reverse complement strand
GATCTTGATCGACAGGTGTCGATCCGCCGGCCGCCGGGTCATTCTCCGGGCTTCCGGCCAGCCGCATAGCCTGGCCACTTCGAGATCGGCCTTGCGCCGCGCCAGATGGAGTACACAGAGAGCCGGGTCACGACCTAGAGCAGAGGTGATGCCAAGTTCTCGGGCCGCGTGATTCGTCGAAGGGGCGGCGAGTTACGGCGCTCCTTGAGCGCGCCGTCGAGTCAGGATGACGAGGCCACTCGCGGTGGATGCCGGGTTGGCATCCAGAGAGGCCCGAGCGCAATTCGCAATCAGGTTGTTGTATAAGCCTCTCAGCGACACTCGAAAAGGAGACACCCGTGGCCACCAGGATCGTGTTCTCCCCGCGACTGCCGTCGGACGTGATGGACATCGGACGACCGCTGCTTCCGCCCGGCTTCGAGATGATCGAAGCCGATCCCGGGACTCCCGAGTTCTACGCCGCTCTTCAAGACGCGGAGTTCTTCCTGGGCTCCCCGCGTGCCGGGATGGGCAACGAGTTCTTCCGCTCGGCGTCCAAGCTTCGCCTGGTGCAGCTGATCAGCGCCGGGTACGACCGGGTCGACATCGAGGCCGCGCGGAAAGCGAAGGTGCCCGTCGCCAACAACGGCGGATCGAACGCCGTGTCCGTCGCCGAGCACACCATTCTCCTGATGCTCGCCGTGTTCAAGAAGCTCGTGTGGCTCCACAACAACGTCGTGGCCGGCACCTGGCGGACGGCCGACTTCGCGACGACGCGGCTCTACGAAGCGGAGGGCAAGACGCTCGGCATCGTGGGGCTCGGCAACATCGGCAAGAAGGTCGCGCGCCGCGCGGCGAGCTTCGACATGAACATCCAGTACTACGACGTGCTTCGGCTCACCGAGGATCAGGAGGACGCGCTCGGCGTCCGGTTCGTCCTCTTCAACGAGCTGCTCCGCACGTCGGACGTGGTGACGTTCCACGTGCCGCTCAACGATTCGACGCGCGGCATGATGTCGACGCGCGAGTTCGCGTTGATGAAGCCGACGGCGATTCTCCTGAATACCTGCCGCGGGCCCGTCGTCGACGAGAACGCGCTCCACGAGGCGCTCAAGTCCCGGCGGATCCTGGCGGCCGGCCTCGACGTGATGATGGAGGAGCCGCCCAAGCCGAAGCATCCGCTCTTCTCGCTCGACAACGTGACGATCACGCCGCACGCGGCCGGTCCCACCTGGGATCATCGCGTGAAGGGGTTCCGCAACGGCTTCGACAACATCGCCCGGGTGGCGCGCGGCGATCGGCCGCTCTGGGTCATCCCGGAGCTGCGCGATTTGCTGACGTAAGTGAAGTACACTGCCTGAAGTCAAATCGCACAGGAGGGGCCGATATGTCCGAAGGCAAGGTGCAGGTCGAGATCGTCTACTGCGTGTCCTGAGGGTATTTCCCCGTGGCCGTCAGTGTGGCGGCCGAGCTCGCCTCGATCAACTACCGCGAGACGGGAATCACGTTTACGCCCGCCGGGAAGGGGACGTTCGAGGTCTACCTGAACGGCAAGAAGGTGTACGACCGGAAGGAGCCGGGCGCGGTGGACTTCCTGCCGGCGCTCAAGGAGATCCACAAGATCCGCGACAGCGTCAAAGAGCTGTTCGCGGACGAGCCGGCACCGGCTGCCGCTCACTGAGAGGTTCATGGGGCCCATCGGGCGCGAAACGGTCGATGGGCCCCACGTCGCATCACGCCGGGGACCGCTCTCCGGCATCCGCGTCATCGAGCTCTGCGACGAGCAAGCGGAATACTGCGGGCTGACGCTCGCCGGGCTCGGCGCCGACGTCGTCAAGGTCGAACCGCCTGGCGGGAGTCCGACCCGTCGCATCGGTCCCTTCTACCAGGACCAGAATGATCCCGAGCGTTCGCTCTTCTTCTGGCAGTACAACCGCGGGAAACGGTCGATCGTCCTGGACCTGCGCCAGGCCGACGATCGCGAGCGGTTTCAGGCACTCCTCGCCACCGCGGACGTGCTGCTGGAATCGACGCCGCGCGGCGAGCTCGACGGGTACGGATTCGGCGCCGCCGCGCTGACGAAGCAGTTTCCGACGCTGATCGCGGCGCGCGTCTCGCCATTCGGCGACGACGGTCCGTGGGCCGACTTCAAGGGCTCGGACCTGATCCACCTCGCGCTGGGCGGCGTCATGATGAATTGCGGCTACGATCCGGCGCCGGGTGGCAAGTACGACCTGCCGCCGATCGCGCCCCAGATGTGGCACGCGTTCCACGTCGCCGGCGAGCACCTCGCCTTCTCGATCGTCGCCGCGCTGCTCTTTCGCTGGCGCACCGGCAAGGGGCAGCGACTCACGTGCGCGATCCACGAGGCCGTCGCGAAATCCACCGAGGTCGACCTGATGTCGTGGGTGATGCGACGCGTGCTCGTGCTGCGTCAAACGTGTCGCCACGCGCGCGAGACCGTCTCGCCGCACCCGTCCATCGTGCACACGAAGGACGGGCGCTGGGTGATGGCGAATCTCGGTACGCGGCCGCGCGAGGGCGAGATCCTGATCGGCCTGCTCGAGCGCTACGGCATGGCGGCAGGCGTGACGCTCGAGCAGACCGCGCCGCGCGCCGGCGGACGGTTCGTGCCCGGCACCGCGCCCGATGCGGGAGCGCGCGACCACGCGATGGAAGCGGTGCAAAGGTTCGTGCGCGCGTTCACCTATGAGAACGTGCCGTGGCGCGAAGCGCAGGAAGCGGGGATGCTCTGGGCGCCGCTCCGCAAGCCGCACGAGAACGCGATGGACCCGCACTGGCTCGCGCGACAGAGCTGCGCCGAGGTCGAGCATCCCGAGCTCGGGCGCTCGTTCCGGTACGCCACCAGCAAGTGGCTGGCGACGGGCACCACGTGGTCGGTCGGCCGGCGCGCGCCGCTCTTGAACGAAGACGCGAAGACCGTGATGGAGCCGCGAGAGCGGAATCTGCCCGTGATCAGTCCGTCCGCACGCGAGCCGGTCGGCGAAGAGCTGTCGCCTCGCGGCAAGCCGTTCCCGCTGCACGGGATCCGCATTCTCGACTTCACGTGGTTTCTCGCGTCAGCCGGCGGCACGAGATTCCTCTCCGCGTTCGGCGCCGAAAGCATCAAGGTGGAGCTGAAGAGCCATCCGGATACGCGCATGGCGGCGATGGCGCCCGTCGGCGGGCGCGCGGCCCGCGAGCGAGCGATCGGTCCGTTGCCCGGCGTGACCGACCCGGACATGGGCGGGCAGTTCAACAACAAGAATCCGGGCAAGCGGGGCATCTCGCTCAACGTGCGGCACCCGAAAGGCCTCGAGATCGCGCGACGCCTGGTGGCGATGTCGGACATCGTCGCGGAAGGATTTTCGCCGGGCGTGCTCGATAGCTGGGGGCTCGGCTACGACGCGCTCCGCGCGATCAAGCCCGACATCATCTACGTCCAGCAGTCGGGCATGGGCGCGAAGGGAATGTACGGAAGGTTTCGCACGGTCGGTCCGATCGCGAACTCGTTCTCCGGTCTGTCGGAGATGTCAGGGCTCCCGGAGCCGGCGATGCCGGCCGGGTGGGGCTACTCCTATCTCGACTGGATGGGCGCGTACAGCTTCGCGCTCGCGATGCTCACCGGACTCTTTCATCGCGAGCGGACCGGTGAAGGGCAGTGGATCGACGCGTCGCAGTGCGAGGTCGGGCTCTTCATCGGCGCCACGACCATTCTCGACTGGTCGGCGAACGGACGCGTCTGGGCACGCTACGGCAATCGCTCGCCGTACAAGCCGGCCGCGCCGCACGGCGTCTTTCCGTGTCTCGGCGACGATCGCTGGCTCGCGATCGCGTGCGTCACGGAATCGGAGTGGCGCGCTCTGACCGACGTGGCGCAGCATCCGGAGTGGGCGACCGACATCCGGTTCAAAGATCTCGCCGCGCGGCTCCGACATCAGGACGCGCTCGACGCGCTGGTCGGTCAGTGGACGACATCACAAGACGCGTCCGGGGCGATGCTCGCGCTGCAGCGCGCCGGCGTGCCGGCGGGTGTCTGTCAGACGGCGGAGGACCGCTGCGACCGCGATCCGCAGCTGGCGGCGCTCGAGTGGTTGACCGAAGTCACCGGCACGAAGATCGGACGATGGCCGATCGCCGAGGTGCCGGTGAAGATGACCGAGAGCCCGGCGTACATCGGCGGCCGCATCGACCGCGGCGCGCCGTGTTACGGCGAGGACAACGAGTACGTGTACGGCGAGCTGCTGGGGATGTCGTCGCAGGAGATCAAGTCGCTGGCGGAAGAGGGCGTGATCTAGGATCACCGCCGCGCCAGGACAGCGTCGCCGACCTGCTCGGGTGTCGACGCCGGCCGCGCCCTGATCGACGCCTCGATCAGCCCAATTTGAAGCGGAGCGAATTTTTCGCTTGACACATTCGCGTCCGCGGCGCTGCGGTCG
>QHRT01000272.1:1833-6931 GCA_003220195.1 Candidatus Rokuibacteriota bacterium | reverse complement strand
GCGCGCGCACCGCCTGGATGAACTCCTGCTCGCGCAGCGTGAGACTGACGCCGCGCACCACTCGCGCGTAGATCATCCACGTGGTGATGGCCATCACGATCACGAGGTTGCGGAGATTCGCGCCGAGCAACGCCACGACCGCGAGCGCGAGCAGGATCAGCGGGAACGCGAGATTCAGATCGACGATGCGCATGATCACGAGGTCCAGGCGTCCGCCGCGATAGCCGGCTGCGAGTCCGGCGGCCACGCCCACGGCCGCGCCGAGCAGCGCCGCCAGCACGCTGATCGTCAAGGAGATTCGCGCACCGTACACGACTCGTGAATAGACGTCGCGGCCGAGATGGTCGGTGCCCAGCGGGTGCGAGAGCGAGCCGTCCTCATGCCAGAACGGCGGCTTGAGCGCGACCGACAGGTCCTGCTCGATCGGATCGGAGGTGGCCAGCATCGGCGCTGCGACCGCCGTCACGATCACCAGGCCGACGATGACCATGCCGGCGATGAGTATGGGGGCCCGGAGATGGGCCGCGCGCCACCAGACGCGTGAAGCGCCGCGGTGCCGCGCGGGCGCGACTCGATCGTCCGCGACGGTCGTTCCGTTCATCCGACGCGAATGCGCGGGTCCAGCCAGACGTACAGCAGATCGACGGTCAGGTTGATCAGCACGACCGCCGTCGCCAGGACGAACACCGAGGCCTGCACGACGGGATAGTCGCGGTTCAGGATCGCCTGGATCGTGAAGAGCCCGACGCCCGGCCACGTGAAGATCGTCTCGATGACGACGGCGCCGCCGAGGATGAAGCCGAACTGCAAGCCGATCACGGTGACGAGCGGGATCAAAGCGTTCGGCAACGCGTGGCGCGCCGTCACCATGACCTCGCGCAACCCCTTCGCGCGGCCGGTGCGCACGTAGTCCTCCGCGAGCACCTCGATCATCGTCGTGCGGACCAGGCGGGTCAGCAGCGCCATCAGGTTGATCGCGATGGCGACGGCCGGCATCACGACGTGCGCGATGCCGCCGCGCCCCGAGGTGGGCAAGAGGCCCCACGCGACGGCGAACACCAGGATCATCATGATCGCGAGCCAGAAGTTCGGAACCGATTGTCCGAGCAGCGCGACGCCCATCGCGCAGAGGTCGATGGGCCCGCCGCGGCGGGTCGCCGCCAGCACCCCGAGGGGAACCGCCAGCACGATCGCGAGCAGCATCGCGGTGACGGTGAGCTGCAGCGTCGCCGGCAGCCGCGCCACGATCAACGGCAGCGACGGCTGGCCGTGACGCAACGAGTTGCCGAAGTCGCCGTGCACCGCCCGCCGGAGGAATCGCCAGTACTGGACGAAGAGGGGATCGTCGAAGCCCCAGTCGGCGCGGAACTTGGCGATCTGCTGCGCGGTGGCGCCCGGCGGCAGCATGATCTCCGCCGGGTCACCGCTGAGGAACGTCAGGAGGAACGAGACGAGCGAGACGCCGAGGACGACGAGGACCGCGGTGGCGAGGCGCGCTGCGACGTAGGTGCGCACCTCACCCCTTGAGTCCGAGCGGATAGAGCCACTGCGTCTCGTCGGGCCGCGGCGTGTAGTCGATGCGGTTCGACATCCCGAAGACCGAATCGGCCTGGAACAGGAAGATGAACGGCGCCTCGTCCCGGAGGAGTTTCTGCACGTCGGTGTAGAGCGGCGCGCGCTTCTTCGGATCGTCGGTGGCCTCGATGCGGGTCAGCATCTCGTCCAGCTTCGGGTTCTTGTAGTGCATGCCGAGGCCGCCCTGCGTCATCCAGCGGATCACCCACGACGGCTCGAGGTACGCGTCGCCGATCGAGTAGATGAACAGCGGCGACGTCTTGTTCTGGACGCGGCGGGGACCGAACGCCGAGAACTCGAAGACGTTCTGCTTCGCCTTGACGCCGGCCTTCTGGAGATAGCCGACGATCGCCTCCGCGGGCTTCGCATGATCCGCGATGCTGCCGGTGAAGCTGTCGAACTCGGTCTCGAACCCGTTCGGGAACCCCGCGTCGGTCAGGAGCTGCTTCGCCTTCTTCGGATCGTACGGATACGGCGCGACGCCCGGATCGTAGCCGAGGGCGCCCTTGTCCACGACCGTCGCGAGCCGCGTGCCGAAGCCGAAGTAGAGCGATTTCAGAATCGCGTTGACGTCGACCGCGTGGTTCAAAGCCTGGCGGACCTTCACGTGGTCGAAGGGTGGCTTCCGCACGTCGATGGTGACGTGGAAGATGCGCGGCGCCGGGATGGTCTTGATCACCAGCTTGTCGTTGCGCTTGAGCTCCGCGATCCGGACGTGGGGAATCGGCGAGATCAGGTCCACTTCACCGGTCTGCAGCGCCGCGATCCGCGCCGCGTCCTCGAGAATGGGCCGCACGGTGACCTTCTTTACCTTCGGCGCGCCGCGCCAGTAACTCTCGTTCGCCTCCAGCACCAGCTGCTCGTTCTTGGTCCAGGCGACGAGCTTGAACGGCCCGGTGCCATTCGGTCTGGTGGCGATCCCTTCCTTGCCGACGCTCTGCGTGTGCTTCGGCGACAGCATGAGGCCGTACAGCTCACCCAGCCGAACCGGCAGCAGGAAGTCCGGCGCCTTCGTGACGACGTTGACGGTGTACGGATCCACGACCTCGGTGCTGGCGATGGTGCCGAGCTCGGAGCTGACCGTCGCCTTCGTCTCCGGGTTGATCGCGCGATCCAGCGTGAACTTCACACACTCGGCGTTGAAGTCGTCGCCGTTGTGGAACTTGACGCCCTTGCGCAGCGTGAACTGCCAGGTCGTCGGGTTGAGTCTTTTCCACGATTCCGCGAGCGCGGGAACCAGGTGGCCCTCGGCGTCGCGCGCGGTGAGGCCGTCGTAGACGTTGACGATGAAGATCTGCGTGTTGCGGCCGACGGTGAGGTGCGGATCGAACGTGTTCGGCTCGGCCGCCAGCCCGATCTTCACTTCGCCGGTCGGCGCCGCGGCCGCCGGCCCGGCTGCGAGCCAGGCGATGGTGAGCCCGACCGCTGCCGCGATGGCGACCCGGCGCATCATCGCGCGCCACCGAGCTCGACGATCTTGCCGTGCTCGTCCAGATCGAATCCCTTGTCGCGGACCGCGCTCATCACGTCCCCGGACCAGGCCACGCGGCCCGGATCGTCACCGCCGACGATCGCCAGCATGTAGGCCTCCTCCGCGCTGTCGTTCCGGAAGCCGCGCATGATGCCGGTGGGCACCGAGATCACGTCCCATTGCCCGAGCGTGAGCTCGTTTTCGCCTTCGTCGCCCCACTGCACGGACCACGTCCCGGTGAGCGGCATGAACACCTCGACGGTCCGGTGGTTGTGCAGCCCCGTGCCCTTCTTCGGTCCGGCCTTGATGATCGAGAGGTGGAACCCTTCGACGGCGGTGATCGGCACCTTCATCGACGCGTCCTCGGTGACGCCGCCACCGATCACGTTGAAGATCTCCCGCTGGAATTGCGGCAAGACCGCGTCGACGAGCGGGCGCGAGCTCGGCGTGAGCTGCTGGAACTTCGCGACCCGTTGCAGCATCTCTTCTTTCGTCACGATCCTCGACGCCATGCTGGTGTTCCTCCCTGGCGCGAAGCAAAATACCACAGGAGTCGCGCCGTGAACGACACCGACCTCTGCTTCACCTCTGCGGTCGAGCTCGCGTCCTCGATCCGTCGCCGGGAGCTGTCCCCGGTCGAGATCACGCGCGCGGTGCTCGGTCGGATCGAGAAGCTGAACGGACGCCTTGGCGCCTACGTCCTGGTGCACGCCGAGCGCGCGATGCAGAAGGCGCGAGACGCCGAAAGCCAGGTGATGCGCGGCGAGCCGCTCGGGCTGCTCCACGGCGTGCCCGTGTCGATCAAGGACAATCTCTGGACCGCCGGCGATCGCACGACGTTCGGCTCGCGGCTGATGGCCGAGTTCGTCCCTCCGGAAGACGCGCCTGGTGTCGCGGCGCTGCGAGCATCCGGGGCCATCTTCGTCGGCCGGACGAATCTTCCCGAGTTCGCGTGGCGCGGCTCGACGGACAACCGGCTCTTCGGCGAATCCCGCAATCCCTGGGATCCGACGCGGACCCCGGGCGGCTCGACCGGCGGCGGCGCGGCGGCGGTGGCGGCCGGGCTCGGGCCGATCGCTCTTGGCTCCGACGGCGCCGGATCGATCCGGATTCCGGCGAGCTTCTGCGGTCTGGTGGGCCTGAAGCCGACCTTCGGTCGCGTGCCGATGTATCCGGCAGCGGGAGGCCACGAGCTGACCGCGCACGTGTGTCCGATCGCGCGGACCGTGCGCGACGTCGCGCTGATGATGAACGTCATCGCGCGGTACGACCGCCGCGACCCGTTCGCGCTGCCCGATGACGGCCTCGATCATCTCCTCGCGTGCGAGCCGTCTCCCGCCGACCGCTCCATCCGGATCGCGTGGTCACCTGACCTTGGCTTTGCGGCGGTGGAGCCGGAGACGCGCGACATCGCGACGTCGGCCGCGCGCGCCCTCGCCGGCGCCGGGTGGAAGGTGGATGAGGAGAGTCCTGATCTCGGCGATCCCGCCTGGATCTTGCAAACGCTCTACGGCGGCGCGCAGGCGGGTGCGCACGCGGCGCGTCCGCCCGAGCAGAAGGCGCTGATGGATCCGGAGCTCGTGGCCTACGCCGAAGCCGCGGCGCAGCTCACGGTGGTGGACCATCTGAAGGCCGTCGTCGCGCGCCAGGCGATGGTCGACACGCTGCGACGATTCTTCGAACGCTACGACCTGCTGGTGACGCCGACGCTGTGCGTTCCGGCGTTTCCCCTCGGCACCGTCGGGCCTCGCCAGGTGAGAGGCCGCGACGTCACGCATCTCGGCTGGACGCTCTGCTACCCCTTCAATTACAGCGGGCAGCCGGCGATCTCGGTGCCTGCCGGGTGGACCGCGGACGGGCTGCCGGTCGGACTTCAGATCGTGGGTCGTCGCCTGGAAGACGCGCTCGTGCTCCGCGCGGCGGCCGCGTTCGAAAAGCTACGACCGTGGGCGGCGCGCCGGCCGCCCGACGCCTGACCAGATCGCCGCGGCGACCTAGTGGATCGGGCCGCGGATCTCGCCTCCGGGATACGTGGTCGTGTGGACGTTGACG
>QHRT01000272.1:0-1811 GCA_003220195.1 Candidatus Rokuibacteriota bacterium | reverse complement strand
CCCCGGCGGCGATGCCCTGCGTGGGCACGGCGACGACGTCCGCGGATGTGGCCGTGGCGCTGATGAGGCCGGGCGGCGCCGGGCAGGCCGGCTTTCCGCCGGTTCCGCAAAAATGGATTACGATCCCGCCGGTGATCCCCGGCTGCCCCAGATGAATGTGGGCCGCCGTCACCGTGCCCCCTTCGAGGGCGTCATACGAGAGCACGTAGGTCAGCGTCGTCTCCGCCGAGTCGAGCTGAGCAGCCCACACGCCCGTCCCCGTGGTGGAAATGGTGAGCGGAGTCTCGTTTCCGCCTCGCAGTTTCGCGCTGAAGAATTCTTCGGCCGCGAGAGCGGGGGCCGAGGAAGTGGCGATCGCGAGTACCATGGCGAACGCGACGAGAGTGCTGATCCGCGACATGGCGACCTCCGTCACAATCGAGAACGTTACAGGTCCCAGAACATCATCGGCTGGACTCCGGACCCACCTGTCCGGGACGTGTTCTGGTACAACACACCGTAGAGTTCCCGTCAAGCGAACGCCAGAGGAGGATCTGCACGTGACGACCGACTCTCTTCCGACTCCCGGCTTCCATCACCTGCATCTCAACTCCGAAGCGCACGACGTGGGGCGGGACTCCGGCTCTTGCGTCGCCGAACAACGTGCTGATCCTCTTCGAGCAGGTGACCGCGCCGCCGCCGACGTCGCCACAGACCGCGATCTGGCACTTCGGGTGGCATGTCATCGATTCGCGCGCAACCTGCGAATCTTATGGAGCCCGGCGGCACGTGCAGAGGCTACCTCTCTACACGGGTGACGGCGGCGGGGCCGTGTTCGTCAGCAGCGACACGTGGCCGGGCGCCGGAGGCGTGCTCGGGCGCACGAAAGCGCAGATCGCGGAGGCGAAGGCGACCGGTGTCGAGCCAGCCCGGAAGGGCGGGTTCGGGTACATCGAGGGCCCGGATCACGCGCTGGTCGAATACGCGGGCAATCATCCCGCCGAAAGGTTCAATCACGTGCACATGTTCCAGGAGCAGCCGTTCTGCGCGCAGCTCTGGTACCAGAAGCATCTCAACGCGCCCGTGTACGCGGGGCGAACCCCCGCGGCGCCGCTGACCGACGCGACGTGCGCCGTGACACGCGGTCCGGATCGGACGTTCCCGTCGCTCGAGCCGGACGGCATGTTCCGCACGCCATCGGCCGCGGTCGTGTTCGGCGACGTCGCGTTTCTCTGGTACATGCGCCAGGGCGCGGAGCCGCTCGTGAGCCCGCGCGGGCACGTCTACGATCACGTCGCGCTGAGCGTCACCGAGCTCGATCCGTGGATCAGGAAGCTCCGCGACGAGGGCGTGACGTTCCTGGAAAAGCCCTACAAGCTCGGCGACACGCGCGCGGTGATGATCGAAGGGCCGAGCCGCGAGGCGCTGGAGGTCAAAGCTACGACTACGTGATCGTGGGCGCGGGCTCGGCGGGCTGCGTGCTCGCGTACCGGCTTACCGCTGATCCTTCGATTCGCGTGCTCCTGCTCGAAGCCGGCCGGCGCGACACCCATCCGCTGATCCACGTGCCGATCGGGCTCGGCAAGATCTGGGAGCGCCGGATGTTCGACTGGGGCTACGACACGGAGCCGGAGCCGCGCCTCGACGGTCGTCAGATCGAGGCGATGCGCGGCAAGGTGCTCGGCGGCAGCTCGTCGATCAACGTGATGGCGTACGTCCGCGGGCATCGCGGCGATTACGATCGCTGGGCGCAGAACGGCTGCCGCGGCTGGTCCTACGCGGAGGTCCTGCCGTACTTCAAGAGGTGTGAGAGCTGGGAGAAAGGCGAGAAC
>QHRT01000271.1:5494-10961 GCA_003220195.1 Candidatus Rokuibacteriota bacterium | reverse complement strand
CGAGCGGGATGCCGCCAGCATCGCGAAGGCCATCGAGATGCTGTTGAACCACCAGACGCTGACGATCCAAGACTCGGACGTCGTCTCGGCGGCGCTCACGCACTACCGCAAACGCCCGGCTCTCGGCTTTTCCGATTGCATGCTGCTGGAAATCGCTCGCAAGGCAGGACATCTGCCGCTCGGGACATTCGATCGCGACCTCGGAAAACTGCCCGACACGGAGAAGCTCTGAGCCCGCTGCTCGTCGTCGACGATCTCAAGACGTACTTCTACACCCGCCGCGGCGTGACGAAGGCCGTCGACGGGGTGAGCTTCACGCTGAACGCCGGCGAGACGCTGGCCCTCGGGGAAGATCGTCGGCGGCAAAGTCCTGCTCGACGGTGACGATCTCTCGCAGAAGAGCGCCGCCGAGATGCGGCGCGTGCGCGGCAAGCAGATCGCGATGGTGCTGCAGGATCCGATGACGTCGCTCAATCCCGCGCTGACGATCGGCACGCAGGTCGGCGAGGTCCTGACGCTCCATCAGGGGCTCCATGGTCGGCGGCTGCGCGACCGCGTGCTCGACGCGCTCGCCCGACTGCGCATCGGGGCACCCGCCACGCGACTCGGACAGTATCCGCACCAGTTCAGCGGCGGCATGCGGCAGCGCGTATCGAGCGCGATCGCGCTCGCGTGCGCGCCGCGTGTGCTCATCGCCGACGAGCCCACCACGTCGCTCGACGTCACGATCCAGGCGCAGTACCTCGATCTGCTCAAGGAGGTCCAGAGGTCGGCCGGGCTCGCGATCATCCTGGTCACGCACGATTTCGGGATCGTCGCGGCCAACGCCGATCGCGTCGCGGTGATGTACGCCGGCAAGATCGTGGAAATGGGCACGACGCTCCAGGTCTTCAACCATCCGGCTCACCCGTACACCCGGGCTCTGTTGAAATGTCTGCCGGACGTCGGGCTGAAGCGCGCCGAGCTCGTCGAGATCGGCGGCCAGCCGCCCGACCTCGCGCGCCTGGGCCCGGGCTGTCCGTTCGCGCCACGCTGTCCGGAACGGCAACCGGTGTGTGACGAGACGTTCCCGCCAGCCATCGCCGTCGAGGACGGTCACGTCGCGTCCTGCTGGGTCGCGACGGCAGCCAACGCGTCGCCCGCCTGATGCTGCTGCAAGGCGTCGGGCTGCAGAAACATTTCCCGGTGACGAGCGCCCTCGGCCTCGGCGCTCCGCGCGCGTGGATCAAGGCGCTCGACGGCGTCAGCGTCCACGTCGCGGAAGGCGAGACCCTCGGGATCGTCGGCGAGTCCGGCTCCGGCAAGACCACGCTCGCGAAGCTCTTCCTGCTCCTCGAACGGCCGACCGGCGGATCGCTCTCGTTCGACGGCAAGGACGTCGCGACGTTCGATCGCCACGATCTCGCGCGGTATCGTCGCGCGGTGCAGGCCGTGTTCCAGGACCCGTACAGCTCGTTGAATCCGAGGATGCGGGTGGAGCAGATCGTGTCCGAGCCGCTCCGCCCCGAGGACGGCATGACGCGCGCGATGGTGCGCGATCGCGTCGCCGAGGCGTTGCAGCTCGTCGGCCTGCGCCGCGACAGCGGCGCGCTCTACCCTCACGAGTTCAGCGGAGGACAGCGGCAGCGCATCGCCATCGCCCGCGCGCTCGTGACGTATCCGAAGTTCATCGTCCTGGACGAGCCGGTGTCGGCGCTCGACGTCTCGATCCGCGCGCAGATCCTGAATCTCCTGAAGCGATTGCAAGAACAGCTCGGGCTCGCGTACGTCGTCATCTCGCACGATCTCGCCGCTGCGCGCTACCTCGCGACACGGCTCGCGGTGATGTACGCCGGAAAGCTCGTGGAGACGGGCGCGTGTGAGGAGGTCTACCGCGGGCCGCTCCACCCCTACACGGAAGCGCTCCTGTCGGCGGCGCTGCCGCTCCATCCATCGGCGCGCCGGGAACGCATCGTGCTCCCGGGCGAGGTTCCAAATCCCATGAAGCCGCCGGCGGGTTGCCGCTTCCATCCGCGCTGTCCGAAGAAGCTGGCGGAGTGCGAGACGGTGGAGCCCGAATGGCGAGAGGTGAAACCGGGACGATTCACGGCGTGTCATCTCTGGTGAGGTTGGGATGACCGTCGATCGCCCGCTCTACTTCGACGATTTCAAGCCCGGCGACCGGGTCGAGTCGGCGCCGCTCCTGATCACCGAAGAGCTGATTCTGGAATTCGCGCGTTTCTACGATCCACAACTCTTCCACACCGATCCGGAAGCCGCGAAGGCGACGATCTACGGCGGCCTGATCGCCAGCGGCCTCCAGACGATCGCGCTGACGTTCAAGCTGTACTTCGAGACGGGCGTGCTCGCCGCGTGCAGCCTTGGCTCCCCCGGCCTCGACGAGGTGCGCTGGAAGGCGCCCGTGCGCCCCGGCGATACGCTGCGCGTCGTCGTAGACGTGCTGGAGGTGCGTCCGTCGACGTCGAAGCCCGACCGTGGAATCGTCCGGGTGCGCTACACCACGCTGAACCAGCGCGACGAGACGGTCATGACGATCAACGGCAACCAGCTCCTGCGCCGGCGCTGATGCACACGCTCGCGTTTCTCGACCCCGGACATTTCCACGCCGCGTTGACGCTGCGCGAGCGGAATCCGAGCGTCAACGACGAGATCATGGTGTACGCCCCGCCGGGACGGGAGCTCGACGACTTTCTCGGGCTCGTCGACGCGTTCAACAAGCGCGCCGAGCGGCCGACGGGGTGGCGAGCGACCGTGCGCGCCGGCGAAAGATCGCTCGAGCGGCTGCTGGACGAGCGCCGCGGCGACGCCGTCGTGCTCGCCGGCCGGAACGATCGCAAGATGGCGCTCGCTCGACGCCTGCACGATGCCGGGTTTGCCGTGCTGGCGGACAAGCCGTGGATCGTGCGCCCCGACGCGGTCAGCGATGTTCGACACGTGCTGAGCGGCGGCGCGGTCGCGGTGGAGATCATGACCGGGCGTCACGAGATCACGTCGATCATCGCGGAGCGGCTGGTCGCCGACCGCGACGTGTTCGGCGAGTTCGAGGTTGATCACGTGGGGGGCCCCGAGGGGCGCGGGGACGCGCCCGACATGGCCCCCCACACCCCCCAACGCTCGGAGCACGCCGGCGTAGCCGGACGCGCTCCTCGACCACCGCTTGCTCGAACCGGTACGGCGGGCCCGGCCATCCGGCTGACGAGCATCCATCACCTGGAGAAAGTGGTGAACGGCGCGCCGCTGCGCCGGCCGCCGTGGTACTTCGACCTGCGCGTGCAAGGCGACGGCCTCGCCGACATTCCGACGCATCTCGTCGCGCAGGCGCAGCGATTGCTCGCATCGCGCGGCCGCCCGACCGATCGCGACCTCGAGCTCGTCGCCGCGCGCCGCTGGGCGACGCCGGTCCCGCGCGCGCTGTTCCATCGAGTCACCGGTCTCGACGCCTTCCCGGTCGAGCTGCGCGATCACGTCGACGGCGACACGCTCGCGTACTTTTCAAACGCCGAGCTGTCGTTCCGGCTGCGCGGAGTCAGCGTGGTCGTCGCAACACGGTGGGACCTCACCGAGCCGCCCGGCGGAGGCGACGCGCACAGTGCCGTCGTGCGCGGAACGCGGTCGCAGCTGCGGATCGAGCAGGGGCCGGAGACCGGATTCCGCCGGCGGCTCTTCGTCGAGCCGCGCCGCGATCTGTCCGGAGTGGGCGCGGCGCTGTCGCACGCGCTCGCGACGTGGCCGGCGGCGCTCTCCGGCATCTCTGCCGTGGCGACGCCGGACGGATTCGAGCTCGCGATCCCGGATCGGCTCCGCACCGGACACGAGAATCACTTCCCGCTGGTCCTGGACGAGTTCATCCGGACGATCGACGGAGGCGCGTGGCCGGACGATCGCGCAGCGGACACGCTGGCGAAGTACGAGCTGCTGGCGCGCGCCGCCAGGCGCGCGTAGCTACTTCAGAGCGGCTTCGGGCATTTTCTCTGCCTCGTCGGGCGTTCTGCCACCTCGAAGGTGACGGGCCCGTACGAAACCGCGTGATCATCATCACGATGACCTCGCGCGCCCTCGGGCTGACGATCCCGCCGGCGCTGCTCCTCAGAGCGGACAGGTTCACCGAGTGGCCGAGCCGGGACCTGCAAGGTCCGTAGCCCGAAGACCCATCCCGACGCCGACGAGCGTCCGATCAGCGGAGCACCGCCTCCGCGATCTTCTGGAGCTCCGTCCCCATCTCCGACTCCATCTTCACCACCGGCGGACGCACCACCACGCGCGTGGCTCCGGCGTCGTGGAACTTCTTGATCAGGTCGCGGTCGGCGGCCTGGCCATAGACCGAGATGGTGATGGCGGCAGGGTCGCGACCTGCGTCCGTCGCGAGCCGATCGAGCGTCGCCCGGCTCTCGCGAAGCTTCTCGGGCGTGATGCGATTCGGCAGCCAGCCATCACCCCAGGACGCGACGCGCTCGAGCACGGTCTTCGCGAAGCCGCCCAGGATGACCGGCGGGTGCGGCTTCTGCGCCGGCTTCGGATAGGACTTCACCAGCGGAAAGTCGTAGTACTTGCCGTGGAACTCGGCCTCGCGCTTCGTCCACAATTCTTTCATCGCGAGCACCGACTCGCGGACCTGGGTCCACCGGTGGTCGAAGTCGCCGCCCATGATCTGCGTCTCTTCGCGCAGCCATCCGGCGCCGATGCCGAAGAGAAAGCGGCCGCCGCTGAACAGATCGAGCGTCGACACTTCCTTCGCCAGCAAGAGCGGATGGCGCTCGGGCACGAGCACGATCCCGGTACCGAGCTTGATCTTCTGCGTGACCCCCGAGGCGCGCCCGAGGGCGACGAACGGGTCGATGAAGTGTGAATAGCTTTCGGGAATGACGCCGTCGTCCGAGCCGGGAAAGCGACTCGTCGAGTGCACGGGGATGAACGGATGCTCGGCGCACCAGAAGGACTCGAAGCCGAGCTCCTCGGCCTTGCGCGCCATGAACGCGACGTCGACCTGGTATGCCGGGAGCGGGACGGAGATACCGACGTTCATCGTGGTGACTCCTTCTTCCTCTGGAGAATGTGCCGGTTGGGGATGGGGCCGCGGCCGCAACTGTACCGCGCCGCTCGAATGATCGCCATCACGCCCCGCCATCACACCCCGGTTGTCGCCGGAGCGTCTCGGGATAAGCTTCGTGCGTGACGCGTGACCCCGAGCCCGACGTTCCCACACCTTCGAGCGCAGGCCTGATCCCCGGCGACGGCCTCTTCCCTCCCGCCGCCTACGCGCGCGACGACGAGGACGCGGACCCGGATTTCTACGTCTTCCCGCGGAAGGTCGTTCACATCGACGATGGCGCCATCGCAGCGCTCGGCCGGCTCTACGCCGAGCGGCTGCCGGCCGGCGGACGGCTGCTCGACCTGATGAGCAGCTGGCGCAGTCACCTGCCGGCGGGCTTCCGCGCTCGCGACGTCGTCGGCCTCGGATTGAACGCCG
>QHRT01000271.1:4908-5478 GCA_003220195.1 Candidatus Rokuibacteriota bacterium | reverse complement strand
CGGCTGCCGTTCGGCGACGCCGAGTTCGACGCGGCGATGTGCGCCGTGTCGATCCAGTACGTCATCCATCCACGGCGGCTGTTCGCCGAGGTCCGACGCGTGCTCAGGCCGGAAGCGCCGTTCGTGATCTCGTTCTCCAATCGCTGCTTCCCGACCAAGGCCGTTTCCGTCTGGCTCAACACGTCGGACGAGCAGCACGTGATGCTGGTCCGGGCATATTTCGAGTCCGCCGGCGGTTGGACCGACATCACGACGGAGGACCGCTCCCCGGGCCGCGGCGATCCACTCTACGCGGTGTGGGCACACAGGTCTTCGGGTACTATCTCCCCAATCAGATGAGGGGCCCCGAAATGGCCCCTCATACTCCCCAACGCTCGCCGGGCCCGGGATGAACCCGTGCCCGGCTCGACACCGCGATGGGCTCACGACGCTCGGGTGAACGGGAGGGACGCTTGGCCAAGCACGGGTTCCGCGTCATGGACAGCGATCTGCACGTCATGGAGCCTCGCACCCTGTGGGACGACTACCTCGATCCGAAGTTCCGCGGCCGCATCACGGCCATGCCTGGCG
>QHRT01000271.1:0-4878 GCA_003220195.1 Candidatus Rokuibacteriota bacterium | reverse complement strand
CTCAGGCTGAACAGGCCCGAAGCCTCGCGCCTCAAGCTCGGGACGAAGCCGACCGACGCGCTCGAAGCGATGGACATCGAAGGCATCGACGTCGGGATCCTCTTCCGCACGTGGGCGACGCAGGCGATCAACATCGACGGGCTCGAGCCCGCGTTCGGCGCGGCGATGGCGCGGGCGTGGAATCGTTGGATCGGCGACTTCTGTCAGGAGCGTCCGGATCGACTCAAGGCCTCGGGGCTGGTGCCGCTCCACGACATCGATCTCGCGCTGACCGAGGCGCGCTTCGCCGTCAAGGAGCTGGGCGCGGTCACGCTGGTCCTGCCGTCGCACATGGTCGAGAACCGGCCGCTCTACGACCGGTACTTCGACCCGCTGTGGCAGCTGGCGCAGGACATGGACGTCGCCGTGTCGTTCCACGGCAACCACGCCGCGTACGCGGAGCATCTCGCGAAGCGCTACCTCGACAACCACGTCCTGAGTCACGCGTGCGGGCAGCCGGTCGAGATGATGCTGGCGCTCGGCGCCGTCGTCACCGGCGGAGTGCTGTCGCGCTTCCCGCGGCTTCGCATGGCGTTCCTCGAAGGGAATTGCTCGTGGCTGCCGTGGTGGCTGTGGGCGCTCGACGAACGGTGGGAGTCGTGGGGCGATCGCGAGCTGTTCCAGCAGGACGCGAAGCCGTCGGAATTGTTCCTGCGTCAGTGCTTCGTGTCGGTCGAGCCGGAAGAGAAGCTCTCGAAGCACGTCGTCGCGGAGCTGGGTGACGAGAACCTGGTGGTCTCGACCGACTGGCCGCACGACGACTCGCGCTTCCCGCACGCGATCGACACGTTCCTCGAGCTGCCGCTGCCCGAGGACAGCCAACGCAAGATTCTCTGGGACAATTGCCAGCGCCTGTACAAGCTGTAACGCCAGCCAGCAAGGAGAGCTCATGAGCTACGACGTGCTCGTCAAGAACGGCATGGTGGTCGATGGCAGCGGGTTCTCGCGCTATCGCGCGGACGTCGCGATCAAGGATCGGACGATCGTCGAGATCGGCAAGATCTCCGGGACGGCCAAGACGGTGGTCGACGCCGAGGGCATGTTCGTCGCGCCCGGCATCATCGACACGCACACGCACTACGACGCGCAGCCGTTCTGGGATCGGCTGTGCACGTCGTCCGTCTGGCACGGCGTCACGACGGTGCTGACGGGAAATTGCGGGCTCACCCTGGCCCCGCTTCGCCCGGAACACCGCGACGAGATGCTGGCCACGTTCTGCTGCGTGGAAGACATCCCGGTCCGGTCGCTCGCGACGGTGGTGAAGTGGAGCTGGGAGACGTTCGCCGACTACATGAGCGCGGTCGACATCGGCCTCGGCGTCAACATGCTGCCGCTCGTCGGTCTCAATCCGATCCGCCTGTCGGCGATGGGGGCTGCAGCGTGGGAGCGCACGGCGACGCCGGACGAGATCGCCTACATGCAGCGGCTGCTGCGCGAATCCCTCGACGCCGGCGCGTGGGGATGGAGCACCACGGTCTCGCCGACGCACGCCGGACCGAAAGGCCAGCCGGTGCCGACGCGCCTCGCGAACAACGACGAGCGCCTGGCGTTCGCGCGCACGCTTGCCGAGTACAACCGTGGCGTGATCGAGATCCTGCCGCCGGGCGCCGGCCAGCCCGATGCGACCGATCGCCAGCATCTGCTCGAGGTGTCGCGACTGAGCGGACGGCCGGTGTTCTTCCTTGGCTTCGACACCGAGGCGCAGGAGTTCGTGGAGGCGGCGACCCGTGAAGGCGCGCAGCTCTACAACCTGCTCCGCGCGATCCCGTTCAATCCGCGGTTCACGCTGAAGAAGACGACGTTCTTCAAGAACCTGGACGCGTGGGACGTCGTCATGGATCTGCCGTTCGAGCAGAAGCTCGCGGCGCTCGCGAATCCCGAAAAGCGCGCCGAGCTGCGCGAGGCCGCGATGCAGCGACAGCGCCGCCGGCCGGGCGTGCCCGGCCGCTTCGTCAAGTGGGCGGGGTTCGTCGTGCGCAAGGTCAAGCTTCCCGAGCACCGCGCGCTCGAAGGCCGCGGCATCGCCCAGATCGCGGAAGAGCAGGGCAAGCACGTCGCGGACGTGATGCTCGATCTGGCACTCGCCGAACGGCTCGACACCGAGTTCGAGATGCGGACGCGATCGGACGAGGACGAAGCGAAGATCGCGGAGATGGTGCAGCGCGGCTATGCGCTGCCGTCCCAGTCGGACGCCGGAGCGCATCTCAACACCAACTACTGCACCGCCGGCGAGTCGAGCTACGTGCTCTCGGAGTGGGTCCGTGAGCGCCAGCTCATGCCGCTCGAGGAGGCCATCCGTCACCTGACGTTCCAGCCGGCTCGCATCCTGGGTCTCCGCGATCGCGGCCTGGTGCGCGAGGGCATGGTGGCCGATCTCGTGGTGTTCGATCTGGCGCGCATCGGCATCCGCGAAGACGAAGTCGCACACGACGGGCCGAACGGGACGCCGCGACGCGTGCAGGGCGCCGACGGCGTGGAGGCGGTGATCGTCGGCGGCGAGGTCGTGCTCGAGCACGGCAAGCACACCGGCGCGCTTCCTGGCCGCGTCATTCGCGCATCGAATAAATGGGGGGCCTAAACCGGGCCCCCAAGCCCCCCGACGTTCGGGGCGCCCCGGCACAGCCGTGGCGCCCCGAGACACTCCACGAGGTCCGAAATGAAGTTCGGGTTCGGGATTCCCAATGCCGGCGCCGCGATCAACGGCGCCGACATCGTCAAGTACGTCCAGCGCGTCGAGCAACTCGGCTACGAGTCGATCTGGACCGGGGATCACATCATCCTGCCGACCGGCGGGACCACGCAGTACCCCTACACCGCCGACGGATCGTTCCCTCTGGCGTCGACCGAAAACTTCCTCGAGCCCTTCACGCTGCTCGCGTACGTGGCGGCGGTGACGAAACGGGTCAAGATCGGGACGACGGTCATCATCCTGCCGTACCGGAACCCGATCGAGCAGGCGAAGATGCTGAGCTGTCTCGACGTGCTGTCGGGCGGTCGGCTGATCTGCGGCGTCGGCGTCGGGTGGCTCGAGAAGGAATTCGAGGTGCTGGGCGCGTCGTACAAGGACCGTGGCCCGGTGAGCGACGAGTACATCGAGATCTTCAAGACGCTCTGGACCGAGGACGAGCCCACGTTCAACGGCCGCTTCTACTCCTTCGACGGGATCACGATGTATCCCAAGCCGGTGCAGAAGCCGCACCCGCCGATCTGGGTCGGCGGCCACAGCAAGGCGGCGGTGCGCCGGGCCGCGCGGCTCGGCGACGCGTGGCATCCCACGCGGCAGACGCGAGAGCACGTCGCGCAGCACCTGCCCTATCTCCGCGAGGAGGCCGAGCGCATCGGCCGTGATCCTCGGACGATCACGATCTCGCTCAAGAGGAGCCTGGAGTTCACGGACATCGGCCTCTCCGGCCAGGTGCTACGGCGCTCCGGCGGCTCCCTCATCGGCACGACGCAGGACGTGATCGACGACGTGCGTCGCTGCCAGGACATCGGGATCGATCAGCTGACGTTCGACTTCCGCACCGGCCGCCTCGACGAGGTGCTCACGATCGTCGAGCACTTCGCGACGGCGGTGATGGCGAAGATCGAGGGCTGAGCTCGCCGCCCGGGCCGGCCTGCCCGGGCGGGCCGGCCGGTCTCATGTCGCGACATCGTGGTGATCGCCACCGAGCCGTCACGCCTGCCGAGGAGGTGACCATGCCGGGCGCCATCCGGATCCGATGTCTCGAGACGATCGGCGATCGCGAAATCGAAGAGCTCGGCGACGTGCTCATCGACTGCGTGGAAGGCGGTGCGTCGGTCAGCTTCATGCTCCCGATGACGCGCGCCAAGGCGGACGCGTACTGGCGCAGCACGTCGGCGAGCGTGGCGCGCGGCGAGCGCGTCGTGCTCGCCGCGGAAGACGCAGCCGGCACGATCGTCGGCACCGTGCAGGTCATCTGGGCCCAGCCGGAGAACCAGCCGCATCGCGGCGACCTCGCGAAGATGCTGGTCCATCGCCGCGCACGCCGTCACGGCATCGGCGCGGCGCTCCTGACGGCTGCCGAGGAGAGCGCGCTCAAAGCCGGGAAGACGTTACTGGTGCTCGATACCGCGAGCGACGACGCCGAGCGCCTGTATGCGCAAGCGGGCTGGCAACGTTGCGGCGAGGTCCCGCACTACGCGCTATGGCCGGACGGAAGGCCGTGTGCGACGACGTTCTTCTTCAAGTTCTTGCGTGGCCGAGGCGAGTGATCGCGAAGACCGAAGCCTGATCGCGAGGTCAACCGGAATTTCGAGCGCACGGGATCGCGAAGTCCACGTGGTAGTGCTCGTCATGACGGACCCATGATTGACCCTTCATGAATGGAAGCTCCTCTTGCAGGTAGGGCCCACGTGAGGCCGCGAACAGCCTGGGCAGGTACGTGGGATCAAAGATGACGAGCGCGATATCCGCATCCTGCGCCTTTGCGGCCAGATGCAACCGGTAGAGATGCTCGGCCATGGCGGCAAAGTCGATGCTGTATTCACGATACCTGGCGTCTTTGTCGAATTCGATGCTGTAGCCGAGACGATTGGCGACGCCAGTCGGTAATGGCACTGAGCGTCCATCTTTGTTCCTCACCGGGACGAAGAAGTCGACCGACAGCCCATTCTGGTGGCTGCGATGAGGGCGCATTCGACCTCCTGACCGCCAACCCGTCTCTCCATAAACGAACGTCAGCGATGGATCGGAGGCAGCAACGGCCGCATAGGCGGCCGCAACGATCTCCTCGACTTTGGAATGGACGTACGTTCTGCCCGCGGCCACGCCCAGTGAACTGTAGGCGACGAAGTTCGCCCCGCTCGCGGGCAGCT
>QHRT01000270.1:6047-11195 GCA_003220195.1 Candidatus Rokuibacteriota bacterium | reverse complement strand
GTCGCGACGCTCGAGCTGGCGTTCATGATCATCTACGAGTCCGCGCTGTCGTTCCTCGGCCTGGGCATCCAGCCGCCGACGCCGACGTGGGGCTGGATGCTGTCGGACGGGCGCAACTACGTCGCGACGGCGTGGTGGCTCGCGACGTTTCCGGGCCTCGCGATCATGCTGACCGTGCTGGCGGTGAATCTTCTGGGCGACTGGCTCCGCGACACGCTGGATCCGCGGCTCACGGTCTAGAACATGTTGCCGAGTCGGTGGTCGAAGCGTGCGTCCGGCTCAGCCGGCACGCGGAGTTCGTGGACGCCATCCATCGTGCAGCGGTCGGTGGTTTCGCAGACTCTCCGGCGGTTGAAGCGGTCGGAGGTCATCGCGGGCACGCCGGCGCGCCGCTCCGGGCCCGTGACGTAGTCGATGGCCCTGCTCTCCGTCGAGGATCTCCGCACGCACTTCGCCACGAGCGCCGGGACCGTTCGCGCGGTGGACGGCGTGAGCTTCACGATCGGCCGCGGCGAGGTGCTCGGGCTCGTCGGCGAATCCGGCTGCGGCAAGAGCGTCACGTCGCTGTCCATCATGCGGCTGGTCCCGTCGCCCGGCGTGATCGCCGGCGGCCGCATTCGTCTCGACGGCGAGGACCTGCTCGCCAAGGATGCCGAAGCGATGCGCCGCGTGCGCGGCGCGCGCATCGCGATGGTGTTCCAGGAGCCGATGACGTCGCTCAACCCCGTCTTCACGATCGGGGACCAGATCGCCGCCGCCGTGCAGGCCCATGGGGGCGGCGCTCGTCGCGCGGCGTGGGAGCGCGCGGTCGAGACGCTCGAGCTGGTCCAGATGCCGTCGGCGGGCGACCGTGCCCGCGACTATCCGCACCAGCTTTCGGGCGGCTTGCGCCAGCGCGCGATGATCGCGCTCGCGCTGGCGCCGGGACCCGAGCTGCTGATCGCGGATGAGCCGACGACCGCGCTCGACGTCACGATCCAGGCGCAGATCCTCGATCTGCTGCGCCGGCTGCAGGCCGAGCGCGGCATGGCGGTGCTCCTGATCACGCACGACCTCGGCGTCGTCGCCGAGCTCTGTCATCGCGTCGCGATCATCTACGCCGGGCGCATCGTCGAGACGGCGCCGGTCGCGAGCATCTTCGACGAACCGCTGCATCCGTATACGCGCGGTCTTCTACGTTGCCTGCCGCACCCGAGCCGCTTCGGCCAGCCGCTCTCGTCCATCGACGGCGCTCCCCCCGACCTGCGGCAGACGGCGGGGCGCTGCCGCTTCGCACCCCGTTGCTCGCACGCGATCGAGAGCTGTGAGCGCGAAGACCCGCCCCTCGTCGAGCGAAAGCCGGGGCACTTCGTCGCCTGTCCCGTCGTGCCGCTGTGATGCCGCCGCTGCTCGAGGTCCACGCGCTCGAAAAACGTTTCACCGTCGGCGGCGCCTGGCTCCGCGGACGGCGTCGGGTGATCCGTGCCGTCGACGACGTGAGCTTCGCGATCGAGCGCGGCGAAGTGCTCGGGCTCGTCGGGGAATCCGGGTGCGGCAAGTCCACCACGGGGCGGCTGATCCTGCGCCTCGTCGAGCCGTCGGCAGGAAGCATCCGCTTCGAGGGCCGCGACCTGCTGGCGCTCTCACCGCCGAAGCTGTGGGCGACGCGGCAGCGAATGCAGATCGTCTTCCAGGACCCGTTCGCGTCGCTGAATCCGCGGATGCGGGTCGGCGGCATCGTCGCCGAGCCGCTCGCGATCTACGGTCGCGGCGACGGCGCGGAGCGACGGCGCCAGGTGGCGGAGCTGCTGGAGGTCGTGGGACTGGATGCGGCGTTCGCGGAACGCTATCCGCACGAGCTCAGCGGCGGGCAGCGCCAGCGCATCGGCATCGCGGCCGCGCTGGCGCTCCGCCCGAGCCTGATCGTGGCCGACGAGCCGGTTTCCGCGCTGGACGTCTCCGTGCAAGCCCAGGTGCTCAATCTGTTGATGGAGCTGCGAGAGCGTTTCGGCCTGACCTATCTGTTCATTTCCCACGACCTCCACGTCGTGCTGCACATGTCCGACCGCGTGGCGGTGATGTACCTCGGCGAGATCGTCGAGATCGGTCCGCGGGACGCGCTGTACGGCGACGCGCATCATCCCTACACGCAGGTGCTCCTCTCGGCGGTGCCCGTCGCGGATCCGACGCTCAGGCGTGAACGGATCGTGCCGAAAGGCGAAGTCGCGAGCCCGCTGGCGATGCCGAGCGGCTGCCGGTTCCATCCACGCTGTCCCTTCGTGTTCGATCGCTGTCGCGTCGAGCGTCCGGCGTTACGGACGGTGGGCGAGGGCCACGAGGCGGCGTGTCATCTCTATTGAGAACGACGAACCCAGGAGCGAGCCGATGGAGAGTAGCGCGGCTACCGGAGAGACACCGCTCGGAGCGCTGATCGGACGGCTCGCCGCGGCCGAGGCGCACCGGTCGGCGGTCACGTGCGGCGACGTCACCCGGTCGCGCGCCGAGCTGGACGCGCGCACGAACCGGCTCGCGCGCGCCTATCGCCAGCTCGGTGTCGGGCAAGACTCGTTCGTCACGATCGGGCTGCCGAACGGCATCGAGTTCTACGAGGCCGCGCTCGCGGTGTGGAAGCTCGGCGCGACGCCCCAGCCGATCTCGTCGCGGCTGCCCGCCGTCGAGCGCCGCGCGATCATCGAGCTCGCGAACCCGTCACTCGTCGTCGGTGTCGATCCAGCGGAGACGCCCGGCCGGACGACGATCCCGGCCGGATTCGAGCCTGACGCGTCAGGCTCGACGGATCCATTGCCTCCCGCGATCGCCTCGTCGTTCAAGGCGCCGACGTCGGGTGGCAGCACCGGCCGCCCGAAGCTCATCGTCGCGACGCAGGCCGCGGTGTGGGAGGCGCTGGACGGCTTCGCGACGCTGCTGCGGATCCCCCACGACGGTGTGCACCTGGTGACCGGGCCGCTCTATCACAATGGTCCGCTCACGACGTCCCTGCTCGCGTTGCTGAAGGGCAACCACGTGGTGGTGATGCCGCGCTTCGATGCCGGCACCGCGCTCGCGTTCATCGAGCGATACCGCGTCGACTGGATGTACGCGGTGCCGACGATGATGCATCGGATCTGGCGCCTGCCCGAAGCGGAGCGCGCGCGGTTCGATCTCTCCTCGCTGCGCGTCGTGTTTCACATGGCGGCGCCGTGTCCACCGTGGCTCAAGGAGGCGTGGATCGACTGGCTCGGCGGCGAGTGCGTGCTCGAGCTCTACGGCGGAACGGAAGCGCAGTCGTTCACCGTGATCTCCGGAGGCGAGTGGCTCGAGCACCGCGGGTCGGTCGGGCGTCCGGTGTTCGGCGAGATGATCGTCCTCGACGCGGAGGGCCGCGAGCTGCCGCCGGGCGAAGTGGGCGAGATCTGGATGCGCCGGGGCGCCGACGCGCCGCCGTCGTACCGGTACGTCGGAGCGACGGCGAAGACGCGCCCCGGCAACTGGGAATCGCTCGGCGACATGGGGTGGAAGGACCGGGAGGGCTACGTCTATCTGAGCGACCGCGAGACCGACATGATCCTGGTGGGCGGCGCGAACGTCTATCCCGCCGAGATCGAGTCGGCGCTCGACGAGCATCCGAACGTGAGGTCGTCCTGCGTGATCGGGCTGCCCGACGAGGAGTATGGCAACGTCGTGCATGCGATCGTCCAGCCGTCGGCGCCGATCACGCCGGAAGAGCTGGAGGCGTTCCTCGTCTCGCGTCTCGTCAAGTACAAACGGCCGCGCACGTACGAATTCGTCGCAGAACCGCTGCGCGGCGACGACGGAAAGGTGCGGCGATCGGCGCTGCGCGCGGCGCGGATCGCGGAGGCTCGCCGGAGCGACTGAGGCGGCGCTACTTCGTGAGTCACCGGAAGATCAGGACGCGTCCACTCCCCACGCGATGGCGTTGCGCAAGAGCGTCTGGAACGCGTCGCTCTCCCACGACCCGCGGAACGTGAGCGGTGTCGTGTCCGTGGGATCGACGGTCCGTGACGCGCGGATCGCCGGGTTGTGACAGTGACCGAGCGCGAAGTACGTGACGCCCCCCGCGCCCACGTCGCGCGTGTACCCGAGCACGCGAGTGCGGCCGTCGGGGAGCAGCGACGTGTCCCGAGGATAGAGCGTGCCGATCGCCGTCGACGTCACGTGCGGGCCGTAGTCCGCGGTCAGCACGATGCGTACGGAGGCCGGGTCTTGAAGCTCGATGAAGTACGGCTCGTCCTCGACGTCGAACGACGCGCCGAGCCCGCGCGTCAATCGTTGATCACCGCCGGCGTGCACGTCGACGTGGATCTTGCAGATCGGCGGATGGGTCACGAAGTAGCTGCCGAGAAGGGCGTGGTGCTCGGTCTTCACGGTGCGGCGCTGCCGCAAGCCTTCGACCCGCTCGGCCCGACCGCCGCTCACGCCGTGCAGGCCGAGCCAGCGGCCGCCCTGTTCCATCCAGCTCTGCATGGCCCGACACTGGGCCGCATCGGGATACGGACCGGCGACGTACGTGATCAGGAGCCGGCTCATGGGCAGCCACTTCTCGACGTCGGCGAAGTCGTTCGCCACGAACGCAGGAACTTCTTGCTCGGCGAGGAGCTCGAGGAGCCGCAGCCGCGCATAGTCGTGATCGTGGCCGGCGCTCGATCCAGGCGGAAAGCCGCCGGCGATGAGATGGGCACGTCGCGGTGTCTTCTCGGTCATCGGATCACCTCGTGAACGGAGTCTCTCCTCATGATAGAGGCGGCCGTCCGTTTTCCACTCAGCGGATCGCGATCGGCGCGACCGTCGAGCCCGTCGCCCCCTTCAGCTTGAGCGGCTGCATCACGAACGCGAACTCATACACGCGCTTCGCCGCCAGCTCGTCCAGCTTGAGATTCTCGAGCAGGTGAATCCCGTTCACCACGAGCATGATCTGGTGAACCGGGGCCGAAATCTCCTTGTCCGGGTTCGGCGAGACCTCGACCGGGAAATTGTCCGACCCCACGAGCATCGGATCCTGCTTCGCGAGCCACTCGGCGGCGGCCACGCCGATGCCGGGGCAGCTCTTCATGAACCGCACGTTCTCCTTGCCCCAGAGTCGGCCCCAGCCGGTGTGGATGATGACGGCATCGCCGGGCTGCAGCGTGAGATTCTGCCGCCCGAGCGCCT
>QHRT01000270.1:0-5996 GCA_003220195.1 Candidatus Rokuibacteriota bacterium | reverse complement strand
GACGTTCTCGATGCCGAGCTTCTTGAAGCCCGTCCTCGTCTGGACGTCGTCGAGCTTGACGCAGTTATAGAGGCTGTCGCCGATCGTCTGGTGCGTGAAGCCGTCGAGCTGCGTGCCGACCTGTCCGATCTCGGAGGTGACCAGCTCCTCGTTGCTGCCGCGGCGGTTGCTTTGCGGATTCATGAAGGTGCGCTTGGTGTGCACGTTGAATTGTCGGGTGCCGGAGATCGGCATGTCGGCGGACAGGACGTGGCCGAGCTCGATCACTTCGCCACTCTTGATCAAGCGGGTGGCGCGGAGCACCGTCTCCGGCTTCATGTGGTTGGCGGAGCCGCGCTCGTCGCCGGCGCCCCACTTCGACGGACAGCGCTGGCCGTCGGCGGGCGGCTTCCACGATTGGGCCTGCGCCGTGTCGATCGAGCCGGTCAACATGATCACGGCCAACGTGACGACGGTGAACCGTCCCATGGCGGCCTCCTGTCTTCGCGGGTGGGAGAACGTTTCGCGCCGTGCGGCGCAACGCTATCGCACGCCGGGGCGCCGCGCAATGCGGCCGGAGGAGCGCGAAGACTATAATCGCCGCACCGGGGAGGGCCCACATGAGACACGCGCGGCGGCTGTTCCTGCTCTCGGTGATCGCGATGCTGGGGCCGATCGTGCCGGGCGTCCTCTGGCATCGGGTCGACGCTCAACCGGCGACGCTCGCGCCGCACCAGCAGCTCCTGCGCGAGATCTACCAGGAGCTGATCGAGATCAACACGACCGACTCGGTCGGCGACAGCACGAAGGCCGCCGAGGCCATGGCGAAGCGTTTCCTCACCGCCGGGTTCCCATCCGCCGACGTGCAGGTGCTCGCGCCGGAGCCGCGCAAGGGCAACGTCGTCGCGCGTCTCAGAGGCGCCGCGGCGCGGAAGCCGTTGTTGCTCCTCGCGCACCTCGACGTCGTCGAAGCGAAGCGCGAGGACTGGTCCGTCGATCCGTTCAAGCTGCTCGAGCAGGACGGCTACTTCTACGGCCGCGGGACGACCGACGACAAGGCCATGGCCGCGGCGTTCGTCGCGAACCTGATCCGGATGAAACAGGAAGGCTTCGTTCCCGATCGCGATCTGATCGTGGCATTGACGGCCGACGAGGAAGGCGGCCCGCACAACGGCGTGGCCTGGCTGCTCCAGAACCATCGGGCGCTGATCGACGCCGGGCTCGCGCTCAACGAAGGCGGCGGCGGCGCGCTCCAGAACGGCCGGCGGGTCGCCAACAGTCTCCAGGCGAGCGAGAAGATCGTGCAGAACTTCCGGCTCGAGGTGAAGAACCGCGGCGGACACAGCTCGCTGCCGGTGAAGGACAATGCGATCTCCCATCTCGCCGACGGCTTGAGTCGGCTGGGGCAGTTCGACTTCCCGGTCAAGCTGGACGACGTCAACCGGGCGTTTCTCGAGAGGGTGGCGCGACAGTATTCCGGTCAGCTTGGCAACGACATCCGCGCGGTCGCGGCGGGAAGCCGGGACCCCCAGGTCGTCAGCCGCGTCGCGGCGATTGGACCGATCATGAACGCGCGGTTGCGCACGACCTGCGTGGCGACGCGCCTCGAAGGGGGCCACGCCAACAACGCGCTGCCGCAGACCGCGCGCGCTGTCGTCAACTGTCGCGTGCTGCCGGGCGAATCCCCGGAAGAGATCCAGGCGACGATTGTCAAGGTGCTGGCCAACGACACCATTACGGTGACGCCGATCAATCGCTTCTTCCCGAGCCCGGCGTCCCCGCTCACGCCGGAGATCCTCGGCGCCGTCGAGAAAGTCACCGCCGAGATGTGGCCCGGCGTCCCGGTCGTGCCGACGATGTCGACGGGGGCCACGGATTCCAGACTTCTCAGGACCGCCGGGATCGCCGCGTATGGAACCTCCGGAATGTTCGGCGACATCGATGACGTTCGCGCGCACGGCCGGGACGAGCGGCTGCTGGTGCGCTCGCTGTACGAAGGCCAGGAGTATCTCTACCGGCTGGTGAAGCGGCTCTCGTCGCCGCCGTGATCTCGGCTCACGCCGTGGAGCATCCGCGGCCGTGAAGGCCAGGGGACTCCGCGCGCTCGGCGTCGCCGTCGCGATCGCCGTCCTGTGGGAAGGCGCGAAGACGCTCTTCGCGATTCCCGCCTGGAAGCTGCCGCATCTGCACGAGATCGCCGGGGACTTCGTGCGCCGCACCGGGACCGACCAGCTCTACCTCTGGGTCATCGCGCAGAACGCCGGCGTCACCGCGCTCGAGAGCCTGATCGGCTTTGCGCTCGGCAGCGCCGTCGGCCTGGTGCTGGCCATCGCGCTCTCGCACTCGCGCGTGCTCGAGCGCGGCCTCCTCCCGTACGTCGTCGCCTCGCAGACCGTGCCGATCCTGGCCATCGCGCCGATGATCGTCGTGTGGCTCGGGACCACGTGGTTCTCGAAGGCCGTCATCGCCGCCTATCTCACGTTCTTTCCCGTGACGATCAACATGCTGCGCGGGCTTCGTGCGGTCGATGCGGACGCGCTCGCGCTGATGCACGCGCTCGCGGCGACGCGCGCGCAGGTGCTGGTGAAGCTACGACTGCCGGCGTCACTCCCGTACCTGTTCACCGCGTTGCGCCTGTCGGCGACGGCCAGCGTGATCGGCGCGATCGTCGGCGAATTGCCGGTCGGCAGCCGCTACGGCATGGGCGTGGTCATCATCAATGCCGCGCAGTACTACAACTGGCGGCCGGCGAATCTCTGGTCCGCCATGCTCGTCTCCGCGCTGATCGGGATCGTCTTCTATCATCTGGTCGCCGTCGTCGAGCGTCGCGTGGTCTCGTGGCAGCCGGCCGCGGCGGCGGCGTGATCGCGCGCGGCGAGGCGAACGTGCCGCCGATCATCGAGCTCGCCTCCGTCAGGAAAACCTTCGCCAGCCCCGCCGGGACCATGGAGGCGCTCGCCGACATTTCCCTTCAGGTCGACGCGGGCGAGTTCGTGTCGATCATCGGCCCGTCGGGCTGCGGCAAGTCGACGCTGCTCCGGATCGTCGGCGACCTGGTGGAGCCGTCCGCCGGCACGGTGCAGGTCAACGGCAAGTCCCCGCGTCAGGCGCGACTGGATCGCGACTACGGCATCGTGTTCCAGACGCCGGTGCTCTACGAGTGGCGCACGGTCCTCGAGAACGTCCGGCTCCCGCTCGAGGTGACGGGCCGGCCGCGCGCCGAGCGCGAGTCGCGCCCGCCGGCGCTGCTGCGTCTGGTCGGACTCGAGAGCTTTCGCGACCACCGTCCGTCGCAGCTTTCCGGCGGGATGCAGCAGCGCGTGTCGATCGCGCGTGCGCTCGCGCTCCGTCCGGCGATTCTCTTGATGGACGAGCCGTTCGGCGCGCTCGACGAGATGACGCGCGAACGGCTGAACCAGGAACTGTTGGCCGTGGCGAGCGAGACGAACGCGACCGTGATGTTCGTCACGCACAGCATTCCGGAGGCCGTGTTCATGTCGAGCCGCGTCGTCGTGATGAGCCCGCGGCCCGGCCGGATCGAGCGCATCGTCCGCGTGGACCTGCCGCCCGAGCGCGACGAGAAGACACGCGCGCTGCCGCGGTTCTTCGAGCTGGTCACGACGGTGCGGCAGAGCTTGCGCGCGGACGCCAATCCGGGCCCGCGGGACCCGCGATGACGTCAGACATCGCCGGACGCCCGACGCCGACAGGGCGACGAGCCCGTGAGTATCTGCCTGCCGTCGCGGTCTTCGTCGTCGTCGCGGCGGCGTGGGAAGCGGCCGTGTTCCTGTTCGACATCCAGTTCTACCTGCTGCAGGCGCCTCACACGATCGTCTCGACCCTCGCCGCCACGTGGCCGGTCCTTGTCGAGGCGGGACTGTACACGTTCACCGAGGTCGTGATCGGTCCTGGCGGCGATGATCGCGAGCCGCTCGGCGGCCTTCGTGGATCTGATGTTGCCGTGGGCGATCGCCTCGGCGTCGGTGCCGATCGTCGCGCTCGCGCCGCTCGCCATCGTGTGGTTCGGCATCGCGCACGGCTCGAAGATCGCGATCGTGACGCTGATGACGTTCTTCCCCACGTTCGTCAGCACCGCGCGCGGGCTCGTGACGGTGAGCCCGGTGAGCCTGGAGCTGATGCGGAGCTACGCGGCCAGCGAGTGGCACCTGTTCGCGCGGCTCCGGCTGCCGCACGCGCTGCCGTTTCTCTTCACCGCGCTGCGCGCGTGCACCACGCTCGCGATGATCGGCGCCGTCGTCAGCGAATTCTTCGGTGGCCCGATGAAATCGCTCGGCGTCTACATCAAGAGCAGCGCGAGCCTCTTCCAGACCCGCCAGGCGTGGGCGGCGATCCTGGTCACCTGCGCGCTCGGTCTCGCGTTCTACGGCGCGGTGGCGCTCGCCGAGCGGCTGGCGATGCCATGGCGAGCGGACGGCCCGACACGATAGACTGCGCGCGCGACGCAACCCGATCTCGGAGGAGTACGGTGATGACGACGGCACGACTGAACGCAGCGCTCACCGCGATCGCGGTGGTCCTCGCAGCGACCAGCGGAGACGCGTGGGCCCAGGACAAGGTCACACTCCAGCTCAAGTGGGTCACGCAGGCGCAGTTCGGCGGCTACTACGCCGCGAAGGCGAAGGGGTTCTACAGCGCCGAGAAGCTCGACGTCACGATCCGGCCGGGCGGGCCCGACATCGTGCCGGAGCAGGTGGTCGCCGGCGGCGGCGCGCAGTTCGGGATCGACTGGCTCCCGAGCCTGCTCTCGTCCCGCGAGCAGGGCGCGCCCCTCGTGAACATCGCGCAGATCTTCTCGCTGAGCGGCATACGGGAGCTCGCGTTCAAGACCTCGGGCATCAAGGGCGCGGCGGATCTCCGCGGCCGGAAGGTCGCCGTGTGGTTCGGGGGCAACGAGTTCGCGCTGCTCGCCACGCTCGAGAAGTACAAGATCGACAAGAACCGGGACGTCACGCTGGTCCAGCAGCCATTCGACATGAACCTCCTGCTGCAAAAGCAGGTCGATGCCGCGGCGGCGATGACCTACAACGAGTTCAAGCAGGTACTCGAGGCCGGCGTGAAGGAAGCCGATCTCGTCATCATCGACTTCAACAAGGAAGGCACGGCGATGCTCGAGGACGGCATCTTCTCGGCGGCGACCTTCCTGGCGCAGCCGAAGAACAAGGACATCGCCGCGCGCTTCCTGCGCGCCTCGCTCAAGGGCTGGGAGCACTGCCGCGACCACGCGCGGGAGTGCGTCGACCTGGTGCTGAAGGAGAGCCCGATCCTCGGCCGCGAGCATCAGACGTGGATGATGGCGGAGATCAACAAGCTCGTGTGGGGTCCGCCGCAGCCGACCACGCCCCTCGGCAAGATGGACCCCGAGGCTTTCAAGCGCACGGCCGACATCGCGCTCCGGTTCGGCGTCATCAAGAAGCCGGCCGACCCCGCGGCGTTCACGCACGAGATCTGGGAGCTCGCCAGGAAGAAGTGACGCAGCTCGATTGCCGGAAAATTCGCGAATTGCTAGGATGACGCGCTCGGGATTTGGGGGCTTGCTGACGCGGGCTTGTTGTTGATGTTTCGATTCTGGCTCTGGATGGCGAGCCATGCTCGCCGGCGCGGCAGGAGATTGTGTTGTGAGCATTTTGAACCGCATGACGTTGGCTCGCCTGTCGTCATCGAGATCAGATCCTTACGCGGCCGCTTGGCGCAATCGTGGCAAACACCCGCGGTGGTTACGGCGCTGTTCGTCAGAAGCCGAACAATCCCGCCGCAGCCCAACCCCGCCGCAAGTGATGGGATACCTCACAAGAAAATGGAGCCCCTCGCCCTCACCGCGGTCACGATTGTCAGAGGGGCCCCGTCCAGGCTCCGCTCGTGGAGGCTCGGGATCGCTGGGAGGCTGCCGGGCGTGGGTTCACCCCGACGCCCAAGACTCCGCGACCGACAACGCGCGGCACAACTCCGCGTAGTGCGATGCGCAATCCGAATCCGAAGCTCGATCGATCAATGGGGGA
>QHRT01000269.1 GCA_003220195.1 Candidatus Rokuibacteriota bacterium | reverse complement strand
CGAATATATTCCCGGCGTGGCCATCGGCGCCGCGCACAACATCGCGGGGCTCGGTCCCAAGGTCGGCGACTGGCCCGTGATTGCCGGGCACATGGGGTTTCACAACTGGGAGTACGTCACCCGGTCTCGATGAGAAGCACTCGGATCAGGAGGATGCGCGGATGAGGGTCAGGTCGTGGATCGGCGCGTCGATCACGATGGTGCTGCTATCGACGATCACTGCGGCAGTTCCCGTGGCAGCGGCGCCGGAAGGGACGCTGACCGTCGCCGTCGCCACGTTCGGCAACGAGCGCTGGCTGCCGCATCTCTACGTCGGCGCCGAGGACATCGTGCTGAAGCCGCTCTGGGAAAACCTCCTCAACCGTGACGCCAAAGGAAACCTGATCCCGATGCTCGCCGAGCGCTGGCAAGCCCTCGATGGCGGACGCACGTGGAAGTTTCATCTGCGCAAGGGCGTCAAGTTCCACAACGGGACGGAGCTCACCGCCGAGGATGTCCGCTACACCTTCACGCAGATCGCCCGCGAGGGATCGGCGAACGCGCTCTCGAACGAGATGCGGCTCATCAAGAGCATGGAGGTCGAGGACCCGTACACGATCGCGATCCACTTCGAGAAGCCCTTCGTCACGTTCGGCAACCGGGTCACGAGCGGCCTGTTCGGATCGACCGGCTACATCCAGTCGAAGAAGCACCTCGAGGCCGGAGAGGAAGCGGCGGAGCGCCGTCCCATCGGGACCGGCCCGTGGAAGTTCGTGGAGCACCTGCGCGGCGACCGGATCGTGTACGAAGCGGTCGACCGGCACTGGCGTGCCACGCCGAATTACAAACGCCTCGTCTTCTTGAAAGTGCCCGAGCCAGCGACGCGCATGGCGATGCTGCGCGCGGGCAGCGTCGACGTCATCGAGGCCGGCGGCGAGTACGTCGACGAGCTGAAGAAGGTCGGCATGCGGCTGCTGACGATGCCGAACACCTCCGCGATCTGGGTCATCCTCGGCGGACAGTGGGCGGGGCGACCGTCCTACGATCCCAAGGTGCCGTGGGCGCAGCCCGATGCCGAGCGGGCGCGCAAGGTGCGGCTCGCACTCAACCTCGCCGTCGACAAGAAGGCGATCTTCGACCGGGTGCTCGGCGGCGTCGGCTCTCCGCTCGGCACCGTGAACGCGTACCCGACCGACCCGTGGATGCCGGAGGCGTTGCTGAAGCCGATCCCGTACGATCCCGCGAAGGCGAAAGCGTTGCTCGCCGAGGCCGGCTATCCGAACGGCTTCGACGTCACCATGAATCTCACCGCCTGGCCAGGGCGCGGATATCTCCCGGACGTCGGCGAGGCGGTCGCGACGTACTGGGAGAAGATCGGATTGCGAGTCAAGCGGCGCCCCGTGGATCGCGCCGTGTTCGCGGCGGACTTCCGCGCGCGGTCGTACGCCGGCGTCGCCCTGGCCTACGCGGGACCGATCATCGGGCCGGAGCCGTGGGAGCTGTTCGTGAGGATCTCGCACAGCAAGGCGGCCGTGCACCTGCTGTTCGAGCACCCGAAGCTGGACGCGTTCGTCGATCGGCTCGGCGTCGAACCGAGCGCCGCCGCGCGCACGAAGATCATGCGCGAGGAAATGGAACCATGGCTCCACGAGTACATGCCGGCCGTCACGATCGGCGCGACCCACTCGATCGCCGGCGTCGGGCCGAAGGTCGGGGACTGGCCTTTGATCCCCGGTCACCTGGGTCTGCACAACTGGGAATACGTCACGAGGAAGTAGCGCATGGCACGGCACCTGGTCGGGCGGATCTTGCAGACGCTGCTCAGCATGCTGGTCGTGATCAGCATCGTGTTCGTGCTCACGCGGATGTCCGGCAATCCGATCCAGCTCCTGCTGGACGTCAACGCGACCGAGCGCGACCAGCAGATCCTCACGCACTACCTCGGGCTCGATCAGCCCATGCCGGTCCAGTACGCGATCTACGTGAAGAACATCTTCCTCGGCGACTTCGGCAAGTCGATCCTGACGCGGCGGCCGGTGGTCGAGCATATCTGGGAACGGCTGCCCGCGACGGCGGAGCTCGGGCTGGTCGCCATGGCCATGAGCGTCTTGATCGGCGTGCCGCTCGGCATGTACTCCGCCGTCCATCGCGGCACTGCGCTCGACACAGGCGCGCGGATCTTCGCGGTGCTCGGGCAATCGATGCCGGCGTTCTGGCTCGGGCTCATGCTGATCTTGCTGTTCGGGGTCGTGCTCGGCGTGCTGCCGGCGGGAGGCCGCGGCGGCGCGCTCAACCTGATTCTCCCCGCGTTCACGCTTGGCTACTTCACGTCGGCCGCGATCCTGCGCCTCACGCGCTCGGCGATGCTCGAGGTGCTGGGCTCCGACTACATCAAGTTCGCCCGCCTGAAGGGCCTCAGCGAGCAAGTCGTGCTCTGGAAGCACGGCCTGAAGAACGCGCTGTTGCCGGTCGTGACGTTCGCCGTGATGCTGTTCGTGCAGTTTCTCGGCGGCGCGGTGGTGACGGAGACGGTGTTCGCGTGGCCCGGGCTCGGGCGGTTGATTCTCGAGAGCATCACCACGCGCGACTATCCGATCGTGCAGGCTGGCGTGCTCGTGCTGAGCGCGCTCTACCTCACCGGAAATCTCTGCGTCGACGTGCTCTACAGCTATCTCAACCCGAGGATCCGTCATGCTCGGGCGTAACCTTCCCTGGTTTTCCGGAGCCGTGCTCGTCGCGCTTGTCCTGTGCGCCGTCTTCGCGGCCGTGCTCGCGCCGCAGAGCCCGACCGAAGGCGATATCACCGCCAAGCTGATCCCGCCGATCTGGATGGAGCGCGGCGATCCTGCGCACCCGCTCGGGACGGACCGCTTCGGGCGCGACGTGCTGAGCCGCATCATCTACGGCAGTCGGATCTCCTTGCTCGTGTCGCTCATCGCGATCGGCGTGGCCGGGACGTTCGGCACGCTGCTCGGGCTCATCTCGGGGTACCGCGGCGGCGTCACGGACGCGCTCTTGATGCGGCTCACCGACATCGGCCTGTCCTTGCCGACGATCCTGATCGCGGTCGTGCTCGTCGCCGTGTCCGAGCCGAGCTTCAGGAACGTCATCCTGATCACCGCGCTCTTGCTGTGGCCGCGGTTCGCGCGACAGGTCCGGGGCGAGACGCTCGCCATCAAGGAGCAGGATTTCGTCGCGCTGGCGGTGGTCGCCGGGCGCTCGAGCGCGTGGATCATTCGCCGTCACATCTTCCCGAACGTGGTGCCGACCCTCCTGGTGATCTCGACGCTCCAGGTCGGCTACGTGATCCTGCTCGAGGGCACCCTCTCGTTTCTCGGGGTCGGCGTGCCGCCGCCGAATCCGGCATGGGGACTGATGATCGCGGACGGCCGCGGATTCCTCGCGACCGCGTGGTGGATCTCGCTCTTCCCCGGTCTCGCGATGCTGCTGACCGTGCTCGCGGTGAATCTGCTCGGCGACTGGCTCCGCGATCACCTCGATCCGAAGCTCCGTCAGCTCGGCGGCCGCGCGACGACGCTGGAGTCGGCAGATGCGGTACCCGTCGGCGCCGCCGGTGTCCCGGCGCGCGGCGCGGCGGCCGCCTCGAATATTGCGGCGGACGGCAGCTGAACCACGCTCGACAGATTCCGATGATCTGCCCGGTGTCGCGTCACGAATCCCCGCGAGCGAACGCTGTTCGTATGCCCGATCGCCGATCGTTCGTCCTCGCGATTACGCTGAGCATCCTCGCCTCGCCGGTCGCTGTCGCGGCAGAGCAGCCCGGGAGAGCCCGCATCGGCGTCCTGTCGACAAGCTCCGTTTCTGACGGATTGGAGATGTTCAAAGTGTTCCAGGAACGGCTTCGTGAGTTCGGCTACGTCGAAGGCCAGAACGTCGTCTTCGAGTTCCGGGGCGCCGACGGCAAGAATGAACGGCTCTCGAGCCTTGCGCGCGAGCTGCTCCGTCTCAACGTGGACGTGATGGTCACCGTGGGAACTCCAGCGGCCGCAGCGGCCAAGGAGGCGACCGCGGTGACGCCGATCATCACCGCGGTCGTCGCTGATCCGGTCGGCGCTGGCATCGTCACCGGGCTCGCGCGACCAGGCGGCAACGTGACCGGCATCGCCGACCTCGACGCCGAACTGAGCGGGAAACGGCTTCAGCTGCTCGGAGAAGTCGTTCCGGGGCTTTCTCGCGTGGCGGTCATGTGGAAAACAGGGAATCCCGCGCACAAGAGCGCGCTGCGCGAGATCGAGACTGCGGCCAAGTCATCAGGCGTGCAGGTCCAAGCCGTCGACGTACGCGCGCCCAGCGAGTTCGCCGCGGCATTCGCCTCGATGACCAGAGCACGGGCCGGCGCTCTCCTGCTGCTGGCGGACTCGATGTTTTCTCTCTACCGAGCCGAGCTGCTGGACGCCACCGCCAAGAATCGGCTACCGGCCATTTTCTGGAGCCGAAGATTCGCCGAGGCCGGCGGCCTCATGTCGTATGGGACCAACTATCCGGACCTGTTCCGGCGCGCGGCCGAGTACGTGGCCAGAGTCCTCAAAGGCGCCAGGCCGGCTGACCTCCCCATCGAGCAGCCGACGAAGTTCGAGCTGGTGATCAACATGAAGACTGCCCGGGCGCTCGGGCTCTCGATTCCTCCGTCCGTGCTTCTGCGCGCGGATCAGGTGATCGACTGATTGATGAGACCGGCCGTGGCGGTCACGGGCGACGATCGGTCACTGGGAGAGCATCAGCGTCGTGAGCTGCCGATTGTCCCGATTCCATTACCGGGGTAATATCGCCCATGCCACTCGCACAGTCGAAGGTGACCGCGCAAGGACAGACCTCGGTTCCTCTGGAAGTCCGTCGAAAGCTGGGCATCGGCCCCGGCTCGGTGCTGGAGTGGGACGAGGAGGGCGAGAAGGTCGTGGTTCGACGGGCCGGGCGCTTCAGCTCGGAGGACGTCCACCGGGCGTTGTTCCCGCGCGGCACACCGATGCGACGTACGCTGGACCAGCTCCGAGACGGCATTCGACGGTCCATGCGGAAGAAACATGCGCGCCGTTGACACCAATCTGCTCGTGCGCCTGATCGTCCGGGACGATGTCAAGCAGGTCAGTGCCGCCGACAACTTTGTCGATCGAGGCGCGTGGGTCTCTCACCTGGCGCTTGCCGAGGCCACGTGGGTGCTCGA
>QHRT01000268.1 GCA_003220195.1 Candidatus Rokuibacteriota bacterium | reverse complement strand
GACGTCCGGCTCCAGAAGATTGTAGACCCCGGCGCTGCCGCAGCAGAGATCGCTCTCGGGCAATTCCACCAGGCGCAGGCCGGGAATCCGGCGCAGCAGCTCGCGAGGCTCGCTCCGGATCCGCTGGCCATGGGCCAGATGACAGGCATCGTGGTACGTCACCGTGACGTCGAGGGCAGACAGCGGAAGCTCGCTGCCGGCGAGCACCTCGCTGATGTCGCGAGTCTTCGCGGCGAGGGCCTTCACCTGTGGGTCGTCGAGCCAGTGACCGTACTCCTTCATCGCCGAACCGCAACCGGCCGCGTTCGTCACCACGAGATCGACGCCGTCGCCGAAGGCCCCCGCGAGGGCACGCGCTCGCAGACGAAGCGCATCGAGGCGGCCCGCATGCAGCTCGAGCGCGCCACAGCAGCCCTGGGCCCGCGGCACGATGACGTCGTACCCCGCCACCGACAGGAGACGCGCGGTGTCGCGGTTCACGCCGGGATAGACGTGCCGCTGTACGCAGCCCATCAGGAGGCCCGCGCGACCGCGACGCGTTCCGTGTGCCGGGATGAGCGGCGGGAGTCGTTCCGCGCGGGGCAGCGACCCGAGGAGCGAGTCCATCGCGGCGAGTCGCGGGACGCGCGAGAGGAGTCCGCTCCGTCGCAGAAGAGCCTGGAGTCCGGACGAACGGTAGAGGCGGAGCGCCTTCACTGCTGCACCGACGCGCCCGGGCCGCGGGAAGAGTGCGAAGAGCGCGTCGTCGAAACGACGCCGCTCTGGCTCGCGGTGCCGTTCGAGGCCGGCACGCGTCGCCTCCAGCAGACGACCGAACGGAACGCCCGACGGGCACGCCGTCTCGCACGCGCGGCAGCCGAGGCAGAGATCGAGATGACGGACGAACGTCTCGCTCGGGGTGATGCGGCCCTCGGCCGCCGCGCGCATCAGGTAGAGACGCCCGCGCGGGGAATCCATCTCCTCGCCGAGCGTGAGATAGGTTGGACACTGCGGCAGACAGATCCCGCAGTGGACGCACTTCCTGAGATCGTCGAGGGAGACCGCGTCGTGCGCGGAGGATCGGGCGACCGGGGTGACGGTCACAGGCCGCCGACGAACCGTCCGGGATTCAGCACGCGATGCGGATCGAATTCGTCCTTGAGACCGCGCATCAACGCGAGCGCGCCGGGGTCGGTCGGCCCCCACGGGTCGATCGCCTCGCGGAGCGCTCGCGGTCCTCGCGTGATCGTCGCGTGTCCGCCGAAGGGAGCCAGCATCGCCCGAAGCTCGCCGACGGCGCTGGCCATCGCTTGGACCTGGCACTCCGACAAGAGCGCGTGGAGCGTCCCGGTGGCCGCACTCCCGACGACGGCGACGGCCGGGCCGAGCAGTCGTTCCACCGCGCCCACGGTTCTCGCGACCTCGGAGGGGAGCGTCCCGATCCGGATCGTGACGCGTGACGACATCACGACGTCACCATATCGATCCCACCAGCCTGGCGACGCCGGGTTCAGGGTTCCTCCGTTTGCGCGCACCAGGGAGCGGAGCGACTCCTCTTGAGCGGCGACGGCGGGTTCCACGCTGGCGATCGACACGGCGACGGCTGCCACGGCGGCCCCGAGCCGCAGCGCTTCGAGGGCGCCGCGGCTCACGATCTCGACGCGGTTCGGCTGGAGGGTGGACTCGAGGATCGCGGCCACCAGCGTCCCTGCGGCGTCCAGCGTGTCGCACGACGCGAGCCAGCTCGCTTCGTGCTCGGGCATCGGATGAAGTCGCAACGTCAGCTCCGCCAGCACGCCAAGCGTTCCGAGCGCACCGACCATGAGCTTCGGGATGTCGTAGCCGGTCACCGACTTCACCACCTTCGCGCCGCCCCAGGTGACGACGCCGTCGGCCTGCACGAACCGGACGCCGAGCAGCCGATCCCGCATGGCGCCGTACCGGCACGCGAGCGGACCGACGGCGTTCGTCGCCGTGATGCCGCCAAGCGAGCGGCTCGTGCCGCCGGGCGGGTCGAGTGCCGCGAACTGTCGGCGATCGGAGAGAAGCTTCGCGAGCGCGCCGAGCGTGACACCGGCCTCGACACTGGCGGTGAGATCGTCGGGGTTGTACTCGAGGACGCGATCCAGGTCGCGGAGGTCGATCACCACGTCGAGCCGCGACGGCGGCGCGCCGAGCTCGAGCGCGCTCCCGCTGCCGCGCGGGATGACGGCAAGTCGCTCCTCGCACGCCAGCGCGACGATGCCACTTAACTCGTCGACCGCCGCCGGACGGACGATGAAGCGCGGCACGCAGCCATCGATCGTCGCGCCGCCGAGCTTCACCGGATCGTCGACGACGCGTTCCCGGCCGACCAGCGACGCGAACGCTTTTTCGAGCGACCTGACCGAGACCGCCACGGCTACACCCAGGCGCCTTCCGGCAGTACCGGTCGGCGCGCGCGGAATCCTTCACCGCAGGCCGGGTGCGACGGCAGGAGCTTGCCCGGATTCATCAGCCCCTCGGGATCGATCACGCGCCGGAGCCGATACATGAAGTTCAGGTCCGCGTCGGCGTACTGCAGCCCGAGGTGCTGCGCCTTGTCGACGCCGACGCCGTGTTCGCCGGTCACGCTGCCGCCCATGTCGATGCACGCGCGGAGCAATTCCTCATTCGCCGCCTTGGCGCGATGGAGCTCGTCCGGATCGCGGTCGTCGTAGCAGATCAGCGGGTGCAGGTTGCCGTCGCCGGCGTGGAACACGTTGGCGAAGAGCACGCGATGGCGCGCGGAGATCGCCTGCATCTCCCGCATGATCTGCGGCAGCTTCGACCGCGGCACGACGGCGTCCTGGAGGAGAAAGCTCGGCGCGATGCGACCGATCGCGCCCGCAGCTTCCTTCCGGCCTTTCCAGAGCAGCGCGCGCTCGGCCTCGTCCCGCGCGACACGCACGCTGAGCGCGCCGCGCGCGCGCGAGAGCGCGACGGCCCGCTCCGCTTCCATCTCCACTTCCGCGCGCGGACCATCGAGCTCGATCAACAACACCGCGCCCGCATCGCCGGGGTATCCGGCGCCCACACCCGCCTCGATCGCGCGGATCACGACGTCGTCGAGCATCTCGAGGGCCGCGGGCACGATACCTGCCGCGATGATCGCCGACACCGCCTCCGAAGCGGCGTCGATCGTCGCGAACAGGGCGAGGATGGTCTTCACGCCTTCGGGCGTGTGCGTGAGCCGCACGGTGATCGAGGTGACGAGTCCGAACGTGCCTTCGGAACCGACCGCCACGCCCGTGAGATCGTAGCCGGGCCGGTCCCAGACCTTGCCACCCAGCGTGAGCGGCTCGCCGGAGCTCCCCACGATCGTGAGGCCGAGCACGTGGTTCGTCGTGATCCCGTACTTGAGACAGTGCGGGCCGCCGGCGTTCGTCGAGACGTTGCCACCGATCGACGACACCATCTGGCTCGACGGGTCCGGGGCGAAGAAGTATCCGCGGGCCGCGACCTCGCGCGTGAGCCAGAGGTTGATGAGGCCGGGCTCGACGACGGCGCAGCGGTTCGGGATGTCGATCTCGAGCACCCGATTCATCCGGTTCATCGCGACCATCACGCCGCCGGTGGGCGCCATCGCGCCACCGGCGAGTCCGGTGCCCGAGCCGCGCGGGACGATCGGCACGCGCTCCCGACGACAGAGCCGGACGATCCTTTGCACCTCGTCGACGCGTGAGGGCAAGACGACCACGTCCGGCTGGCCTTTGTAGAGGGTATGCATGTCGCACTCGTACGCGAGCCGCCCTTCGGGCGACAGCACGAGCGCGTCAGACCCCACGATCGCGCGCAACTCGTCGACGAACCGAGAATTCACCGGCATGTCGTACCAGGACTGATCATAGATCGAATTCGCGCACGCGCCAGGGACGCACCTGACAGCTCGCTCCGCTGCGGACGAGCCCCGACGGGTGCCAATTCGAAGTCAACGATGCTGTCCGGCGACGTCGGTTCGGACGCTTCGTGCGCCGGCTTCGCCGGCGCAATCCTAGTTTGGGGGGAGACATCGAAGGGGACCGTCGAGGCGCCCTCCGATGAGGATGGGGGGCGAAGCCCCCCCCCGAGCTAGATCTTCCACGTATCCCCGGACGTCAAGAGCTTCGCGATGTCCCCGGGTCCGCGCTCGGAGATCGCGCGTTGCTCCTGGTCCAGCAGGACTTCCTCGTAGATCGGGGCGTCGATCGCGGAGAGAACGCCGATCGGCACCGGGAAGTCCGGCGCGAAGAGATCGGCTCTTCTCGTCGTGCACCCAGAGCGCGCTCTCGGGCACGTCCCGGGCGCTGACGACCTTCGGCACCACGCCGTCCATGATCATCGCCTTCTTATCGTCCGGTGCCCCGAAGAGGAGCGGCTTGCCGTGCTCGAGCCTCAACTCGTGCTGGAGCTTCGACTCCTTGTCGTACACGACGTTCCACGCGAGATCGTTGTAGACGTTGCAGTTCTGGAGGATCTCGAGGAACGCCGTGCCCTTGTGGGCGGCCGCGCGCTTGAGCATCGACTCCATGTGCTGGATGTTGCGGTCCACGGTGCGCGCCACGAACGTCGCGCCGCACCCGAGCGCGAAGGCCAGCGGGTTCACCGGACGGTCCGCCGACCCCATCGGCGTCGACTTCGTGACCTTCCCGAGCTCGCTCGTCGGCGAGTACTGTCCCTTCGTCAGCCCGTAGATCCGGTTGTTGAACAGGAGAATCGTCACGCCGACGTTCCGGCGCAGCACGTGCACCATGGACGAAGATCTTGAGGTCCGGGCGCGCCAGCTTGAGCCCCGTCGCGATCGCCGGCGCGCGGCCGTGGATCGTGTGGAACCCGTACGTATTCATGTAGTACGGGAACCGGCTCGAGCACCCGATGCCCGAGATGAAGACGATGTCTTCCTTCGGGACGCCGAGGTCGGGCATGCTCTTCTGCACGGCCGAGAGGACGGCGTAGTCGCCGCAGCCCGGGCACCAGCGGACGTCCTGGTCGGACTCGAAATCCTTCTTCGTGTACTTCGGCGTCGCCGCCGCTCCGGCGCCTGCACTCATGACTTGCTCCCCAGCAGTTGCGTGATGGCCTCGTGGATTTCCTCGCTCGCGAGCGGGAGTCCGCGCACGCGGTTGAAGCCGACGGCATCGACGAGATACTCGGCGCGCAGCACGCGCACGAGTTGCCCCGAGTTGATTTCCGGCACCAGGATGCGGCGGTACTCCCGGAGGATGTGGCCGAGATCCGGCGGCAGTGGATTCAGGTATCGCAGATGGACCGACGCGACGGACTTGCCTTCGCCCTGCGCCCGATCGACTGCCGCCGTGATGGAGCCGTAGGTCCCGCCCCACCCGACGACGAGCACGTCCCCGGTCGCCGGGCCGTTGATCGTCGTGGGCGGAATCTCCTGCGCGACGCGCCGGACTTTCTCCGCGCGCGTCCGCACCATCTGGTCGTGGTTCTCCGGATCGTAGGAGATGTTGCCGGTGACGTCCTGCTTCTCGAGCCCTCCGATCCGGTGCTCGAGGCCCGGCGTCCCCGGCCGCACCCACGGGCGCGCCAGCGTCGCCGAATCCCGCAGGTACGGGAAGAAGCCATCCGGCTCGGTGCGGAACTCGACCTCCATCGGCGGGAGCGTCGACACGTCCGGAATGAGCCACGGCTCCGAGCCGTTGGCGAGGAATCCGTCGCTCAACACGATGACGGGCACCATGTACTTGGAGGCGATGCGAACGGCGTCGTAGGCGATATAAAAGCAGTCGCCCGGGGTCGCCGGCGCGAGCACCACGACAGGCGACTCGCTGTTCCTCCCGTAGAGCGCTTGCATCAGGTCGGCCTGCTCGGTCTTGGTCGGCATGCCGGTCGAGGGGCCGGCGCGCTGGATGTTGAAGATCACGAGCGGCAACTCGGCCGTCACGGCAAGCCCGATGCCTTCGCCCTTCAGGGCGATTCCGGGGCCGCTCGAGCCGGTGACGCCGATCGCGCCGCCGAATGACGCGCCGATCGCCGCCGTGACCGCGGCGATCTCGTCCTCCGCCTGGATCGTGCGGATGCGGAATCTCTTGTGCATCGCGAGCTCTTCCAGGATGCCGCTCGCGGGCGTGATCGGATAGGCGCCGTAGACGATCGGCAGCTTCGACCGTTCCGCCGCCGCCAGGAGACCCCACGCGAGCGCCCGGTTGCCGGTCATCGCACGATAGAGGCCGGGCGGCATGTCGGCCGCCTCGATCGCGTAGTGCTCGGAGAAGATTTCCGCGGTCTCGCCGAACGCGTGCCCGGCCTTCAGCACGCGCGTGTTCGCATCCGCGAGCACCGCGTTCTTCGCGAAGCGCTTGCCGATCCACTCGAGCGTCGGCTCGAGCGGGCGCGTGTAGATCCAGGACACGACGCCGAGCGCGAAGAAGTTCTTGCAGCGATCCTTCTCTTTCGCGTTGAGGCTGAGGTCCTTCAACGCCTCGTGCGTGAGCCCCGTCATGTCGACCTTGTGAAGCCGATACCGTTCGGCCAGGGTCGGCTCGTCGAGCGGATTCGCGGCGTAGCCCGCCTTGTCGAGATTTCTCTTGTCGAACGCCGCGGTGTTGACGATGAGCAGTCCGCCCGGCTTCAGGTCTCTCAAGTGCACCTTGAGCGCCGCCGGATTCATCGCGACCAGGCAATCGAGCCGGTCGCCGGGGGTGTACACGCGCTGGCTTCCGAACTGGAGCTGGAACGACGAGACTCCGAACAGGGTTCCGGCGGGCGCGCGGATCTCGGCCGGGAAGTTGGGCAAGGTCGCGATGTCGTTGCCGGCCCACGCGGACTCGGTGGTGAACTGCTCGCCGGTCAGCTGCATGCCGTCACCGGAGTCCCCGGCAAAGCGGACGACGGCGCGAACCAAGTCCCGCCGCGGCTTGTCGACCGACGCTGCGGGAGCCACAATCTTAGCCATCGAATGCCCTCTCTTCGCTGAGTGTCAGGCGCGCGCCGCAGAGATCCAGCGCTCTCTTTTTCCGTCGTTTCGGGGAGGACCGGCAGACCCGACTCATCTTATCGGACCGCCCCGGGACGGGCAACAATTTCCCCCGTTTGCTCTCATCCCGCGTCGATTTGTTCCGGATTCTTGATGCGATCCCCGGGCGGAAGATTCAACACTTCTTCGGGGAACAGGTCGGCGAGCCAGCGGATGACGTCGCTGCCCGTCACGACGCCGACGGGACGCCCGACCTCGTCCACGATCGGGACCGTCCGGTATCCCGCGACGCTCATCGAGTGGAGCGCGTGGGCCACGCGATCGCGCAGCCTGAGGGCTTGCGGGTCGCGCGTCATCACCTGTCCGATCGGCGTCCGTCGGGGGTCGAGACCTTGACCGACGACGCGCCGCAGGACGTCGCGCTCGGTGAAGATGCCGATCAGGCACGTCCCGGCATCGACGACCAGAACGCCGGCCTGACGGCGCGCCACCATCGCGTCGACCGCGTCCTGGACGCTCACCGTATCCCCCAGGCAGATGGGATCCGGCGGCGACAGGACGGCCAGCGTGTCGTCGAAGAGCGCGCCTCGGATCTCGTGCAGATCGGCGTCGAGAGTCTCGGCGTACGCGTCTTCGGTGTCACTCATCTCAGCCTCCCTCGGTTGCCGAGGAGCGCGTCTGGCGTCGCCGGCGCGCTCCGAGCGGGGGTGTCGAGGTCCATGACGAGCGCGTCCGCGCGGCCGTCCGGCGCGTCCGCGCGCCGCTTGGGACCCCCCGACGATACCGATTCCCTGGGGATCCTATCGCCGCGGCCCCCGCGGGGCAATACCGTGGGATCCGCCCGGCGGTGTGGGTCTTCGCCCGGATCCTTCAAGAGATCCATGAAGCGGCTGACGGTCGGCGACAGGAGCTTCTGTCGCCGGTGGATGAGGCCGACCGGACGCACGAGGTCGGGAATGTCGAGCGGCACCACCGACAGGGCGCGCACGCCGGCTTCCTTTTCCACCGTATGGACCGGCAGGATCGTGACGCCGGCCGCGATCGACACGGCCTGCTTGATCGTCTCGATGTTGTCGAACGCCATCACGATGTTGACGCGCACGTTCGCCTGCTTGAGGGCCTTGTCGATCGCCTTGCGGATCGTCAGCTCCGGATCGAACGCGACGAACTTTTCGCCGTTCAGCTCGGCTGATCGGATCAGGCGACGCCGTCCCAGTGGATGGCTCGGGTGGCACACGAAGGCCATCGGCTCGTCGCGAAGAGGGACGACGGCCAGCGACCGGTTCGCCGGCGGGTACGACATGATCCCGACGTCGGCTTCCCCGCTCGTCACGGCGTCCACCACCTTGTGCGGATGCAGACATTCGAGCTGCACCCGCGCCTCCGGATAGAGCGACATGAAGCGCTGCACGTGGCGGCTCAGATCGTGGAGCCCGACGGAGTAAATCGCGGCGACCTTCACGATCCCGTCCACACGAGCCTTGACCGCCGACACGTCCGTGCGCGCCTTCTCCCACGTCGACAGGATCTGGCGGCAGGCGTTGTAAAACCTCTCACCCTCGGGCGTCACCGCGAACGGTCGACGCGTCCGGTCGATCAGCGCGGCGCCCAGCTGGGTCTCCAGCTGCTGGACGGCCTGGCTCGCGGCGGACTGCGAGACGAAGTTCTGCTCGGCGCCCCGCGAAAAGCTCCGCTGGCGCACGATGTCGCAGTAGAGACGCAGTGTTTCGATGTGCATCGGCTCTCTTGAGTCTACAGCATTAGCATGACTGATACCCACCATCTGACTTTTTGGGATGACTAATAGTCAGACCACCTGTAGTATCGTCCAACTCTTCACAAGGGGACCGCGCGATGCAGAGAGAGCGTGTTCGGTTCGCCGGCCAGATGGAAGCGCAGGGGCTCTATGATCCGAGCCACGAGCACGATGCGTGCGGCGTCGGCTTCGTCGTCGATATCCAGGGCCGCAAATCCCACGCGATCGTTCGCCAGGCGCTCTCCGTCCTGATCAATCTCCTGCACCGCGGAGCCTGCGGGTGCGAGCCGAACACCGGCGATGGCGCCGGCATCCTGCTCCAGATGCCCGACCGGTTCCTCCGCCGCGAGTGTGAGGCCCTCGGCATCACGCTGCCGTCCGCCGGGCAGTACGGCGCCGGACTCGTCTTCCTGCCCCGGGATCCGATCCAGCGCGACAAGGTCCAGGCGTTGATCCAGACGATCGTCGCGGACGAGGGTCAACGATTCCTCGGATGGCGCGACGTGCCGACTCAGGACAAGGCGCTGGGCGCCACCGCGCTCAGCGTCGAGCCCGTCATTCGCCAGATGTTCGTCGGCGCGGGGCCGGGCGTCCGGGACCAGGCGCACCTCGAGCGCAAGCTCTACGTGATCCGCCGCTCGATCGAGAACACCGTCGAGAGCCTGGACATTCCCGAGCGGAAGTTCTGTTACCTCCCGAGCCTGTCGTCACGCACGCTGATCTACAAAGGGATGCTGTCGGCAGATCAGATCGAGGGCATGTTCCCCGATCTCGCGAGCCCGGACGTCGAGTCGGCGCTGGCGCTCGTCCACCAGCGCTTCAGCACCAACACGTTCCCGTCCTGGCCGTTGGCGCACCCCTACCGCTACATCGCGCACAACGGCGAGATCAACACGCTGCGCGGCAACATCAACTGGATGCGCGCGCGCGAGGCGCTCTGCCAGTCCGACCTGCTCGGTGACGATCTGAGAAACGTGCTGCCGGTGACGCGCGAAGGTCTCTCGGATTCGGCGACGTTCGACAACGTGCTCGAGTTCCTCGTGATGAACGGGCGCTCGCTGCCGCACGCGATCTTGATGATGATTCCCGAGCCGTGGCAGCACCACGAGTCGATGTCGCCGGAGCGCCGCGCGTT
>QHRT01000267.1 GCA_003220195.1 Candidatus Rokuibacteriota bacterium | reverse complement strand
CGCGGACGCGACGAGATGACGGTGCTGATCGAGGTGCGCGGCGACCCGGCCGACCGCCCGTCGTTGATGGCGTCCTACCGCGAGCTGTTCAAGCGCCGCCTCGGCGTCGACGTGCTGGTCGAGATCGTCGATCCGGGCTCGCTCTTGCCGTTGACGGGCGCCGGAGCACAGCAGAAGCCGGTCCGCCTGATCCACAACCGCTTCGAGCGGTAGCTCGTCGAAGGGGGTTCCTCCGGATTTGAACAGCAAGGAGCCCGGCCCGAAAGGCTCCGCTCGATTTGCCATCAGGCAGCGCCGCCACATATCATGAATCCGACCAGGCGCTCAGCATCGCGCCCGGTAGGCCGCGCAGGACGCGGCCAGAAGAGAATGCCCGACACATCGCTCGACGTACTCGAACAGCCGCTCCGTGTCATCGTCTTTCAGGACGACGACGGCACCCTCTGCGCGCATTCAGTCGACTATGCGCTCGGTGTCCACGGCCATTCACTGGCGGAGCTTTACGAGGAATTCGCGCGGCTCGTTCAGAGTCACATCGTCGTTCGGCAGCACCACAAGATGAAACCATTCGCTGATCTGCCGCCCGCCCCTGAGAAGTACCGCCAGTGGTACGAGCGTGCGCCCGTAGAGTTGCCGACGCAGATCATCTCTGCGCCGGCAGCGCGACACCGCATTCCAGCCACCACTCGCATCCTCGTCGCAAAACCCGCCGCGTAAACAGTGGCGCGGTTCTCCCAGATGCCGACGCTGGGAGAATTCATCGAACGAGCCACGCGGCAGAGGTACTCGCCCGTCACGCCGGGCGGGCCCTGCAGCATCTCGCCGATCGCCGTCGGGTAGACGTTGATGCCGCGGAGCTTGATCATGTTGTCGCTGCGGCCGACGACACCCGTCAGGCGACGGAGCGGCAGCCCGAGCGGCGACGGCGAGGGATCGATCGCCGAGACGTCGTTCGTGTTGTAGCGCACCATCGGGAACACGTCGTCCTTGAAGAGGACCGTCACGCACACGTTGCCGGGCCTCCCGTCGACGACGGGAGCGCCGCTGTCCACGTCGAGGATCTCGACGTGATGCGCGTCTTCCCAGAGATAGAGCCCCGCGTGATCGGGACCTTCGGCGGCGACGACGCCGGCGTCGGCGACGCCGTACCAGTCGAATACTCCAGGCGCGTCCGCGCGCCCCTCAGGCGCGTCCGCGCGCCTCTCAGCGCCGGCCCACGCGTCGCCCAGCGCGGCTCGTGATTCACCGCCGAGCTGCCCCACGATCATCCGGATCTTGACGTCGCGCCCGGGCACGATCCCCATCTCTCGCGCGACGTCGGCGAGGCTCGACCTGCGCCCGTGAGCGCGTCTCGACGCCGGTGCCGGCCGAGATGAACAGCGCGCTGGTGAAGTGGAGAAACGTCTCGCGCACGTAGTGGCCGCCGTTGACGAGGCCATGGGCGTACACCGACTGCACGATGTCCGACGCGCGCAGCCCCTGGAGCAGGTACGCGCGCGCCAGCAGGAGATTCTGCATCTCGCGGCTCTTCGGCCCGTACAGCAGCGGCAAGGGCTTGCCGGTCGTTCCGCTCGTCGTCTGGAACACGATGACCGGGCGCGGCTCGCCGCCGAAGCTTTCCATGCCGTGGAAGTCGCCGAACGGCGGGTGCTCGTCGACGCTCCGCATCAGATCGGCCTTCGAGTAGGTGGGAAGCCGCTCGATGTCGTCGAGGCTTCGCACGTCGGCGGGCGTCAACCCGGCTCCGCTCCACAGCCGGCGGTAGAAGGGAATCTCCCAGGCGCGCTTCATCACGGAGACGAAGCGATCGGATACTCGGCGAGCATCTCGCGATGCGGGACGGAGTCGAAGCACGTGGGAATGGCCAGGTCTTTCAAAGCGGTCCGGACATATTAACCTTCGCGCGTGACTCCGCACAACGCGCCCCCGCAGCCGTAGATCCCGCCGCCGCCTTGACGCGATGCAGCTTATGATGTGAGACGGCTGTGAATCCGTCCCGGACCTTCATCCTCCGCCCGGTGGCGACCGCGCTCTTGACCGCCGCGATCCTGCTCGCCGGCGGGGTCGCGTACACCCAGCTCCCGATCTCCGCGTTGCCGCAGGTCGATTACCCGACGATCCAGATCCTCACGTTCTACCCGGGCGCCAGCCCTGACGTGATGGCGTCGTCGGTGACCTCGCCGCTCGAGCGCCAGTTCGGCCAGCTCCCCGGCCTCAAGCAGATGACGTCGACCAGCTCGTTCGGCGCCTCGCTCATCACGCTCCAGTTCGTGCTCGAGTACCAGATCGACGTCGCCGAGCAGCAGGTGCAGGCGGCGATCAACGCCGCCACCGTGTTCCTGCCGCGCGATCTGCCGAACCCGCCGATCTACAGCAAGGTGAACCCGGCCGACGCGCCGATCCTGACGCTGGCGCTCACGTCCGACGCGCTGCCGCTCTCCCGGGTGCAAGACCTCGCGGACACGAACCTGGCGCAGAAGATCTCGCAGCTCCCGGGGGTCGGGCTCGTCAGTCTTTCCGGCGGTCAGAAGCCGGCCGTGCGCGTGCAGACGGATCCGACGAAGCTCGCGTCGTACGGGCTCAGCCTGGAAGACGTGCGCGCCGTGCTGTCGCAGGCCAACGTGGACCAGGCGAAGGGCAACCTCGAAGGGCCGCGGCAGGCGTTCACGATCGGCGCGAACGATCAGCTGCTGGCGGCGCCGGAGTATCGCTCGGTGGTCCTCGCCTACCGGAACGGCGCGGCGGTGCGGCTCGCCGACGTCGCCGACGTGATCGACGGCGTCGAGAACGTCAAGCAGGCGGCGTGGATGAACGGCAAGCCCGCGGTGATCGTCAACATCCAGCGGCAGCCCGGCGCCAACATCATCGCGGTCGTCGACCGGATCAAGAGACTCTTGCCGCAGCTCCGCGGATCGTTGCCGTCGTCCATCGAGATCACCACGCTCACCGATCGCACGACGACCATTCGGGCCTCGGTCGCGGACGTCCAGTTCACGCTCGTGCTGACGATCGCGCTCGTCGTGCTCGTGATGTTCCTGTTCCTGCGTACGCTGTCGGCGACGATCATCCCGAGTGTCGCCGTCCCGATCTCCATCGTCGGGACGTTCGGCATCATGTACCTGCTCGGGTACAGCCTGGACAACCTGTCGCTCATGGCGCTGACGATCTCGACCGGCTTCGTCGTCGACGACGCGATCGTGATGATCGAGAACATCGCGCGCTACATCGAGCAGGGTGACTCGCCGCTGCAGGCGGCGCTCAAGGGCTCCGAGCAGATCGGCTTCACGATCGTGTCCCTCACGGTCTCCTTGATCGCGGTGCTGATCCCGCTCCTCTTCATGGGCGACATCGTGGGCCGGCTCTTCCGCGAGTTCGCGATCACGCTCTCGGTGACGATTCTGGTCTCCGCCGTCGTGTCGTTGACGCTGACGCCGATGATGTGCGCGCGCATCCTGCGCCCGCTGCACGAGTCGTCACAGGGCTGGTTCTACCGCGCCACGGAGCGGATGTTCGACGCGGTCATCGCGCGCTACGGGACGACGCTCCGCTGGGTGTTGCGCCACCAGTTCGGGACGCTCGTCGTGACGATCGCGACGCTGGTGCTCACGATCGTGCTCTACGTCGTCGTGCCGAAGGGCTTCTTTCCCATCCAGGACACCGGCATCATTCTCGGGATTTCCGAGGCGCCGCCGACCGTCTCGTTCTCGGCCATGGAAGAGCGACAGCAGCAGCTCGCGCGCATCATCCTTGACGATCCCGACGTGGCGAGCCTCTCCTCGTTCATTGGCGTGGACGGCACCAACCTGACGCAGAACAGCGGCCGCATCCAGATGAATCTGAAGCCGCGGGACGACCGCGCCGCCGACGCCTCCGAGATCATCCGTCGCTTGCAGCCGAAGCTCGAAGCGGTCGACGGCATCACGCTCTACATGCAGCCGGTGCAGGACCTGACGGTCGAGAACCGGCTCACGCGGACGCAGTACCAGTACTCGCTGGAGGATGCCGACGCCCGCGAGCTGGCGGAATGGACGCCGCGGCTGATCGAGAGGCTGCGCGCGCTGCCCGAGCTCTCCGACGTCGCGAGCGATCAGCAGCACGGCGGGCTCCAGCTCTCGCTCCAGATCGATCGCGACACCGCGTCCCGGTTCGGGATCCAGCCGCAGGCCATCGACGACACGCTCTACGACGCGTTCGGCCAGCGCCAGGTGTCGACGATCTTCACGCAGCTGAACCAGTACCACGTCATCCTGGAAGTCGCGCCGCGCTTCCAGGAAGATCCCGAGGTGCTGAAGTCCATCTACGTCAAGTCCGCGGCGGGCCAGCAGGTGCCGCTGAGCGCCTTCACGACCGTGGCCCCGGGCCTAGCGGCGCTCGCGCTGAACCGCCAGGGCCAGTTCCCGGCGGTGACGCTCTCGTTCAACCTGGCGCCCGGCGTCTCGCTCGGACACGCGGTCGAGGCGATCAAGGGCGTCGAGCGCGAGATCGGGCTCCCCGCGTCGATCCGCGCGAGCTTCCAGGGCACGGCGCAAGCTTTCCAGGCCGCGCTCGTCAACGAGCCGCTCCTGATCCTCGCGGCGATCGTGACCGTGTACATCGTCCTCGGCATCCTGTACGAGAGCTACATCCACCCGATCACGATCCTCTCGACCCTGCCGTCGGCCGGCGTCGGCGCGATCCTGGCGCTTCAGCTCTTCCGCGCGCACCTCGACGTGATCGCGTTGATCGGCATCATCTTGTTGATCGGCATCGTCAAGAAGAACGCGATCATGATGATCGACTTCGCGCTCGACGCCGAGCGTGAAGAGGGCAAGCCCCCGGCCGAGGCGATCTACCAGGCGTGCCTGCTGCGCTTCCGGCCGATCATGATGACGACCATGGCCGCGCTCCTCGGCGGCTTGCCGCTGGCGCTCGGCAGCGGCACCGGGGCCGAGCTGCGCCGGCCGCTCGGCATCACGATCGTGGGCGGGCTCATCCTCTCCCAGCTCCTCACGCTCTACACGACGCCGGTCGTCTATCTCGCGTTCGACCGGCTCGCGCAGCGCTTCCGCCGCCGCGTCGTCGCGCAGCCGGTGCCGGCAGAGGTTCCCATCGAGTGAACGTCTCCGAGCCGTTCATCCGGAGGCCGATCGGCACCTCGCTCCTGGCCATGGCGCTCCTCCTGGCCGGGATCGTCGCGTAGAGTTCCCGGTCATCCAGGTCCAGGCGAGCATGCCGGGCGCGAGCCCCGAAACGATGGCGTCGGCGGTCGCGACGCCGCTCGAACGGCAGTTCGGGCGCATCGCGGGCGTGTCGGAGATGACCTCGACGAGCGTGCTCGGCGCGACCAACGTCACGCTCCAGTTCGAGCTCTCCCGCAGCATCGACCACGCGGCGCGCGACGTCCAGGCCGCGATCAACGCCGCGCGCAGCCAGTTGCCGACGGCGCTCGTGAATAATCCGACCTACCGGAAAGTCAATCCAGCCGACGCGCCGATCATGATCATCACGATGACCTCCGACACCATGCCGATCGGCAAGGTCTACGACGCCGGGGACTCGATCCTGGCCCAGAAGCTCGCCCAGGTCGAGGGGATCGGCCAGGTTTTCGTCGGCGGTGGCGCGAAGCCCGCGGTCCGGGCGCAGGTGGATCCGAATCTCCTGGCGCGGCTCGGCATCGGTCTCGAGCAGGTCCGTGACGCGCTCCAGCGGGTGAACGCGAACACCCCGAAAGGCGAGCTGGCGAACCGCTCGACCGCGTGGGCGATCAACGCCAACGACCAGCTCTTCGACGCCGACCAGTACCGACCGGTGATCGTCGCGTATCAGAACGGCGCTCCGGTGCGGCTGGGCGACGTCGCCGAGGTCGTCAACTCGGTCGAGGACATCCGCGCCGGCGGCATCGCGGACGGCAAGCGCGCGGTCCTGCTCGTGATCTACCGGCAGCCCGGCGCGAACATCATCGAGACCTGCGACCGCGTGTACGCGCTCTTGCCGGATCTCCGCGCCGCCGTGCCGCCCGCGATCAAGCTGGCGGTCGCGCTCGACCGCACGACGAGCATCCGCGCGTCGTTCCGCGACATGCAGATCACGATCGGGATCGCGATCGCGCTGGTCGTGATGGTCGTGTTCCTGTTTCTCCGCAACCTCCGCGCCACGGTGATCCCGAGCGTCGCGGTACCGCTCTCGCTGCTCGGCACGTTCGGCGGGATGTACCTGCTCGACTACAGCCTCGACAACCTCTCGCTGATGGCGCTCGCCATCTCGACCGGGTTCGTCGTCGACGACGCGATCGTCGTCCTCGAGAACATCACGCGGTACATCGAGGCCGGCGACTCTCCGGTCACGGCGGCGCTCAAGGGCGCGCGCGAGATCGGGTTCACCGTGCTGTCGATGAGCGTCTCACTGGTCGCGGTCTTCATCCCCATCCTCCTGATGGGCGGGATCGTCGGCCGGCTGTTCCGCGAGTTCGCGGTCACGATGACGCTTGCCATCGGCGTCTCGCTGCTCGTGTCGCTCTCGGTCACGCCGATGATGTGCTCGCGCCTGCTGCGCTCGCAGCGAGAGCTGCGCCACGGGCGTCTCTACCGCGCGAGCGAGCGCGCGTTCGACGGCGTTCTGTTCGTGTACGGATGGACGCTCACCCGGGTCCTCCGGCATCCGTTCGTGACGTTGCTGGTCACGATCGCGACCGTGTGCCTGAACATCTATCTCTTCGTGATCGTGCCGAAAGGCTTCTTCCCGCAGCAGGACGTCGGACGGATCATCGGCAGCATCCAGGCCTCGGAGGACATCTCGTTCCTGGCGATGCGCGAGAAGATGGCGGAGTTCGCCAACACCGTGCTGACCGACCCGGCCGTCAACAACGCCATGGCCTTCACCGGCGGTGGCGGCGGCAACACGCCCAACACCGGACGGATGTTCATGGTGCTGAAGCCGCTCGCGGAGCGAAAGCTTTCCGCGGATCAGGTGGTCGGCCGGCTGCGCGGCAAGCTGGCCCACGTCCCCGGCGCGAACCTCTACCTGCAAGCCGTGCAGGACCTCCGCATCGGCGGACGGCAGAGCAACGCCCAGTACCAGTACACGCTGCAGAGCAACGACCTCAGCGAGCTGAACGCGTTCGCGCCGCGCATGCTCCAGAAGCTCCGCAGCCTCGACTCGCTGCGCGACGTCGCGACCGACCAGCAAACGCGCGGGCTGCTCGCGTCGGTGGTGATCGACCGCGACACCGCGTCGCGCCTGAACATCCTGGCGAAGACGATCGACGAGACGCTCTACGACGCGTTCGGGCAGCGGCAGGTGTCGACGCTCTTCTCGCCGCTGAACCAGTACCACGTCGTGCTGGAGGTGGCGCCGCAGTATCAGCAGAACCCCGATGCGCTGAGGGGCATCTACGTGAAGTCGCCGTCGGGCGCGCAGGTGCCGCTCGCCACGTTCACACGCTTCGCGCCGACGAACACCCCGCTCGCCGTGAACCACCAGGGGTTCTTCCCGTCGGTGACGCTCTCGTTCAACCTGGCGCCGGGCACCGCGCTCGGCCAGGCGGTCGACATCATCCAGGCCGCCGCGCGCGAGATCGGGATCCCGGCGTCGATCAACGCGAGCTTCCAGGGCACCGCGCAGGCGTTCCAGGCGTCGCTCTCCACGCAGCCGATGCTCATCCTGGCCGCGCTGATCGCGGTGTACATCGTGCTGGGCGTGCTCTACGAGAGCCTGGTCCACCCGATCACGATCCTCTCCACGCTGCCGTCGGCCGGCGTCGGCGCGATCCTGGCGCTCATGCTCGTGCGCATGGACCTCGACATCATCGCGTTGATCGGGATCATTCTCCTGATCGGCCTCGTCAAGAAGAACGCGATCTTGATGATCGACTTCGCGCTGGACACCGAGCGCCGGGAGAAGCTGGCGCCGCGCGACGCGATCTACCGCGCGTGCATGCTCCGGTTCCGGCCGATCATGATGACGACGATGGCGGCGCTGCTCGGCGCCTTGCCGCTGGCGCTCGGCACCGGCATGGGCGCCGAGCTCAGACGGCCGCTCGGGATCACGATCGTCGGCGGGCTCATCATGTCCCAGGCGTTGACGCTCTACACGACACCGGTCGTGTACCTCTATCTCGAACGACTGCGATTGCGACTCCAGCGACGGAAGGTGGCGGTGCCCATCGTGAGCCCGGTGGCGCCCGCTCGAACACATTGACGGGCCCGACGATGAGATGGGCGACGAGGAACATCGAATGAGCGTTCGATCATGACCCTTCGCGGCCGCGCGGTGCGACGGCTGGCCCGCGTGTGCGTTGCGCTTGTTCTTCTGCTCGTGGTGGCCCTGCCCGGATGCTCCCGCGACAAGGCCGAATCCAAGCCGTCGCAGAAGGAGCCTGCGCGTCGACCCGGCACCGTCCCGGTGGCGGTGGCGGTGGTGGAGAAGAAGGACGTGCCGCTCGAGCTGCAGGCGATCGGCGCCGTCGAGGCGTACATGACCGTCACGGTCAGGGCGCTGGTCGGCGGCGAGCTCCAGAAGATCCACTTCAGCGAGGGCCAGGACGTGAAGGCCGGCGATCTGCTGTTCACGATCGATCCACGTCCCTACGAAGCCGCGCTCGCGCAGACGCAGGCGAACCTCGCGAAGGATCGCGTCCAGGTCCAGCAGGCCCGGGCCACGCTGGAGCGCGATCGCTCGCGCGTCGCGCAGTCGCGCGCGAATCTCCTCCGCGACCAGGCCCAGGCGAAGAACGCCGAGACGCAGGAGCAGCGCTACTCCGAGCTGATGAAGCGCGATTTGATCGCGCGCGAGCAGTACGATCAGATCAAGACGAACAACGACGTGGCGGCCGCCGCGCTCCGCGCCGACGAAGCGGACATCAAGAGCGCGGAGGAAACCGTCGCCGCCGACCAGGCCGCCGTGGCGAGCGCGCAGGAGACCGTGCGCGCCGACGAAGCCGCGGTGGAGAACGCGAAGATCCTGCTCGGCTACACGACGATCCGCTCCCCGCTGGACGGCCGCACCGGAAGCCTCCAGCTCCACGAGGGCAACGTGGTGCGCGCGAACGACTCGGCCCTGCTCGTCATCAACAAGATCCAGCCGGTCTACGTCTCGTTCACGGTCCCGCAGCAGCAGCTGCCCCAGATCAAGAAGTACATGGCGGACGCGAAGCTCATCGTGTCGGCGCTGCCCTCCGGCGATCCGCGTCCGGCTCGCGGCGTGGTCTCGTTCATCGACAACGCGGTCGATCCGGCGACCGGCACGATCCGTCTGAAAGCGACGTTCACCAACGACGACAGGCGTCTCTGGCCGGGACAGTTCGTGAACGTCGCGCTCACGCTCACGACTGATGCGAACGTGCTGGTCGTGCCCGCGGCAGCCGTGCAGACGGGGCAGCAGGGTCGGCAGTACGTCTTCGTCGTGAAGGAGGACCTCACGGCCGACACGCGTCCCGTCTCCGTGCTGCGCACGCAGGGCAGCGAATCGATCATCGGTCAAGGGCTCCGGGCGGGCGAGAAGGTCGTGACCGACGGTCATCAGCGTCTCGTCGCGGGAACGAAGGTGGAGATCAGAGTGCCCGGTGGTCCCGCGCGGGCGAGCGGACCGGGAGGCGGAGCGCCGGGCGGTGCTCCAGCAGCCGGCGGGCCCGCGGGCCCGGGCGACGGAGGTGCTGCGCCCGGTGGTCCGGGCGGCCGCGGCAAGGCGCCGGGGGGAGGCGCCGAGCGGCGCCCCTGAGTTCCAGTCCGCATCTCGTGGTCCAAGAGGCCACGACCCACCACCCGTAGTATTTTTTCTTGACACGCAAGTCGCCCCTCTCTAGTGTCCTTTCCGGGAGCCGCCCCGGACGTGGGGCCGCGTCCCGTCGAGTCCCGACCGCGATCACCGAGAGGAGACGGGCCACCAGATGGGGAAAGTGATGGTCGTGGACGACGCGTATGCGGATCTGAGGCTCATGGAGTCGATCCTGAGATCCGCCGGGCACCAGGTGCTGTCCTACCTCGACGGCGAACGGCTCGAAGACAAGCTCGCGCTCGAGCTGCCGGACGTGCTGTTGCTCGACGTCGTGATGCCGAATCGGAACGGCTACGACATCCTCCGCCACCTGAAGAAGGACGAGCGAACGCGGCACACGCCGGTCGTGCTCGTGACCTGCCGCGCGGAGGAGAGCGATCGCCTCTGGGGCAAGCGGCAGGGGGCCGACGAGTACGTGACGAAGCCGTTCACGCCCGCGGAGCTCCTGACGGTCGTCACTCGCTTCACCGAACCGGCCGAGCCACCGCCCGCGTGAGCTCGCCTGGGGTCGACGGGGCACCCGGCAGGTCGGCGTGCCTGTTCGAGGTTGCCGGTCGGACCTTCGCCGTCGAGATCAGCCAGGCGAGGGAAGTGCGCACGTTCGACGGCTACACGGTGGTTCCGCTCGCGCCGCCGCACCTGCTCGGCATGGCCAATCTGCGGGGCGCCATCGTTCCGATCCTGGATCTCCAGACCCTGCTCGGTCTCCCGGCGCGCCCGCGCGCCGGCGCCGTGCAGACGCTGGTGGTGGAAGCGAATCTGGTCCGCGTGGCGCTCGCCATCGACGCCGTCATCGGCATCGAGTCGTTCGACGAGATCCTCGCGAGCCGTGACGTCGGCGTCGACGCGCGTGGCCTCGAACGCGGCGCGCTCCGACGCGGCGACGACGCCATTGCCGTGCTCGAGGTCGTCAACATCGTCGATGCGCTGACTCGTCGAGCGACGAATCAGGAGGGAAGGGCATGAGGCAGCAGGGGACGATCCGCGCCAGGATCACGCGGCACATGCTCATCGTCGGCATCGTGCCGCTGCTCCTCTTGGCCGTCGTCGCGTACGTCACCATGTCGCGCGCGGTCGACCTGCTCGGCACCGGGATCGACAGCTCCGCCGCTCAGCTGGAGCAGCGCGTGGTCGGCGCGACGCTCGCGAAGACCGCCGAGGATCTCGCGGCCCAGATCGACAGTTACGTCGAGGAGCGCGTGACGGACGTGCTCATCTGGGCGTCGGACCCGCTCGTCGTCGACGCCGCGATGCGGGCGAACGCGATGGCCCGCGCGCACGGCTGGCCCGGGTATCCGGAAATCGCGCGCGATCAGGCGACGATCGACCGGATCGAAGAGGAGATGAAGCCCACCCGCACCCTGAACCCCGTGCCGGCGGCCACGCAGTATCTGAAAGACCAGCTCCACCAGTCGAAAGCGTTCAAGGAGATCTTCGTCACCGACCGCGACGGCTACAACGCGGCGATCAGCAATCTCACGTCCGATTTCGTCCAGAGCGACGAGGAATGGTGGGTCAACGCCTGGACGAAGGGCCTCGACATCGGCGGCACGTCGCAGAACCCGCTCATCACGAAGAAAGCGGAGCCAACCGGCACGCGCGTCGTGTACGACGAGTCGGCCGGTGTGTGGTCGCTCGCGATCTCGGTGCGCATCGATCACCCCCGGACGAAGCAGCCGGTCGGCGTGATGAAGGCGGTGCTGGACATCTCCGCGGTGCAGCAGATCGCCTCCCGCGCCGCCGCGAAGATTCCCGGCGGCGACGTGAAGGTGGTGGTCGCGGCCACGGGCGAGGTCGTCGCCGACACGTCGGTCCAGCACGCGCGGCAGTTCATCATGTCGAAACAGGTGCTGCTCAACCAGACGAACGGGCCGCGGTCCGGCCATGTCATCGGCCAGAGCGACAGCCACGACGTCGCGCGCCCGATCGACCAGGTGATCGGATACGCGCGGAGCGGCACGAGGGAGGACTTCAAGAACCTGCCCCGATTCGAAGGCTTCGGCTGGGCCACCGTCGTCGGCCAGGACCGGCAGCGCGCCTTCGCCGCCTTCGAAGAGCTGACCCGCGCGCAGGGCGCCGTCGTGGGGCAGCGGAGCTGGCTCGAAGCCATCATCCTGATCGTCGTCGTGCTGGCCACCGCCGGGATCGTGTATCTCGGCGCCGTGCTCGCCCAGCGGATCGTCGCGCCGATCCACGAGCTGTCCGAGGTGGCCAGGCGTCTCTCCGCCGGGGACCTGAACGTCCGGATCCCCGTGCGGTCCACCGACGAGGTGGGCCAGCTCGCGGCGACGCTCAACGACGCGGTGGTCCGGTTGCGCTCGCAGCTCCGGACGGAAGCGGAGCGTGACGAGGAGCGGCGGCAGCGGCAGGAGCTGCAGAAGAACATCGCCCGGTTCCTGGACACGGTGGTGGAGGTCTCCAAGGGCGATCTCACCAGGCGCGCGCTCGTGACGGGCGACGCGCTCGGCAGCATCTCCGACGCCGTCAACATGATGACCGAGGAGATCGCAGCAATTTTGATGACCGCCCGGACGGCGGCGAACCAGGTCGCGTCGAGCGGCGCCGACATGATCGTCGCGACGGGGCAGATGGCCGCCGGCGCACAGGCGCAGACGCGCGAGGCGATGAGTGTCACGGGCGCGATGGACGAGCTGACCCAGAAAGTGCGCGAGGTCGCGACGAGCGCCGAAGAGTCCGCGGGCGCCGCCCGGCAGACGCTCGACGCCGCGCAGAACGGCGATCGCGCAGTGCACGACAGCCTCGAGGCCATGCAGCGCATCCGGCGCGAGGTGCAGACGATCTCGAAGCGCATCAAGGGCCTCGGGGATCGCTCGCTGGAGATCTCCGAGATCGTGACCATGATCGACGGGATCGCCGGCCAGACGAACCTGCTCGCCCTCAACGCCGCGATCGAAGCCGCCGGCGCCGGCGAGACCGGCGGGCGGTTCACCGTCGTCGCCGACGAGATCCGCAAGCTCAGCGAGCGCACGGCGAGAGCGACGAAGGACATCGCTCTGCTCATCAAGACGGTGCAGGCCGAAACACAGGACGCGGTGCTGGTCACCGAGCGCGGCACGAACGAGGTGGAGTTCGGCTACCGGATCACCGTGGAGGCCGGCCAGAGCCTCCAGGAGATCGCCGGCGTCGCGAAGCGCTCGGCCGGGCTGGCGCAGGACATCTCGCAGGCGACCGCGCAGCAGGTCCGGAGCGCGGAAACCGTGGCGGCCTCGGTGCAGTCCATCTCGGGTGTGGCGGTGGAGACGGAAGAGAGCGTGCGGCAGATGCGAAAGAACGTCGAGGAGCTGGTGCACGTCGCCGAAGAGCTGACGTCGACGCTCTCGCGGTTCACGCTCCCCGCGTGAGCGGGGCAGCGCCCGATCGCGCCGCCCTCCTCGCGGTCTTCCTGAGCGAGGCGTGGTCGACGCTCTGGACGCTCGCGGCCGGCGCCCGCCGGCTCGCGGGGAAGAGCTCGATCACCGCCGATCCCGACGAGCTCGCGATCGTCGCGCACCGCTTGCGCGGCAGCGCGGCGCTCTACGGGTTCCCCGCACTCTCCCGGCTGGCCGAGACGCTCGAAGACGAGCTGCGAAGGCTGCGCGGAGCCACGCTCGACGAACGACAGCAAACGGCCGAGCGGCTCGCCGGCTTCGTCGAGGTGCTGCGGGCGACGCTCAAGAGCATCGCGGCCACCGGTACCGAAGACGTCGCCACGGCGGCGCTCCCACCGGAGTCCACGAGCCCGGCTCGTGAATCGCCTGGTGCGGCGACGGAGATCGACGTGTCGGTCACGGCACGTCGTGGACGCATGCCCGCGCCGCCCGGGCCCGTCGCGTCGATCGACGAGATGATCCGGGAGGTCGGCCGGTTCTTCTCGGAGAACGGGGACGCGCTCGGCTATTTCACGGCCGAGGCGGCCGAGCATCTCGACGTCATGACCGGAGCGATGCTCGCGCTCGAGCACGGCGACTCCGACGGCGACGCCGTCGCGACGCTGCTCCGCGCGGCGCACACGTTGAAGGGCGCCGCGTACACGGTCGGGTGTCACCCGGTCGGCGATCTCGCGCACCGTCTGGAGGAGCTGCTGGTGCGGCTTCGCGACGGACACGAGGGACCCGGTCCCGCCGTGATCGACGGCATCGCTGCCGGGATCGCGGCCATCCGCGGCATGACCGTGACCGACACCGACATGCGTGATCGCCTGCCGCGCGTCCTCGAGCGTGCTCTCGCGGCGCTGCCGGCAGCGCCGCGCGCGGCGCCGGCGCCCGCTCCGCGGCCGCCGCGTTCCGGCAGCGTCGGGACGGGCGACGCCTCGCGCGCGCCTCGCCAGACGGTCCGCGTCCCGCTCGACTGTCTCGATGCGCTCGGGAATCTCACCGGCGAGCTGGTCGTGGCCAGGAGCCGGCTGGACCAGCGCCTGGAGCAACTGGCCCGGATCGACGACCTGCTGGTGGCGAGCGTGGCGCGCATGGCGCGCGTCGCGACGACGTTCGAGGTGACGCACGCGTACGCGCCGATGGTGCCCGCACCGCGCAACGGTGGAGCGCGACCGGCCGATGCGCCGTCGCGCGACGTCGCGTCCCCCGTGTCGCCCCCGGTGTCCCCCACGATGTCGATCGATGAGGGCGACCCGCCGGGGCCGGGCATCTCCATCGCCGAGCTCTTCGACGAGCTCGAATTCGATCGATACGGCGACCTGCACGTGCTTGCGCGCCGCGTGCGTGAGGTCTCCGCCGACCTGGCCGAGATTCGCGCGCAGCTGGCCACGGTGCTCCATGAAGTTCAGGACGACCCGTCCGGAGGCCAGCGCTTCATCGCTTCCCTGCGTCGGGAGGTCACCCGCGCTCGGATGGTCCCGCTCCGCCGCCTGTTCGCGCGCGTGCCGCGGCACGTTCGCGAAGCATCGCGCGCGGCGGGCAAGATCGTCACGCTCGACGTGAGCGGCACGGCCGTGGAGGTCGACAGCGCGATCATCGAGCAGATCGCCGACCCGCTGCTGCATCTCGTGCAGAACGCGATCGTGCACGGCCTCGAGACCGCCGAGGAGCGACGAGCGGCTGGAAAGTCGGCGCACGGCACGATCCAGGTGCGCGCACATCACGAGAACGGCGCCGTGATCGTCGAGGTCGAGGACGACGGCCGCGGCATCGACGTCGAGATGTTGCGCGGGCTCGCGGTTGGCCACGGCGTGCTCACCTCCGAAGCGGCGTCGCACCTGTCCGAGCGCGATCTCCTGAACCTGATTTTTCTGCCCGGCTTCACCACCGCGCCCGAAGTGACGGCGGGCGCCGGCCGGGGCATCGGGCTCGACGTCGTGCGGACGAACGTCTCCCGCATCAACGGCGACATCGAGGTCAGCACGACGCCCGGGCTCGGGACGAAATTCCGGATCAGGATTCCGCTGACCGTGCTGATCACCGCCGCGCTGCTCGCGCGGGCGGGAGGGCAGACGTTCGCCGTGCCGCTCAACGCCGTGAAGCTCGTCCTGGCCGTGTCACCGGAGCGGATCCAGGCGTCGGGCGACAAGGAGATGATCTGGATCCACGACGAGCGCGTCGAGCTGATCCGGCTCGACCGGCATCTCGGGCTGCCGCCATCCGAGCCGCAGCGCGAGATTCCGATTCTCGTGTTGCGCACCGGCGGACAGTCGCTGGCGCTCGCCGTCGAAGCCCTGCCCGGCAAGGAAGAGGTCGCGCTGAAGAGCCTCGGCGGATTCCCCGAGGGCATCGGCCCGTTTTCGAGCGGCACGATCGCCGCGGACGGGACGGTGCTGCTCGTGCTCAACCCGAGCCGGCTGCTCGACGTGGCGGGCGATCGCTTGTCGCCCGCGTTCGGCCGCCCACGGGAGCGTGCACCAGAGACGCCGGCAGTCGCCCATCGGCCGCAGCCAGATGCGACCCGCCGCTTCCTGCTCGTCGACGACTCGATCAGCGTTCGCAAGTTCGTGGGCCAGATGCTGGAGCGCGGCGGCTTCGCCGTGGTCACGGCCGCGAACGGCGCCGAGGCGCTCGAGCAGCTCGAGAAGACCGCGATCCACGCGGTGATCACCGATCTCGAGATGCCGAACGTGAACGGCTACGAGCTCATCGAGCAGCTCCGCCCTCGCCCCTCCACGCGCGACCTGCCGATCGTGGTGCTGACGACGCGCGGCGGCGACAAGCACCTCGACATCGCGCGACGTCTCGGCGTCGACCACTACCTGACCAAGCCGGTGGACGAGGACTCGTTCGTCGAATTGATGGCGTCGCTCGCCCCGAGCTGATGCTCGCCCGGTACCGCCCGCTGCGCGGACCGAAACGCCTCGGGGACCGGCTGCTCGAAGCCGGCCTGATCACCCGCACCCAGCTCGACGCCGCGCTCGACCAGCAAGCCGGAGGACGCGATCCTCATTGCCACCTCGGGCGCGTGCTCGTCGATCTCGGGTTCCTGACGGATCGCGATCTGCTCCAGATGCTCGGCGTCCACCTGGCGATCCCGGTGGCTGCGTCGTCGATCGCGACGCCGGAAGAGCAGGCGATCCACGCGATCCCGGCCGCCATGGCGCGACGTCATCGCGCGGTGCCGTATCGCGTGGCGAGCGGCTCGCTGCTCGTCGCCGTCGCCGATCGTCTTCCTGCCGAGGCCCTTCACGAGATCGAGGCCGTCGCGGGTCGACCGGTGGTCGTGCAGCTGGCGCCCGACGCGGAGATCGAGGCTGCGCTGGGGAAGCATTACGCCGGCGTCGCCGACGTTCCGGCCGCGGATGTCAGGTCGAACGGAGCGAATCTGCTCATGATGCTCACCGCGCCGGACGCCCACGAGCCCGTGCCTGCGCGGGGGGGCGCGGGGGCATCACGACGACGGGAGCTCGCGGACTACATCCAGTCGCTCGCCGATCGCCAGGCGCGCGTGGGAGCCGCGCTCGCCGAAGCGGAGGCCGAAGCGCGGACAGTTGCGGAGGGTGACCTCGGCGTCCGCGCGGAGCTTCAACAAGTTAGGGAGGACAACGAGGCGATGCGACGCTCGCTCGTCGCCATCGCGCGGGCGCTC
>QHRT01000266.1 GCA_003220195.1 Candidatus Rokuibacteriota bacterium | reverse complement strand
GCCACCGGGACCCGGCCGGCGATCCGCGTAGACGAAGGTCTCGGCGGGGAGGACCTCCACGTGGATGTCCAGTTCGGCCCCGTGAAGATCGACGCGCACGGGGCGCAGGCGCTGGACGAACGCGCCGAGGCGCCGGTTCAGTTCGACGGACGTGAGCGGATACGTCTTGAACGCGCGGCGGGCGCTGATCCGGAACGTTTCGAACCGGCGCCCCTCGATCACGCGCTCGACGGCCGACTCCATCGCGTCGACCTGCGAGGGCACCTGGTACCCGAGCGCGCAGTTCGCGACGCCGAAGACGCGCGTGACCCTGGCGGTCACCTCATCGGCGTTCGTCTCGTCGGGCAGGGCCAGGACGATACGGCCGGTGAGCTGCCGGATGCGGCGCGGCCCCAGGTCGACCGTGGCCGTCTCGAGATTGCGCAGGAGCTGCCGCAGGAACAGGGGCCTCGTGCCGCCTTTGAGGCTGATCTCGTGGTAGTGCACGACGACGCACGGACGCAGAGCCATCGGAAGGTCACGCCCGATGACGCGGAACGCCCGCGCCGCCGGAAGCCCCGGCGATCGTGCGCGCCCGCTCCAGCTCCTCCGGCGTGTTCACGTTCATGAAGAGGATCTCCGGATCGCCGAAGGGCGCCACCTCGAGTTCCGCGACCTCGGTGACGCGCACCGCGTCGAAGAAGCCGACGATCTTGAACCGGCCGCCGCGCAGACGGGACTCGATGTGCGGCAGGCACGTCTTCGCGTACGCGGCGTGAAGCGTTTCGAGCTGCTCGCCGACCCGGGGCAGGACGACGTCCGCCTCACCGGCGCGCCGGACGATGAGTCGGACGACGTCCGGATGGACGAACGGCATGTCGCACGCGATCGTGAACGCCGCCGCACCCGCGGCGGCCTCGAGTCCCGAAAAGATCCCGCCGAGCGAGCCGTGATCCGGGTACACGTCGGGAATCATGCGAAGACGGAGGTGCGCATACAGCTCCGGCGTGTTGGTCACGATCAGCAGGTCGCTCACGGACGGAGCCACGGCGGCGATGACGCGCTCGATGATCGGTCGCCCCCCGACCTCGAGCAACGCCTTCGGTCGCCCGCCCATGCGCATCGACTTGCCGCCGGCCTGGATGACGCCGGTGACGATCACGGACGCATCTCGTGCAGCCTTCGACTTCCCGTCATACTTTCACGGCTCCCGGCCGGATGACTCGTGGTGGATCGACCGTCACGTCGAGGACCGTGGACGGCAATCCGCCCGCGGTCTCACCGGCGTCGAGAATCACCTCGATCGTGCCACCGAAATCCTGCGCGACCGAGGCGGCGTCGGTCGGCGGCGCGCGACCCGAGAGGTTGGCGCTCGGCGCGGTGACCGGGTCGCCGAGCGCGTGCACGAGGCCCGAGGCCACCGGATGGCTGGAGAATCGCACGCCGACCTTGCCAGTCGATGCGGTCAGTTCCTCCGGCACCACGTCCCGCGCCGCGAAGACCAGCGTCAGCGCGCCCGGCCAGTGTCGAGCGATCAATGGCCTGGCGGTCGCGGGAATGACCGCAATCCGCTCGGCCATCGGGAGGCCGTCGACGAGCACGAGCAACGGGCTCGACGCCGGTCGCCCCTTCAGTGCGAACACTCTTCGGACCGCAGACCGATCGAGCGCCGCGGCGCCAAGGCCGTAGAAGGTCTCGGTCGGGAACGCGACCAGCCCGCCGCGGCGAAGGACATCCGCGGCACGCGCCAGCGCGTCCGGGGCGGGCGTCACGGGATCGACCGGAATGGAGACGTTCGTCAGGTGCGGGACTTCATCTGCTCGGTGACGCGGCGCGCACGTTCCTCCACGTCGTCCGCGAGCCGCCGGCGATACGCCGCAAGCCGCTCCCCGAGCGCCGCGTCGCCGACCGCCAGGATCTGCGCGGCGAGAATCGCGGCGTTCCGCGCTCCCCATTTTCCGATGGCCACAGTGGCAACCGGAACACCGGGCGGCATCTGCACGATGGCGAGCAGCGCGTCCATCCCGCCGAGCGGCGTCGCGGCGATCGGCACGCCGACGACGGGCAGCGGCGAGAGCGCCGCCAGCACGCCGGGCAAGGCGGCGGCGCCACCGGCCGCGGCGATCAGCACGCCGAGGCCACGACCGTGCGCCGACATCGCGTACTCTTCGGTCCGTTTCGGAGTCCGGTGAGCCGACGTCACGACGACCTCGCTGCCAACACCGAGCGCGTCCAGTACGTCGACGGTGTCGCGCATGACGTCCAGGTCGGAGTCACTGCCGAGGACGATCCCGACCCTGACCGGACGCGTCTCGCTCGTCATGGCGCCGTGGGAGGCTCGACGATCTCGAGGTGCGCCCGGGCGATGCGCGCCCACGGGCTGCCGGAGTCCAGTTCGAGGTACCGGCGCCAGTGTCGACTCGCCTCGTCAGCGTGCCCGGCCCGCGCCAGGACGCCGGCCAGGTTGAAGTGCGCGTCGGCGTAGTCGGGCGACAATTCGAGCGCGTGCCGGTAGAACTTGATCGCCGCCGCCACGTCGCTCAGGTCCTCCGAGAGCGAACCCAGGTTGTACGCGGCCTCGCACAGCCGGGGATCCTGTTCCAGCGCGGCCGCGTAGGCGCGCTGCGCCTCCTCGTACTGTCCCATGCGGTGCAACAAGAGCCCGAGGTTGTTGCGCGCCGCCGCATACGTCGGGTCGATCGCGATGACGCGTCGGTAGGCGGCGATCGCCTCGTCCCAGTGCGCGGGGTCGGCCTCGAGCTCGCTGGCGCGATCGAACCAGTCCTCGACGTGCTCGTTCGGCCGCACCAGCGGTCGCACGAGTCCCGTCACGAGCGTCGCGTCGGCGGCCTCGCGAAGCCCGCCCTGGTCGAGATCGAGCACCGTCTGCCCCGAGCGCGGATCGAAGCGCACCTGATCGGACTGGGCAAGCAGGCGTTGCCCGTCGCGCACGAAACGCAACTCGGCGAGCGGAGACTCGAGGCTCTTGTCGAGCGCGTGCATCGAGGTGAGCGCCTGACGGATCTGCCGGACCGTGGCGCCGGCGTCGAGCAGCGACCCTGCCGCTCTGAGCGCCAGCAGGTCACGGAACGTATAGCCGGCGTCGCCGTGGAGGAGGCCGAGACGCTTCAGCTGCGCCGACCGTCGCGGTGTCAGCGTCAGGATGCGCACGATCTCGCGGAGCCCGTAGATTCGCTCGCCCGGTCGGTCCATCAGTGCCGGAAGTGTCGGAGACCGGTGACGACCATCGCCACGTCGTGCTCGTCGGCCGCGGCGACCACCTCGTCGTCGCGCAACGATCCGCCGGGATGGATCACGGCCGTGGCGCCCGCCTGCGCGAGGACGTCGAGCCCGTCACGGAATGGAAAGAACGCGTCGGACGCGGCGACCGCGCCACGCGGCTCGAGGCCGGCGTCCCGCGCGCGCGACAGGGCGAGCCGTGCGGAGTCGAGCCGGTTCATCTGCCCGGCGCCGATCCCGATCACCTGATCCCCGGTCGTCAGCACGATCGCATTGGACTTCGCGTGCTTGGCGACGCGCCACGCGAAGCGGAGCGCCCGCATCTCGGCCCCGGTCGGCGCTCGCCGTGACACGACCTTCAGCGTCTTCTCGTCCAGGTCGACGTCGTCGGGAGTCTGGGCGAGGAGACCGCCGCGCACGCTGCGGTATTCGATCGTGCCCGGACCCGCCGTGCCGCGGTCGGACGCGACCTGGAAGACGCGGCATCGTTTTTTGGTGCGGCGCAATTCGTCGAGCGCGTCGTCGGCAAACGCCGGCGCGAACAGGATCTCGACGAAGATGCCGGCGAGCGCGCGGACGACGTCCGTGTCGAGGATTCGGTTGACGCCGATGATGCCGCCGTAGATCGACACGGGATCGGACGCCTTCGCCTTCACCATCGCCTCGCCGACCGAGCGGCCGACGGCGGCGCCACACGGATTCGTATGCTTGATCACGACGGCGGCCGGCTCCGTGAATTCGCCGACGAGCCCGAGCGCGGCCGAGAAGTCGAGCAGGTTGTTGTACCCGAGCTCGGGCCCGTGAAGCTGGCTCATGGCCGCGAGGCCGGTCGCCGCCCCGCCGCTCGAGCGATAGAACGCCGCCGCCTGATGCGGATTTTCACCGTAACGAAGGCTCAGGACCCGAGCGAGATCCAGCCGTCGACCGGCGGGAAACGTCTCGGCGCTGTCACCCGCTTCCGACGCGGCGTGCCCGGAGAGGTACGCGGCGATCGCGGCGTCGTATTCGGCGGTGCGCCGGAACGCATCGCGCGCCAGGGCGGCGCGTGTCTCGTCCGTCAGCGCTCCGTGCGCGCGCAGCTCCGCCAGCACGAGTCCGTACTGCGACGGAGCGGTCACCACGCCAACACTCGCGTGGTTCTTGGCCGCCGCGCGGATCATCGCCGGGCCGCCGACGTCGATCTGCTCGATCGCTTCCGGAAGCGTCACCCCTGGCCGCGCGATCGTCGCCTCGAACGGATACAGCCCGATGACGACCAGGTCGATCGGCTCGATGCCGTGACGCTCGATGGTTGCGAGATGATCGGGCAGATCCCGCCGCGCGAGGATCCCTCCGTGGATCCTCGGGTGGAGCGTCTTGACGCGTCCGTCCAGGATCTCCGGGAACACGGTGACGTCGGACACGTCGCGCACGCGCACGCCGGCATCGCGCAGGAGCTTCGCCGTTCCCCCGGTCGACAGGATCTCGACGCCGAGCGCCGCGAGCCCGCGCGCGAACTCGGCGAGAGCGGTCTTGTCGTGGGCGCTGATCAGCGCGCGGCGAACGGCAGCTGCCAGCGACGGACGCGGGCTCGTCACGACACGTCGACCACGACTCGCCGGCCCTGCAGCGCCAGCTTCCCCAGCGCGAACAGCCGAATCGCTTCGGGGTACAGGCGGTGCTCCTCGGCGAGAATGCGCGCGGACAGCGTCTCTTCCGTATCGGTCTCGAGCACGGGCACGCACGCCTGGAGCACCGTCGCACCCGACACCTTGGCGCCGTGATCGAGCGCCTGCTGCTGGGCGTGCAATCCCGGAAATGCCGGAAGCAAGGACGGATGGATGTTCAGCGCGCGGCCGGTGAAGGCTTGGACGTACGGCGCCGACAGAATCCGCATGTAGCCGGCGTGGCAGACGAGCCCGACCCGATGGCGCTCGAGCTCCCGCACCAGTGCCAGGTCGAACTCCTCACGATCCGCGAAATCCTTGGGATTGACGAACACGGCCGGAACGCCGGCGGCCCGGGCCCGGTCGAGCACCGCGGCGCGCTCCCGATCGCTGATGACGACGACCACCCGAGCCGGGAACTCTAGCCGCGCGCAGGCGTCCAGAATGGCGCCCAGGTTCGAGCCCCGACCGGACGCTAGCACGCCCACGCGCAGCGGCTCGTTCACGTGCGCGTCACGACCTCTCAACCGAACAGCGGGAGCTGCTGATCGGGTTCGGGGCCGATGCCGACCTTGTAGCCGCCAGTGAAGCAGGCGTGGCAGAAGTTCGCGGGGTCCGACCCCGTGGCCTTCAGCATCCCGTCCAGCGAAAGGTAGCCGAGGGAATCGGCGGCGAGATAGCGCCGGATCTCCTCGACGTCGTGGCTCGCCGCGATCAGCTCCTTCCGCGTCGGCGTGTCGATCCCGTAGTAGCAGGGCCAGTGGATCGGCGGTGACGAGATCCGGACGTGGACTTCCGTCGCGCCGGCGCCCCGGATCATCCTCACGATCTTGCGGCTCGTCGTACCGCGCACGATGGAGTCGTCCACCACGACCACGCGGCGGCCTTCCAGCATCTCGCGCACCGGGTTGAGCTTCACCTTGACGCCGAAGTGGCGGATGCCCTGCTTCGGCTCGATGAACGTCCGGCCGACGTAGTGGTTGCGGATGAGGCCGAGCTCGTACGGGATCGCCGCCTCTTCGGAGAACCCGAGCGCCGCGCTGGTGCCGGAATCGGGGACCGGAATGACGATGTCGGCGGTCACCGGATGCTCTCGCGCGAGTTGACGGCCGAGCGCCTTCCGGACGGTATGGACGTTGCGGCCCCAGAGCACGGAGTCGGGACGGGCGAAGTACACGTACTCGAAGACGCACTGGAGGTGCTCGGCGGGTGCAAATGCCCGGATCGAGCGAAGGCCGGTGTCGTCGATCACGACGATCTCGCCCGGCTCGACCTCGCGTTCGATCTTCGCCTCCATCAGGTCCATGGCGCACGTTTCCGACGCGACGAGCCACGCGCCGCCGAGGCGGCCAATCGTCAAAGGCCGGAAGCCGTGCGCGTCGCGGATGGCGTAGAGCGCCGTCCGGGTCAGGATCACCAGCGAATACGCGCCCTGAACCTGCCTGAGTGCGTACTGGATCTGCTCCTCGAGCGAGCCGGCCGGCGCGCGCGCCAGGAGGTGCAGGATCACCTCGGTGTCGGAGTTCGACTGGAAGATGGCGCCATCGCGCACCATGTCCTTGCGCAAGGCTTCGGCGTTGGTCAGGTTGCCGTTGT
>QHRT01000265.1:9208-13317 GCA_003220195.1 Candidatus Rokuibacteriota bacterium | reverse complement strand
GCCCGGCATGAAGGACCAGCGCCCGCGCTACACCCTCGGCTGGCGCGTGGGCAACACCATCTACGTGGCGGGCCAGTTGCCCTACGACAAGGACGGCAACCTCGTGGGCAAGGGCGACATCAAGGCGCAGACGCGCCGCATCTTCGAGCAGATCAAGATGATCGTCGAGACCGGTGGCGGCAAGATGGACGATGTCGTCAAGGTCACCGTGTTCGTCACCGACGTGCGCTATCGCGAGGCGTACGGCGAGGTGCGCTCGGAGTTCTTCGGGCCGAACCCACCCGCGAGCACACTGGTGCAGATCTCGAACCTGGCGATCCCGGACGCGCTGATCGAGATCGAGGCGGTGGCCGCGCTCGACGGTTGACCGTTCCGTCAAACGAGGTGACCGATGACCGGAACGCCGCTTGCCCTCACGCACGGCGCCTTCGTCGCCGGGTTACGCATAGAGGAGCTGCCGCCTGCCGTCGTCGACAAGGCGAAGGCGCTGGTGAACCACGCGCTCACGGTCGCGATGTCGTGAGGTTGATCGGGCCGGTCCAGTCGTCGTGCGACGCATGTCTGTGCGTTAGACGATCGCGCGCGGCCGTAAGGCCTTCTCGCAGCGTCGGGCGCCGCCCGATCCCAAGTCGATTCCGGCGTCGAAGCCGCCTGGCAGGAGTGATCTCATGGCCTTGAATCGCCGTCTTGCCTTGGTCGCCGTCGGCGCCGTCGCCTTGTTGCCGGCCGGTGCCGCGCCCGCCTCCGCTCAATCGAAGCTCGTCGAGCTGCGCATGGACTGGGCGACCTACAATCCGGTCTCCATCCTCATCAAGAACCAGCGCCTCCTGGAGAAGGAATTCGAAAGGGACGGCACCAAGGTGCGCTGGGTGCAAACGCTCGGCTCGAACAAGGCCCTGGAGTTCCTGAACACCGGCTCGATCGACTTCGGCTCGACCGCGGGCGCGGCCGCCCTCGTCGGCAAGATCAACGGCAATCCGATCAAATCGATCTACGTCTATTCGCGGCCGGAGTGGACGGCACTCGTCACGCGCAAGGACACCGGGATCAAATCCGTCGCCGATCTCAAGGGCAAGTCGGTGGCGGTGACGCCCGGTACAGATCCGCACATCTTCCTCATGCGCGCGCTCGCGGGAGCCGGGCTGACGGAACAGGACGTGAAGTTCGTGCTGCTCCAGCATCCCGACGGTCGCACGGCGCTCCGCCGCGGCGACGTGGATGCCTGGGCCGGCCTCGATCCAATGATGGCGTCGGCGGAGCTCGAAGAGGGTGCCGTCCTCTTCTACCGCCAACCGGAAGCAAACACCTGGGGCATCCTCAACGCGCGCGAAGCGTTTGCGAGAGAACATCCCGACGCCGTCAAGCGGGTGCTTCGGGTGTATGAGCGCGCCCGCAAGTGGGCACTGGCCAATCCCAAGGAAGTGACGAAGGCACTCGCGGCGGGAATTCCCGATACCGTCGCCGAGAAGCAGCTCAGCGAGCGGACGGAGCTTACCCACAGCACGATCGGCAAGCCGCAGTACGATTCGATTCTCGCCGCAGGCATCGCCTTGCAGAAAGCCGGCGTGATTGCGGCGAACGTGGACGTGAGGAAGACGCTTGACGAGCTGATCGACACGCGCTTCAACGCCGCGCTGACCAACTAGCGAGCGGATCTTCTGTAGGCGTCGGGCCAATGCGCAATTGATCGACCGACTTTCGATAGTTGGTCTGATCAAGTCGTCGATAGCGTTGGGAGGGAGATGTCCAGGCCGGGTTCGCGGATGCGGGAGGAGCGATGCTGAACGCCACCAGGGATCTGACGCTGCCCACCACCATCACCGGGTCGCTCCCGCGGCCCGCCTGGTACACCGAGAACCTCGGCGCGCGGCCGTTCCGCGACGCGATTGCCGATGCGCGCTACCGCGAGCAGTACACCGACGCGGTCGGCACGCACGTGCGCGACCAGGAGCGCGCCGGGCTCGACGTCGTCACCGACGGCGACGCGCGGTTCGACACCGACGTCGGCGGGATGAGCTGGTTCCAGTATCCGGCGCGGCGCTTCACCGGGCTGGCCGGCGCCGAGTACTATCGCGCGGCGAGCGGGTACGGCGGCACGGGCAAGGGCGACATCATCTTCGAGGTGATGGAGAGCCGCGTGATGCCTCGCTGCGTCGGCAAGATCGGGCGAGGTCCCCTGCAGTACACGGTTCTCTGGAAGCTCGCGCAGGGGATGACGGCCCGTCCCGTGAAGTTCGGCACGATCACCCCCGAGCTGATCGGCGCGTCGGTCGGCAACGAGTTCTACGCCGATCCGCGCGAGCTCTTCCGCGACCTGGCCGCCGCCATGCGCGAGGAGCTCCTCGATCTGGCGCACGCGGGCTGCCGCGTGATCCAGATGGAGGAGCCGAATATCCACCTGGTCGGCGTCCGCCGGCAAGGCGGCGCGGCGCAGCTCGACGTCGAGTTCTTCGTCGACGTCTTCAACCAGGCTGTGAAGGGGCTCCGCGACGTCACCGAAGTGTGGTGCCACACCTGCTGGGGCAACCCGGCGCAGCAGCGGCTCTTCGCGACGCCGCAGTCGTACCGGGAGGCGCTGCCGTACCTGGACCGGCTGGACGTCGACGTCCTCACGTTCGAGTGCGCGACGACCGACGGGATGGACCTGGAAGCGATCGGCAAGGCGATCCGCGACAAGAAGATCGCGGTCGGCGTCGTGGACCATCGAAACTTACAAGTCGAGCGGCCGGAGCAGGTGGCGGCGCTGATCAAGAAGGCGCTGCGTGTGATTCCGCTCGAGCGCGTGATCGTCTCCACCGACTGCGGCTTCGGGCGCGAGGGCATGAGCCGGCGCATCGCCTTCTACAAGATGCTGGCGATCGTGCGCGGCACGAACCTCGTGCGGCGGGAGCTCGGGCTGCCGGAAGCGGAGTGTCGCGCGGCGGACCCGCGGTTCGCGCTGGTCGATTGACGCGCGTTTCCCGGCGCGCGCTGGATTCGCAGCCTGCGCCGGGCGGTTCCCGGGGCGCCCTGCTGGTCGCGGCGGCGGCCGTCTGCTGGAGCAGCGGAGCGTTGCTCGCACGACTCGTCACCACCACTCCGTGGACGACGACGTTCTGGCGAAGCCTCTTCGCCGCGGCGTTCCTCGCTCTCGTGGTCTCCGTGGTCCGGCGCCGGAGCGTCGTCGCGCTCTGGCGCGACGGCGGCCGCCCACTCATCGCCACCGCGACCTGCATGGCGCTGGCGTCGACGTGCTTCATCTTCTCGCTCGCGCACACGACGGTCGCCAACACGCTGCTGCTGATGTCCACCGGACCGTTCGTGGCCGCGCTGCTGGGCCGTCTCGCGCTCGGCGAGCTGGTGGCCCCGCGCACCTGGCTCGGCATGGGCGTCGCCCTCGCGGGCGTGGTCGTCATGGTGTCGCGATCGCACGGCCGCGGCATCGTGGTGGGCGATCTCCTGGCCATCGTGATGGCGGCGAGCTTCGCCGGCGCGACGGTGCTGGTGCGCCGCCATCCGGACATCCAGATGACGCCGGCGGCCGCGCTCTCCACGAGCATCACCGCGATGGTGGCGCTGCCGCTGGCGGCGCCGCTCGCCACGCCGTCGCGCGATCTCGCGCTGCTGAGCGTTTTCGGCGTCGCTCAGTTCGGGATTGGCTTCTTGCTCTTCATGGCGGGCGCGCGGCTGATTCCCGTCGCCGAGACGTCGCTGATCGGGATGCTGGAGATCGTGCTCGGACCGCTCTGGGTGTGGCTCGTCCTCGGCGAGCGGCCGGATGCGACGTCGCTGATCGGCGGCGCGCTCATCCTGGCCGCGCTACTCGGCAACAGCCTCGTGGAGCTGATCGATTCCCGCCGGGAGCGCTGTGTAAGATGATCCGCCGATGCTGCTCACCAACGGCCGCATCTACACGCTCGACGCGCGAGGGATGATCGCCGACACGCTGGTCGTGCTCGACGGCCGGGTGGCGTTCGCGGGACGGCGCGGTGACGTCAATGCCGCGCCGGGCGAAGACATCGTCGACCTCGGTGGGCGTGCCGCGCTACCCGGGCTTGTCGACGCGCACGGCCACCTGATGCACCTGGCGCGTGTTCGTCTCACGCTGGATCTGCGGGGCGCCGACTCCG
>QHRT01000265.1:0-9154 GCA_003220195.1 Candidatus Rokuibacteriota bacterium | reverse complement strand
GCTTTCCGTCCGGGGCCACGCTCGACCGGGTCGCGCCCGATCATCCGGTCGCGCTCGTGCGCATCGACGGGCATGCGACGTGGGCGAACTCCGCCGCGCTGCACGCCGCCGGCATCGAGCGCGCCACGCGCGATCCCGACGGCGGCCTCATCGCGCGGGATGCGCGCGGCGACCCGACCGGGCTGCTCGTGGACACGGCGCAGCGCCTGCTCCACGCCGTGGAGCCGCGGCCCACCGACGCGCAGTTCGATCGCGCAGTCCGCGAGTGCCTCGCGGACTGCCTGGCCGGAGGCCTCACCGGCATCCACGAGATGGGCGCGGAGCTCTACGCGCTCGCCTCCTATCGGCGGCTGCTCGAGCGCGGGGAGTTTCCGTTCCGCAACTACGTCGCCGTCGCCGCCCGTTCGAAGTCGACGTGGGAACACTACCGCGAGCGCGGACCCGAGCGTCTTGCTGATGGCCGCCTCGCGATCGGCGCGCTCAAGCTCATGGCCGACGGCGCGCTTGGCTCGCGCGGCGCCGCGCTGCACGAGCCCTACTGCGACGATCCCGGCAACACCGGTCTCGTGCTGATGGATGGCCCCGAAGTGGAGCGGCTGACGCTCGACGCGCTCGGCCGGGGCTTCCAGGTGTGCGTGCACGCGATCGGCGATCGCGCGAACACGCTCGTCCTCGACGCGTTCGAGCGCGCGCTCGCCCGCGCGCCGCGGCCCGATCACCGCCTTCGCATCGAGCACGCGCAGATCCTCACCGAGCGCGACGTGCCGCGCTTCAGGCACCTCGGCGTGCTGCCGAGCATGCAGGCCACGCACTGCACGTCGGACATGGCGTGGGCCGCCGAGCGGCTCGGCCCCGAGCGGCTGCGCGGCGCGTACGCCTGGCGCTCGCTGCTGGCCACCGGCGTCGTCATCGCCGGCGGCTCGGACTTTCCCGTGGAGAGCCCGAATCCGTTCCACGGCATCCACGCCGCCGTCACGCGTCGCCCGCGCACGAATGACGACCACGGCTGGCAGCCGGAGCAGCGCATGACGCGCGAGGAGGCGGTGCGGTCCTTCACGACGTGGAACGCGTTCGCCTCCCGGCGGGAGCGCGACCTCGGCTCGCTGGAAGTCGGCAAACAAGCCGACGTCGTCGTCCTTTCCGACGACGTCTTCACGTGCGACGAGGCGCTCATTCCCGAGATCCGGCCGGTGCTGACGCTGGTAGGCGGCGAGATCGTCTACCGGGCGTCCCGTATCCAGGCGGACGTCTACACCACGCAGCCGTAATGCGCGGACGACACCAGCCGGATGTACTTGTCGTGCACCGATCCCGGACGGATCGCCTCGGCCCGCTCGGGCGGCCGCCAGTCGGCCATGCGCCGTGCGATCTCTTCGTCGGACACCTCGAGGTTCAGTGTCCGTCGCCCGGGATCGATGACGATCGTGTCGCCGTCGCGCACTGCCGCGATCGGGCCGCCGCGCGCGGCCTCCGGCGAGATGTGCCCGATCAGGATGCCGTGCGACACGCCGGAGAAGCGGCCGTCGGTGATGAGCGCGACGTCCTCGCCGAGACCGCGGCCCTGCAGCTGGATCGTCAGCATGACCATCTCCGGCATGCCAGGGCCACCGACCGGGCCGACGTTACGTACCACGACGACGTCGCCCGGCACGATCTGGCCGGCGCGGATCGCGGCCATCGTGTCGGCCTCGGACTCGAACACGCGGGCCGTGCCGCGGAACACGCCCTTCGCGAGCGTCTTGCCCGACAGCTTCAGCACGCAGCTCTCCGGCGCGAGGTTGCCCCTGAGCACGCTGATGTGATGGTTCGGCGCCGCCAGCGGGCGCGCGACCGGAAAGACGACGTCCTGCGGGCCGAGCTCGTCGAGCGTCGGCACGCGGGCGAGGTTCTCGGCGAGCGTCTCGCCGGTGACGGTCATGACGTGGCCGTGCAGCACGCCGTGGCGCAGCAGCTCCTTCATCACGATCGGCACGCCGCCGATCGCGTGCAGCGCCGCCATCGCGTACAGGCCGTGCGGCTGGAGATTCGCGATCAGCGGGATCCGTTCGCCGACCGCCTGGATGCGCTCGATCGTGACAGCCACCTGCGCCTCGCGCGCGATCGCGAGCAGGTGCAGGTACATGTTGGTCGATCCGCCCATCGCATAGGCGGTCACGATCGCGTTCTCGAAGGCGTGCTCGGTCATGATGTCGCGCGGGCGGATGCCGGCGTCCATCAGCCGGTACAGTGCCTCGACCGACGCGCGCGCCTGCGCGCGGACGTCCGCGTGGATGTCACTGCGCGCGTCGTAGTCGGCCGCGTGCGAGGCGCCGCGCGGCAGCATCATCCCGATCGCCTCCGCGATCGTGCTCATCGTGTTCGCGGTGAACATCGCGCCGCAGGTCCCGCTGCCGGGCATCACGGCGCGTTCGAGGTCGCGCAGTTCCTCCGCCGAGATCCGGCCGGCCTCCTGGGCGGCGCGGCCCTCCGCCCAGTCCATGATCGTCAGGTTCGCGCCCTTGCTCGCCCACGGCTCGAACGCCACGCACCCCGGCGAGCTGGTCCCCGGGTAGAGCACCAGGCCGAACGCGTTGGTGCGCGCCAGCGGCATCAGCGCGGCCGCCCCGCTCTTGTCGCAGCCGGAGATCACGATCATCGCGTCGCCGTGGTGCGCGTAGTGGCCGAGCTCGAAGCAGTCGGCCACCACATCGCGCGACACCAGGCTGTAGCCCGCGGTCGGTGTGCCCTGCGTCAGCGTCGCCGACCAGTTCGACGAGAAGGTCGCCGAGCGCGCGCACCCGGTTGTTGCAGCGGTGCGCGTTGGTCCAGGGGCTGGCGATCGTCACCACCGCGTTGGTCTGCTCGGCGTGATCCGGATCGAAACCGGCCGCACGCAATTCCACGCGCGAGCCCTTCCAGAAAATGCTGCTGTCCTGCGTCATGAGAGACTCCTTGCGCTGATCACCACCGCATCGTGACGTGGATGCGCTGCGACCCGACGCGCGTCGCAAGCTGCTGGTCGGGCGACAGGCAGCGACCTGGATAGGCGCGCGATGGTCTCGCCGAATCACGCCGCCGTATACTGGCCGCCATGCAAATCGATCCCGGCACGCTCGATCAGACCTCGATCTACAAGCTCCTCATCAGTTCGGTCGTCCCGCGCCCGATCGCATGGGTGTCGACCTACGACGCCGCCGGCATGCCGAACCTGGCGCCGTTCAGCTATTTCATGGCGATCACGGATCAGCCGCCGACGATCGCGTTCTCCTGCTCGCCGCGCGCCAGCGGGAAGAAGGATACGCTCACCAACGTCGAGGCCCTCGGCCAGTTCGTGGTGAACATCGTCGACGACGACTGCGCGGAGCAGATGAACCTGACGTCGGGCGAATATTTGCCCGAGGTCGACGAGTTCGCGCTGTCGAAGCTGACCGCCGTGCCCGCCACGAAGGTGACGGCGCCGCGCGTTGCGGAAGCGCCGATCAGCATGGAGTGCAACGTCGTGAAGATCCTGCCCGTGGGAAGAGCCCACCTGACGATCGGCGAGGTTGTGCACTGGCACGTGCGCGACGACGTCTACGATCCGACGACGGGCCGCTTCGACATGCACCGGCTGAAACCGCTCGGTCGTCTCACCGGCAACCTCTACAGCCACATCCACCAGATCTTCGAGATGAAGCGGCCCAACCCCGACTACCGCGGTTGAGGTGTCTCCGCCGCGACCTGGCGGCTCCAGAGTGGTGACGACGGGTGTGGAGTGGTGGGCCGGTGATCGGCCGGCGCGAGTTCACCGTGTCCTTGCCGGAGCGCAGCCGCCAAAGATCGGTGGCTCTTCTCCGCGAACTCGACCCCGCGATCGGGAAAAGAGAAGACGATGAGCTCTCTCTCGGACGCGGAGGTGATCGGCCGCTCGCTGGGCGAGTCCGAAGCGTTCGGGCTGATCTACGACCGCCACGCGGCCACCCTGCTGCGCTTCCTGGGCCGGCGGGTGGGCGCCAGGATCGCGGAGGGCCTGGTCGGCGAGCTGTTCCGGATCGCGTTCGAGCGGCGCAAGACGTTCGACGCGTCGCGCACGAGCGCGCTCCCGTGGCTGTACGGGATCGGCTCGAACTTGTTGTTGAAGCACCGACGTGGCGAGGCCCGGCGGCTGCGCGCGAGCGCGCGGATGGCGGCGAGTCGCGAGGCGACCGATCGGCGAGCGAGCGCCGCGGCGCTCGACGCGCGCGTGCTGTTCCCGCGCGTGGCCGACGCGATCGAGAAGCTGCCGGACGACGAGCGCGAGGCGCTCCTGCTCTTCGCGTGGGAGGATCTCTCGTACCAGAGCGTGGCCGAGGCGCTCGACTTGCCGATCGGCACGGTGCGCTCGCGGCTCCATCGCGCCCGCGCGCGCCTGCGCGAACTGCTCGAGCCGAAGGGGAAAAGGAAGGATAGATCGCGATGAAGCCGGTCGACCTGGCGAGGAAGCTGCGGCGCGAGGCCGCGTTCGAGCCGGCGGCGCTCGACCGGGGAAAGGAAGAGCTCATGGCGGCAATCCGGCAGGAGGTCGAGCCCAGGCACCGACCGACGATCATTCCCCAGCTGCCGTATCAAGACATCCGCGCCGCGCTCTCGTTCCTGGAGCGCGCGTTCGGGTTCCACGAGATTCCGACCTCGCGGATGGAGGGCGCGGACGGCGTGATCCACCACGCGATCGTCGAGTTCGGCGACAGCGTGATCGGGATCGGAACGCAGGGCGCCCACGGCGCGATCAGCCCGAAGAGCGGCGGCATCGAGAGTCAGTACCTCAGCGTGGCCGTCGCCGACGTCGAGGCGCACTATCAGCGCGCGCTCGCCGCGGGTGCACGGATCGCCAGGGCGCCGCGCGGCCAGAGCGCGAGCGCACGCGCCTACGAGGCGCTCGATCCCGAGGGCCACCGCTGGCGTTTCGTGGACCAGCGGCTGCGCGAGGTGCCGCCGCTGAACCGCTCCTGAGCCGATGCGCCTGCCCGGTCGTGTCCGTCATTCATCCCGACAACGTGCGATCGCTGCGCGTGGCCGAGCGATCGGGTCTGCGGCGTAGAGGAACACGAGCTGCGTCGTGCCGTCCCGCACCAGAGTGGTCGAGAGTACCTCCTTGAAGTCCCACACGGTGACCGCCTGAACGCGTTTTCACCATGACCCTGGCGCACGGCTACCCCTGCCACAGTGGAGCGAACTGCGTCGCGACCAGTTCGCCGTAACGGACTTCCCCTTCCAGCGTGCCGATCTCGCGGGCGAACCGGCTGATGTGAGCCACCATCGCCTCGGTGATGGTCGCGTTGTAGAAGGAGGCATCGCGCGCCACCTCGTAAGCGATGAGACCTGCCTCCTCCGCCGGAAACAGGCGTTGCGCCGCCTTCGCGCCGAGCTGCGGATCGGCCCGGAGCGCCCGCTGGGTTTTCACGATGGCGCGCACGGCCCCGGCCGCGATGTCCGGATGCTCCTTGACCAGCCGCTCCGTGGTCGCGAGCGCCGGAAAGGTCCAGTGACGGGCAGCGGGCGGTCCGTCGCCCCGGCGCACGTCGATGAGGATCTTCGCGATGCCGCGCTTGACCCCCAGGTCCGCGCGCAGGCCGTTGCCCCAGTAGCCGTCGGCGATGCCCTGCTCGAGGGCGTCGACGCCATCCCAGGCCCAGTTGGGACTGGTCCGGTGGCGAGTGGGGACGATGCGGACGTTATCGCGCTGAAGATCGAGGCCCGCTTCCTCGAGTAGCCGCTTCAGGGTCAGGCCAGGGAGGGCGGAAGCGGTCAGGCGCAATCCTTTCACCGCGCTGACGTCTCCCCGTTCGCATTTGATGTCGGAGCGGACCGCCAGGAACCAGTAGTTGTCGTGGGAGAGGGCGCACAGGAGGGCGCCGCCCCGCCAGCCGGGGAAGGCCCGCAGGCTGGTATAGGGAGAGCCCCCGATGAAGTCGATCGCTCCGTCCCTCATCGCGTGCGATGGATCGGGAGGAGAGAAGACGAACTCCATCTCGATGCCTTCCTGCTGGAAGAAGCCGAGCTCCACGGCGGCGATCGCCACGAAGTAGGAAGGAGAGATCGCATCCGCAACGGTGAGTCGCATCGATGTGGCCATTGTTCTCCCTCAGCGAGTCGCCGATTCACGCGCCCTCGACCACCGGAGACCGGGCTCTGCATACCACAGGCGCGGCGCAGAGAACAGATGCGCTGACGCGCACCGCGTCACGACACTGTTGACACACCCGCTGTCCACTCGATACCGTGCTTCGCGGCTACGACGAGGTGTCCGCGAGTGCGCGGATGCCGACGTGGAGGGGCCGGCGGTCGATCCCTGCCGAAGAACGCAGGGGCGGGAGTTGGCATGAGGACCTTCACGGCGCGCATCCTTCCGGTGGCGTTCTTCCTTCTCGCGTTCCCCCTCGTCCTGGTGGCAACGGCCGCGGCCGAGTCGCCGGTCTTCACGCACCTCGTAGAGTCAGGCAAGCCGCACGGCGCCAAGGGCCCGAAGCACAAGAAGCCGTTTTTCCATCCGAAAGGCATTGAGGCCCTGGATCTCGCGAAGAAGCGGACGGAGCTCGCTGCGCCGAGCGGATCTCTAGGTTCTGGCGCCGCGGGTGCGCCGTCCTCGACGCTCCTGGGGCTGGACGGGGTCGATGAGGCCTCGGGGGCGCTCGACGTCGATCCCCCGGATGGGGCCATCGCCGTCGGCCCCACCCACGTCGTCGAGGCGGTAAACGACACCGTGCGCATCTGGGTCAAGACGTACGACGTGACGGGCACGCTCTCCGGGGCGACGGTCGCGGTGTCCGCGGCCGACCTCAACACGTTCTTCGGAAACCATCCGAACTGTTACACAGCCGCCAACGACTTCTTCGGACTCGTCTCGGATCCCTCCACCGACTACGACTCCGCCGGCGACCGGTTCATGCTGACGATGATCTCGTTCGACCAGCTGTTCTTTACCTCGAGCCTCTGCATCGCGGTCAGCCAGACCGGGGATCCGACGGGATTCTGGACCATCTACGCGTTTCCAATCTCGCCCTTCACGTCCGTGCTGGATTTCCCGCGTGGCGTTTTCAGCGGGGACGGTCAGCTCTACGTGACGGGCAACCTCGTCCTCTGCTGCGACGCGAACGGGGAGCCCTTCTTCGATCACGCCCGCGCATACGCCTTCAGGAAGGGCGACCTCTATGCGGGCATTAACACCAATCCTCAGATCGTCGTGGTCGGGAACGACCCGGAGTCGGGCCTGCCGGCGGACTCGCTCACGCCGGCCCAGGGGGCAGGGACGGCCGGCATGTACTTCGTCTCCGCCTCCAATCCATCGGACCCCCCGCTCGCCGCCTCGACCGTCACGCTCTGGAAGTGGCGCGATCCCTTCGGGGCCAACGTCTTCACGCAGCAGGGTCACGTGGCGGTCTCGTCCTACACGCAACCGCCCAACGCGCCGCAACCGGGCACAACCTTTCTCATCACCACCAATGACGCGCGGAACCTCACCGCCTACTGGTTCAACAACACCGTCTACGCGGCGCACGCCATCGGCTGCACGCAAGGAGCGGCCACCGTCGCATGCGTGCAGTGGTACCAGCTGGGGAGCCTGGACGGGCCGCCGGCGCTGCTCCAGGAAGGGATCGTCGCCGACTCGACGAATCCGATCCGGTACCGCTACTTCCCGAGCCTGGCCGTCGATAAGAACGCCCGGGTAGCGCTCGCCTACTCCTACTCGTCGACCGCCGAGTACGCAGGACTCGCCTACACGACTCTCTCCGCTCTCTCCGCGTCCGGTCCGCTCGGGTCCGAAGCCATCCTCAAGACGGGGGAAGGGACCTTCCTCTCGACGCGCTACGGAGACTATGCGGGGACGGCGCTCGATCCGCACGACGGCCTCACGATCTGGCATGCGGGGGAGTACGCGAAGAATTTTGGGGGCAGCACGGAGTGGGGCACGTGGGTCAGCGCCATCCAGATCACGGACGCGACTTCCACGTCTGACTTCTCCATCGCCGCCGTGCCCGCGTCCCCGCCGGCCGTGCTCCCGGGCGCCACCCCGACATACACCGTGACCGTCACCGCGCTGAACGGATTCAGCGGAGCAGTCGACCTCTCGGTGAGCGGCCTCCCGGCGGGCGCTACTGGCCGGTTCTCACCGAGCTCGGTCTCGCCGGGAGCCACGCCTGCCACGGCGACGCTCACGATCACGACGACGAGCGCGACCACCGGCGGGACGTACGTCCTGACCATCACGGGAACGGCGGGTGGCGTCGTCCACGCCACCACCGTCACCCTGGCCGTGAAGGATTTCGCGCTCTCGGTCAGTCCCGTCTCGCGCACCGTCAAGCGCGGGAAGAGCACGAGCTATACGGTGACCGTCACTTCGCTCACCGGCTTCACCGGGACAGTGACCCTCGGCCCGGTCCAGGGTCTTCCCGCCGGCGCGCCGGCGTCGTTCTCGCGGGGCACGGTCACGTTCACGTCAGGCGGCGCCACGTCGGCGAGGAGCACCATGACGATCAAGACCGTGCGGTCCACCCTGCCCGGCACCTACGCGCTGACGATCCGAGCGACGTCGGCGACGGGCCTGATCCGGACCGTGGGCGCGACCTTGGTCGTGCAATGAGGAGCGCGTCGCTGGTGGCTACGAGTACGGCACGTCCCGGAGGCAGCTCACATTGGCTGCGCCACGCCGTCGCCACACGTCGCCGCGCAGTCGATCGACGCTCGAGGCGAAGTATGATCCGGAGAACATTTTGCGATCCAGTGGCAGAACAAGCGCCGGGGTTCGAGGCTTCGAACGGACAATGGCAGCCTGACCTTTTTCGAGAAGGTCTGGTTGAAGAAGTAGGTCCGCGGTCGTCGATCACTTACCTTTCAGCCGCAGCTCCTCGTACGGCGCCGACGTCGCCATGTTCGTGATGAGCCCGACGGCCGGCTCGGCGACGCGAGGCCCGTACGCGGCGAGGCCCGCCTGCTCGATGAGCGGCGCGTACATGACCTTGTCGTGGATCAGCTGCTGGATGCGGTGAAGCATGGCCTCGCGCTTGACGCGGTCGGTCTCGCCGGCCTGCTCGCGGATGAGGCCGTCGATGTCGGGATACGAGCCGTACGCGTAGGGGCCCGTCGACGCGACGTAGGTCTCGAAACGAGTCGCCGCGTTCCCGAATGCCCCGGCCGAGGCCTGGACGATGGGCCTGAGCCG
>QHRT01000264.1:19224-25364 GCA_003220195.1 Candidatus Rokuibacteriota bacterium | reverse complement strand
GACGGCGAGAGCGTGAGCGAGACCAGCTCGGTGCTCGCGCGGAGCCGGCTCTGGCGGCGCGACGCGCTCGCCGGGCTGATCTCGTCGATGTGGAGGTGGTCGGAGTCGGCGAAGTTCACGATCACCAGCGAGAACTCGCGCGCGAGATGCACGACGTTCGCGCGCCGCTCGAAGTAGAGCGGGTAGAGCGGCAGCACCAGGGAGCCGACGTCGCCATAGCCCGCCGTGATGATCCAGCGCCGGCCCCAGAAGGTTTCCGAGACCCACGTGGCGGCCTTCGGCGTGACGAGGCCTCTGAGCGGGAGCCCGAGCGTCATGACCGAGAGCAGGTACGCCATCTTCGGTGTCCACGGGATCTTGACGTACGTGCCGGTGCCGAGCAGGCTCGCCGGGCCGGGACGGACGAACGTCGCGTACGATGCGACCTCGCCGATCAGCTCGCCGGGCACGCCGGTGCCGAGCTGCATCCGGTCGCGCGTGCGGAGCGTGAGCCGACCGGTCCGCACGACGGTGAATCCACGCGCTTCGAGGAACCGGGTCAGCGCCGGGTCGGCGTCGCCGGGCGCCGTGCTCTCCGCCACCTCCGCCGGCCACAGGAGATACAGGTCTTGCGCGATGTCCTCCACGCGGCGGTTCGGCCGCGGCGTCAGGCTGAAGGAGACGTTCACGGTCACCGTGCTCAGGTCCGATCGGACGTTGGCCACGACGAACAGCGGACCGATCGAAAAATCCGGATGGGGCGTGGACGCGAGGAAGACCTGCGCATGGCTCGCCGGCGGAGCAGCGAGCGCGAGGAGCGCGGCCAGGAGCAGCGGTCGTCTCACGGCATGGTCCTGCCCTGCTGCCGTTCGACTTCTTCCATGATCATCGTATTCAAGTCTTCGCTGAGCTTCACTCGATCCGTCCCGGCGTCGTTCCGGATTCGTTCGCGGATCCGCGACGGTCGCGCCGACAGCATGATCAGCGTGGTCCCGATCGCCACCGCCTCCTCGATCGCGTGGGTCACGAAGAGGATCGTGCGTCCCGTCTCCTGCCAGATGCGACGGACCTCCCGTTGCATGATGCGCCGGTTCTGCGCGTCGAGCGCCCCGAAGGGCTCGTCCATCAACAGCACGTCCGGTTCGATCGCCAGCGCGCGGGCGATCGCCGCGCGCTGGCGCATGCCGCCCGAGACGCGTCCGGGATAGTAGCTCTCGAAGCCATCGAGCCCGACCAGGCGGAGGTAGCGGCGCGCGATTTCGTGGCGCGCATTCGTTCCGAGGGCGAGCGGTTTGAGGACGAGGGCGACGTTGTCCAGCAACGTGAGCCAGGGGAGCAACCGATCTTCCTGGAAGACGACGCCGACGCGCCGCGCGTGCGGCTGTCCCGCGACGATCGGCTCGCCGTCCAGGAGCACCCGGCCGCGCGTCGCGGGCTCGAGGCCGCCGACGATGCGCAGGAGCGTCGTCTTGCCGCAGCCGTTCGGGCCGAGGAGACACACGAACTCCCCCGCGTCGACCTCGAACGACACGCCGGCGATGATCGGGATCAGGTAGTCCTTGGCGACGTCGTCGACGAGCAGCTTCAGCGCCATCGCGTGAGCCGTCGCGCCATCCGGTCGAAGACCAGAGAGTCGGTGAGCATCATGACCAGGATCATGAGATCTCGGCCACGACGGACACCTTGAGCGCGAGCCCGAAGCCGACCTTCATGCCGGCGACCAGGTAGGGGAGCGTCGAGGGCACCACGATCGCCCGGAACTTCGCGCCTCCGCCGAGACGGTAGGCGTCGCCCATCTCGAGCAACCGGCGGTCGACGCTGTCCACACCTTCGACCAGGTTCGCTGCGACCACCGGCAAAGTGATCATGAACGTGGTGAAAATCGGCGCCCAGTTCGAGAGCCCGAACCAGATGATCGCGATCACGATCCAGACGAACACGGACGTCGAATTGAGGACGGTCACGAGATCGCGGACGACTGTCCGCGCAGTTCTCGAGAGGAACGCGACGAGCCCCATCAGGAGTCCGACGACGACGGCGCCGCCGAAGCCGACGGCGATCCGGAAGAGCGAGGCGCCGGTGTGCGTCCAGATCTCGCCGCTCCGGAGCACGTCGACGAGGCCTTTGACGACCGACCAGGGCGACGGCAGGACATACGCCCCGTACTTCCAGGACAACCCCGTCCAGATGACCACCGCCAGCGCGAACACGACCAGCGTCGCGAGGTGGAGACGCTCGGTCAGACGCCAGCGCTCACGTTCGATAGAAGAATTCCTTGCGGATGCGGTCGGGATTGTCCCAGAGGTCGGATTTGAGGAACCCGAACTCCTTGTTGATCTTGAGCTGCGCCACGAGCGTTTCGACCTGCTCGTCCGGCAGCCCCGAGAGCATGCGCACGGTCTCCTTGTGCGCGACCTGCACCACGTCTTTCGGGAGCTTCGTCACCTCGGTCACGATCTCGATCGCGCGCTGCGGCTTGCCGTACCAGATGTCGACCGCGTCCTTCTGCGCGTCGTTCAGATCCTGGGCGATCGTGGGGTTCTTCGCGAGGAAGTCCGAGTGCACCAGGTAGCAGACGTGGACGGGGAACCCGGTCGGCCGGCCCGTCGCCTTGCGCCAGAGATCGATCTGCTTTGCGAGATAGAGGCCTTCGCCGCGCAGCACCACCTGATCGGTGATCGGCTGCCAGGCGATGATCGCGTCCACGTCCTTCTTGCCGAGGAGCGTGACCATGTCCGGCGGCGACGTCGCGGTGACGATCTGCGTGTCCTTCGACAGGTCGAACCCGTAGCCCTTCAGCGTCAGTGCGCGGATGTCGAAGAACGTGGACGTCCCGACGATGGCGGTGATCTTCTTGCCCTTGAGGTCCTCGACCTTCGTCAGCCCGGCGTCCTTGCGCGCGATGATCGCGCCGAGCACGGCCGTCGCGACGCCGGTCACGCGGAAGGGCACGCTGTCCTCGAACGCCTTCGCCGCGAGCGCGAACGACATGTCGATCGCGTCGACGTTCTTCGACGCGAGCTGGTTCAGAAGCGGTCCGGGCGCGCCGGGAACGATCGAGTACTCGGCCGACCAGCCGCGCTTTCCGAGCAGATCTTCCTTGTGGATGATCTCGGTCGCGGCCCAGCCGAGCTGGAGGTACGCGAGCCTGACCTTGCCCTTGCCCTGAGCGCGCGCGAGTCGTGGTGTGCCGCCGAGCGTGGCGACGACGGCGCCGCCGGCTCCCAGTTGCAAGAACGCGCGTCGTGCGATCTTTTTCACGCCTTCACCTGCGGCACACCCCGCAACGCTTCCGCGATCTTCTCGGCCGGGTACTCGTAGTCTTCCAGCTTCCCGGCAAAGTACGCCTCGTACGCGCCGAGATCGAAGTGGCCGTGACCCGAGAGGTTGAAGAGGATCGTGCGCGGCTGACCGGCTTCCCTGGCGCGCAACGCCTCGTCGATCGCCACGCGGATCGCGTGCGCCGACTCCGGCGCCGGAATGATGCCCTCGCTGCGCGCGAACTGCAGCGCGGCCTCGAACGTCGCCAGCTGCGGAACCGCGACGGCCTCGATCACGCCCTCGTCGTGGAGCTTCGAGACGAGCGGCGCCATGCCGTGATACCGGAGCCCGCCGGCGTGGAGCGGTGCGGGCACGAAGCTATGACCGAGCGTGTGCATCTTCACGAGCGGGGTGAGACCGATGGTGTCGCCGAAGTCGTAGGTGTACGTGCCCTTCGTCAGGCTGGGGCAGGCGCTCGGCTCGACGGCGATGATGCGGAGCTCTCGTTTCTTGCCGGTGAGCTTGTCGGCGGCGAACGGGAAGGTGAGGCCGGCGAAGTTCGAGCCGCCGCCCGCGCAGCCGATCACGATGTCGGCCTCGTCGTCGGCTTTCGCGAGCTGTTTCTTGGCCTCGAGCCCGATCACCGTCTGGTGCATCAGCACGTGGTTCAGCACCGAGCCGAGCGAATACTTCGTGTCGTCACGCGTGGCGGCGTCCTCGACCGCCTCGCTGATCGCGATGCCGAGGCTGCCCGGGGAGTCCGGATCCTTCTCGAGCACTTTCTTCCCGGACTCCGTGTCCGGGCTCGGGCTCGCCACGACCGAGGCACCCCACGTCTCCATCATGATGCGGCGATACGGCTTCTGCTGGTACGACACCTTCACCATGTAGACCTTGCACTGGAGGCCGAAGAGCGTGCTGGCGAACGCGAGCGCGGAGCCCCACTGGCCGGCTCCGGTCTCGGTGCTGAGGCGTGCGACGCCTTCCTGCTTGTTGTAGTACGCCTGCGCCACGGCCGTGTTCGGCTTGTGGCTGCCGGCCGGGCTGACGCCCTCGTACTTGTAGTAGATCCGCGCCGGGGTATCGAGCGTCTGCTCGAGCCTTCGCGCGCGCACGAGCGGGCTCGGCCGCCAGAGCCGGAGCACGTCGCGCACGCCGTCCGGGATCGGGATCCAGCGCCGGGTGCTGACCTCCTGCTTGATCAGCTCCATCGGGAAGAGCGGCGCGAGATCTTCGGGTCCGATCGGTTGACCCGTCGCGGGATGGAGCACCGGCGGAGCGGGAGTCTTCAGATCAGCCTGGATGTTGTACCACTTCGACGGAATGTCCTTCTCGTCGAGCAGGTATTTCGTGCGCTGGGGATCGGCGGTGGTTCGCGCCATGATCGTCTCCTTCGGGGTCTCGGCGAAAGAACAGCGTTCCCCTCGAGGCGAGTCCCGGAACCAGGCTCACGAGAGGCGAGCCACGCTTACAACAGGCGAGCCACGCTTACAACCGGCGAGCCACGGGCTTCTCGTCGGTGGGTGGCATCGGCTTTGAACGGACAGGCCGGATGAGCGTTCAGCTCACGCGTTCGCTCGGCATCCCGCCCGGTCCCGAATCCGGACCGGCGTCGCCGTGGAACCTCGGCGGTCTCAGCCTGCCGACGCTGGCGCGCCGGGTCTACCACGAGATCGACGAGGACGAGATCTTCGACCGGGCGGCCGCGCTCGCCTACTATTTCCTCTTCGCGCTGTTTCCGACGCTCCTGTTCCTCACGACGCTCTTCGGGATGCTGCCGGTGCCGGGGCTGATCGACCGGATGATGGCCTATCTTCAAGATGTCCTGCCCGGTGACTCCGCGTCGATGATGCAGAAGACGCTCGGGGAGATCGTCCGTGGCGCGCGCGGGCGCCTGCTCTCCATTGGTGCGCTCGCGGCGTTGTGGGCCGCGTCGGCCGGCGTCAGCTCGATGATCTCGGCGCTCGACATCACGTACGAGGTGAGCGATCCACGCCCGTGGTGGAGGAGGCGACTCCTGGCGATCGGGCTCACGCTCGCGCTGTCGTTGCTCGCGCTCGTGGCGATGGTCCTGCTGGTCTTCGGCGGCACGATCGGCAGCCTGCTCGGCAACCGGATCGGGTTCGGCGGCGTCGCCGTCGCCATCTGGAACGTCGTGCAGTGGCCGGTCGCCGTGTTCTGCGTCGTGTTCGGCGTGGCGCTGGTGTACTACACCGCGCCGGCGGTCCGGCAGCGCTGGTACTGGATCACGCCGGGGTCGCTCTTCGCCACCTTCGCCTGGGTCACGATGTCGATCGGGCTCAGGCTCTACGTCGAGTACTTCGGGAACTACAACGCGACCTACGGGTCGATCGGCGGCGTGATTCTCCTGTTGCTCTGGCTCTACCTGACGAGCGCGGTGCTGCTGATCGGCGCCGAGATCAATTCCGAGATCGAGGCGGCTGCCGCGAGGCGCGGCGCGGAGACGGCGAAGGCGGCTGGCGAAAGGGTCGATCCGCGCGCGCGGCGGAGCGCCTGAAACGGGTTCCGCTACAGCACGTGCAGGAAGGCGCGCGCCGTCAACTCCGCGGCGGCCCAGAATCCGGTCTCGCGGAACCAGCCGAGGGCTTCGTCGGCATCCGCGGACTTCGCGAGCGCGAGGCTCCGACCGTCCTCGAAGAATCCACCGAACGCGATGCGTCCGGCACCGCGCATCTCGATCAGCGCGAACTGGGCCATGTCGCGATCGGTGACCGGGCCTTCGACGATCGTCACGCGCCGTGAGCCGTCGATCACGACCGGCACCATCTCCCACGGCTCGACGAACTCGCTGAAGCTGCGCGGCGTGTAGCCGGTCCACGCGCCGCCGATCCAGTACGGATCTTCCTCGATCACCTTCTGGAGCTGCGGCGGTTGCTGGA
>QHRT01000264.1:14661-19204 GCA_003220195.1 Candidatus Rokuibacteriota bacterium | reverse complement strand
GCCGGCCCGCCGCCGATCACGACGCCGGCGGCGCGCAAGCCCTGGAGTCTTTCGAGATGCGCGCGACGATGAGCCTCGCGCCGGGTCAGGTAGTCGTCACTGGTCCGGATGGCGACGTGGTAGACGATCATCGGGTGTCATCCGCAGAACGGCGTCGGAGCACGAGCGATTTTCGCACTCCGACAATCAGCGTTCCAGTTCTTGACCAGGGCCTGGGCCTTCGAATGAGTCGTTGCATTCGCTTGCAGCCGATTGCGCACGGCCTTGTTCAGGCGTCGGGGTCACCCGCACGTCGACCCGTTCAAGGCATCCAGCTTGAAAGAACGCTGCTTGATCTCGGTCCGTCCGGTTTCGATGGCACGGTTCGTGGTTCTGTCTCTCCGTTCGATTTCGTCCGACCCGACCAGGAGGCGGAGAAGTATGTCACGGCATCGCGGAAACGATCGGCAGCCGCGCTCGGGCAGATGGCCGGGCGTGATCGGCGGCACGTTCGGGTATGTCTTGCTGAAGAAGCTCGCTGCCGATCGCCACCGGTTGGAAGTCGCGACCGCGTACCGGCACCGCAGCAAGCTCGAGTCTCTGCTGGGACCCGAGATCTGGACTCTGGTGCGGGACCGGACCGTCATCGACTTCGGTTGCGGCGACGGCACGGATGCGATCGAGCTCGCGAAGCACGGCGCGCGGCGCGTGATCGGGCTCGATCTTCGCGAACGGGTGCTGGCGGTGGCCCGGGAGAAATCCGCTCGCGAAGGCATGGAGTCCCGCTGTGTTTTCACCACCGCCACGACGGAGACCGCCGACGTCATCGTCTCGATGGATGGATTCGAGCATTACGAGGATCCCGCGGCGGTTCTCGACATCATGCGTACCCTGGTCCGGGACGACGGGGTGGTTCTCGCGACGTTCGGGCCTCCGTGGTTCCACCCGCTGGGCGGGCACCTCTTCTCGGTGTTCCCCTGGGCGCATCTCGTGTTCACCGAAAGCGCGCTGATCCGCTGGCGCTCGGACTTCAAGTTCGACGGCGCCCGCCGATTTTCCGAAGTGGAGGGCGGCCTCAATCAGATGACGATCCGGCGCTTCGAGCGGCTCCTCGACGAGAGTTCGTTCACCGTCGAGGCGTTCGAGACGGTCCCGATCCGACGGGCGCGACCGCTCCACACGCCGCTCACGCGCGAGTTCCTGACGGCGGTGGTGCGCTGCCGGCTGCGACCTCGGCGTCGCGCCGTCGACGTCGCCGCCTGATCGACGATCGACCCGCCTCGCGTGCGTGTTACTGTGAAAACGTGGAGCTTTTCGACTCCTTCCGCGCGCGCTTTCCCTTCGAGCTCGACGACTTCCAGGTCGAAGCGATCCGGGCGATCGAGGCCGGACAGTCGGTCATCGTCTCGGCACCGACAGGTGCGGGCAAGACCCTCGTCGCGGAGTTCGCGATCCATCTCGCGCTGGCGCAGGGCCGGCGCATTGCGTACACGACGCCGCTGAAGGCGCTCTCGAACCAGAAGTTCGCGGACTTCGTGCGCGCGTACGGCGAGGACCAGGTCGGCATCCTGACCGGCGACGTCAAGGTGAACCCGCACGCGCGCGTGCTCGTGATGACGACGGAGATCTTGCGCAACGCGCTCTACGGCGGCGGCATGGAGGATCTCGGGTTCATCGTGCTGGACGAGTGCCACTACATGGGCGACGAGGGGCGAGGGACGGTGTGGGAGGAGATCATCGTCAACGCGCCGAGCGACGTGGCCCTGGTGGCGCTGTCGGCGACCGTCGCCAACGTCAACGAGATCGCCGACTGGATCTCGATCGTCCATCGCCCCATCGTGCCGATCTACCATCCGACGCGTCCGGTGCCGCTGTCGTTCGCGATCGCGGACCTGGCCGGCGACGTCCACGACTACGAGCGCGTGCGCGCCGGGCGCGTTCGCGTGGTGGGTGACGAGTCGCGCGGCCCCGACGAGCGGAGCCGCTGGTTCACGCGCCGCGTGGTCGACCCGCCGGTGCTGATCGACGAGCTCGCGTCGCGGGGGTGGCTTCCAGCGATCTATTTCATCTTCAGCCGCGTCGGATGCGAGCGAGCGCTGGACGACGTCCTCCAGGAGGGCAAGAGCCTCCTGACCCGCGACGAGGCTCGCGGGGTCGACGCGGCCATCCGCGAGGCGGTGGCCGACTCGCCGGCGCTCGGAGAATCGACGCTGAACCAGACCGTGTTCGCGGGCCTTCGACTCGGTGTCGGCCTGCACCACGCCGGAGTCTTGCCCGGGCTCAAGCGCCTGATCGAGGTCCTGTTCGAGCGCGGCCGCTGCAAGGTCGTCTTCGCCACCGAGACCATGTCGCTCGGCATCCACATGCCGGCCAAGTGGGCCGCCGCGGCATCGATCCGGAAGGCCAGTGCGTCATCGCCTTCGACGCGCGCGACGGACTCGACGAGATCATCCGCGTGATCGAGGCGTCGCCGGAGCCGATCGAGAGCCAGTTCAAGCTGGGCTACGGGTCGGTCGCGCTGCTCCTCGCCACCGGCGCGCCACCCGAAGAGCTGCGTCGTCGGATCGAGTCGTCGTTCGGTCAGTATCAGAATTTGAAGAAGATCCGGGAGCTCGAAGCCGACGTGACCCGGCTCGAAGCGGAGCTCGCGCGAGAGCGGGAGTACCAGGCGCCGTGCGGTGAGTTCGCACGCATCGGCCGGTACCGGCGCGCGCGCGCCGAAGCGGAAGCTCATCGCCGCGCGCTCGGCCATGGCGGGCGTCGTGGCGAGCGCTCGATCCTCGAGGCGGAAACGGGCCGGCTCGCGCTGGTGCGCCGGCGCGGCGGTTCGTCGCTGGCGCTCATCCTCGGCGTCCACTCGATCCGCGGCCACCGGATGCTCGTGGAGGCGCTGCTCCCGCACGGCGCCGTCGTGCGGCTCAAGGGGGGCCTGGTCAAGCGCGTGTTCTGGATGACGCCGCCTTTTCACGTGCCGAGCGATCACCGGCGCGAGCCTCGACGGCTGCACCATCTGGCGGACGAGGTCGCCGCACTGTCGGTGCGCGAGCTGCTGGATCGCGAGCGTGCGCGTGGTCCGGAGGCGATGGTGCACGAGATCGAGTGTCACCGGTGTCCGTGGGGCGCGACGACACGCTGCGATCAGGCGTGGCGCGAGATCGAGCGGCGGGAGCAACGGCTCGCGCAGCGGCGCGAAGCGCTGGATGCCGTCCGCGGCGCGTACTGGCAGGAATTTCTCCGGGTGGTCGAGGTGCTGGAGCAGTTCGACGCGGTCCACGACCGTGACCTCCAGCCGAAGGGCCGGCTGGTCGCGAGCCTGAGACACGACAACGAGCTGCTGGTCGCCGACGTCGTGTGGCGTGGCGCCCTGCTCGATCTGAACGTCGCGGAAACCGCCGCGGTGTGCTCGACGCTCATCGAGGAAGCGCGGTCCGGCGAGCCGATGATCGCGCGCGGGTTCTTGAAGAAGCAATCCCGCCTGCGCCGTCGCCTCGAGCTGATCGCGCCGGCGGCCGACGCGATCGACAAGGCGCAGCGCGCGCGCCACCTCGGCATGGCGACCGCGGTCCACGCCGGCTTCATGCCCTCGGTGTATCGCTGGGCGTCGGGACAGGACGACTGGAGCCGTATCGTCGAGGAGTCGTTCGGGGGTCACGAGGGCGATCTGATTCGCGCGATGCGGCGGCTGATCGATCTCCTGCGGCAGCTCGCGGAAAGCGACGAGGTCCCGGCGGAGACGCGGCGGCTGGTCGCCCAGGCGGCGCGCGTCATCGATCGAGGGATCGTGCTCGAGTCAGCCCTGCTCTAGCTCGGAGGGGGCACGAACCGGCGTCGCCTCGCGCGTGCACGCATTCGAGAGCGGGCCTGCTATGCTTGGCGCATGATTTTGAGGACGTTCAGCGTCGCTCTGGTCGCCGTCGTGATCGCCGGATGCGCCAGTTTCATGACTCCCAAGCCCGTCGAGCAGCGCAGCACGCACGGTCCGACCGCCAAGATGCTGTGGACGTATCGTGTCGTGACGCAGAACGGTCGCGAGCCGAACTTCGAGGAACAGGCGAGCTGGAACGATCAGCTCGAGCGCTCGATCAGCCGCTATCTCAACGAGCATCCCGAGGCGGCGAATTCTCTCGACGTCTCGACGTTCCGCTTCGAGCGGCAGGTCACGGTCGGCATGACGAAGGAGCAGGTGGTGATGCTCCTCGGGCCGCCGGACACCAAGACCGGCGACCAGGCGGAGATCGAAAAGCTCGCGCGAAAGTTCTGGCCGATGATCCAGGGCCACGCGACCGAGGCGTGGGTCTATCCGCTCGGCTGGCGGCTCTACTTCGCCGAAACGAAGGTCGTCGACATCACGCAGTACCTGACACCGAAAGAATGACGTTCCCCCACCAGGAGGGTTCCCCCACCGGGAGGGCTTGATGATTCGCTCCGAGCTCCGCGTCACGAAACGAACGCCGCTCGCCCCGCGCGGCATGGTCACCGCCGAGCATCCGCTCGGCGCAGAGGTCGGCGCCACCATTCTCGGCCGCGGCGGGAATGCGGTCGACGCGGCGGTCGCGACGGCATT
>QHRT01000264.1:13148-14621 GCA_003220195.1 Candidatus Rokuibacteriota bacterium | reverse complement strand
AAACGCGGGGAGACGCTCGCGCTCGACTTCAATGGCACGGCGCCGCTTCGCGCGCACGACGGCATGTTCCGCGTGATCGGCGGCGTGTCGGACGCGCTCTTTGCGTGGCCGCGTGTCGAGAACGAGGCGAACGTCTTCGGCCATCTCTCCGTCGCCGTCCCCGGATCCGTGGCGGGGCTCGCGCTGGCGCTCGAGCGCTGGGGCACGATGGAGCTTCGCGACGTCCTCCTGCCGGCGATCCGTCTCGCCACCGACGGGTTCGTGGCCGACTGGTACCTGGCGCTCAATCACGCCAAGTTCCAGGAGGAGCTGAGCGCGTTCCCGGAAACGGCGCGCGTCTATCTCCGCAAAGAGCGCTTCGTCCATCGGCCGCCCTCGACGAATCCGGGCGATCGCGTGACGTATCCGGACCTGGCGCGAAGTCTCGGACTGATCGCGAAGGAGGGGCCGGCGGCGTTCTATCGCGGCGCGATCGCGCAGGCGATCCAAGACGACATGGCGCGAAACGGCGGTCTGATCGGCAAGGCCGACCTGGCGGCGTACCAGGTCCGCGTCGGCGCGCCCCTCACCGGTCGGTATCGTAGCGTCGACCTCGCGTTCTCCCCGGGGGCGACCGGCGGGATCACTGCGCTCGAGATCCTGAACGTGCTCGGACAGTTCCCGGCTTCGCGGGTGGGCTGGCGCACGGTCGGCGGTCTCGACCTCCGGGCGCGCGTCGTGCGCCGTGCATTCGGCGATCGCTTCGCGCATCTCGGCGATCCCGAGCAGGTGAAGGTCGACTGGGACCTGTTCGCGTCGACCGTGTACGCGCGCGAGATCGCGACGGAGCTCCGTGGGAAAAGCGTCGCAGCGGTTCGCCGATCCGCATCGGGTGCCGATCGCTCCGCGCGCGCTCGACAGGCAGAGGAATGCACGACCCACGTCTGTGCGGTCGATCGCGACCGCAACATGGTGTCGCTCACCCACACCGCGGTGTCGCTGTGGGGCTCGCGCGTCGTCGTCCCCGGAACGGGGATCTTGCTGAACAACGGCATGCTCTGGTTCGATCCCGAGCAGGGCCGGCCGAACTCCGTGGCGCCGGGCAAGCGCGGGATGGTCAACATGGTCCCGGCTCTGGGGTTCAAGCGGGGGCAGCCCTATTTCACGGTCGGCGCGCCCGGCGGGCGCAAGATCGTGTCGGCGATTCCGCAAGTCATCGCGAACCTGATCGACGGCGCGCGGTCATTGCAGGAGGCGATCGAGGCGCCGCGGCTCCACGCCGAAAGCGAGACGCTCGAGATCGACGATCGGGTAGGGGAGCAGACGCTGGAGAAGCTCCGGGGTCGCGGTCACACCGTCCTTCCCAAGACCGAAACGTATTCGACGCTCAATTTCTCCCGGCCGATCGGCGTGCGCGTCCTGTCCCGCGGGCTCGAAGCGGGGCTCGATCACCTGGGCGCGGCCGCCGCCGCCGGACACTGACGCCGATGGCCG
>QHRT01000264.1:0-13106 GCA_003220195.1 Candidatus Rokuibacteriota bacterium | reverse complement strand
AGATCAAACGCGTGATCGTCGATACGGTTCGCCAGCTGGCGCAGGACGACGGGACGTTCACGCGCGCGAAGCTCGTGTTCACCGAGTCGGACGAACGGTGCGGACTCACCGCCGAGCTCGACGGCGTCAAGCGTGAAGGCGTCCCGCTCCAGCTCGATCTCGAGCAGCTCGAAGACGCGAAAACGTCGGCCGGCGCGCGGGCTCAGCTCAAGGAATCCCTCCGGCTCTATTTCCGGAAAGTCCAGGGGAAGTGACCGCGCCGGATGCTGCGAAAGCTCATCGTCAACGCCGATGACTTCGGGCTCACGCCGGGGGTGAGCCGCGGGATCCTGGCGGCCCATCGTCACGGCATCGTCACGTCGAGCACCGTGCTCGTCACGGGAGACGTCGAGAAGCCCCTGCTCGCCGAAGCCCGCGACCAGGGTCTGAAGCTCGGCCTGCACGTGAATTTCACGCTCGGGAAGCCGCTGACGCACGGCGGGTCGCTCGTCGGGAGCGAGGGTCGCTTCGTCCGCGACGCGCGGCGCGCGACGGCCCGCGCCGAGCCACGGGACGTCGAGCGCGAGGTCGATGCGCAGATCGAGCGATTCCTCTCGCTGGTCGGGCAGCCGCCGACGCATCTCGACTCGCACCATCACGTCGCGCTCTATGCCCCGGTCCGCGAGGCGTTCCTCCGCGCGGCGGGCAGGCTCGGCGTGCCGGTGCGGAGCGAGGACGAGCGCGCGCGAGCCGAGGCCCGCGCGCTGCGGCTCCCGACGCCGGATCACTTCTTCGGTGGCTCGGGGCCGGCGGCCTACTGGTCCCTGGCGCGGACGCTGACGCATCTGGCGACCCTGCCGCCCGGCGTCTCGGAGTTCATGACCCACCCCGGGTTCTTCGACGAAGCCCTGTCGTTCAGCCGCTACGGGCGCCAGCGCGAGACCGAGATGGTCGGGCTCGGGACGTCGGCAGCCCGCGCCGCGGCGCACGCGCTCGGCCTGACCCTCTGCGACTTCGCCAGTCTCTGACGCTCCAGCGGCCAAAGTTCCCACACGAAAGTTCCTGACGAACTTCGTCCTTGACGCCTCGTCTCGACCGGCGGTACGAAACGGAATGCCGGAGACATGGTGCGTCATCTCCCTCGCCGACAGAAAGGATCCGTCATGAACCGACGCCTGGCCCTCACCGCTTTCACGGCTCTTTCGGTATGCTTCACGCTCACGCCGATGCCGGCGCACGCCGCGACCTTCACCCTCGTGGGAAGTTCGTTCCGGTCGTGCGTGGAGGACACTGAAGGCTTCACGGCAGCCCCGGATTTCCAGCCGAACCCTCTGCCGGGAGGGAACCCGACGGGGACGCACTTTCTCCGCGTCACGAATCACGCGAATCAGGTGACCACGAACATCCGGAACACGACGTCGCCGCGAATCCTGGTTGTCACGTCGAAGTGCAACGGCACCTGGAACTTCGACGTGGGAGCGCAGGAATTCAGCACGGCGACGACGTGCAGTTTCTCCGACATCGTCCCCGGCCCCAGCACCGGGACGATAGGCAACCTTCACGCCACGTACCGCATCGCGGGGACGAGCCTCGTGCGCGTCGAGCCCACCACGCCGGTCGTCGAGACGGTCAACGTCGCGACCGGTACGGGGGCGCCGTTCAGCTACCAGCGGATCTGCGGCACGTCGGCAACGCTGACCTTGCAGTGAGCGCGCGTCCCGGCTCCGGCCCTGACCATGGGCCATAACCGGCGCGCGCGATGCGCGAGCGTGCTCGTGCTGATCGTACTGGTCGGAGCCACCGTCATCGCGCCGGGCCCGATGGCCGAAGCGCAACGCGGCCAGGGTCGCGGCCGCGGTCGGCCGGAGCGTGCGCCGGCAGAGCAGCCGGGGCCCGGCGAGTACTCACTCCAGTTCGACCACGTCCTGGAAGCGATCAACCGCGGAGAGGGCCGCCAGGCGCTCGCGTACTACGAGCGTGTGGCCGCCCAAGCCGAGCAAGAGGGCGACCGGGTCCGCGCCGGGAAGGCCAGCGTCGCCGCCGCCGCGGTGGCGCTCCGGCTCGGCCTGTACCAGAAGGTATTGAAATCCGGCCAGCGCGCCATGGATCTGCTCAAAAGCGGCGATCTCTCATCCGGCGAGACGGCGCTAACGATGGCCGTGGCGTACGCTCAGGTCGGCTCGGCGTATCGGTTCGTGGGCGATCTCGCTCGCGCTCGCAAGGTTCTCGAGGAGGGCCTCGCGTTCATCGAGTCTCGAACCGGGCGGCGCGCGGACACCGCGGTCGGTGTCCTTTCCAGATCGCTTTCGTACGTGGTGTACGCCCAGGGGGACTACCAGACGGCGCTGGCCCGCTCCAGCATCGCGGCGCAGTCCTTCGAGGACAGGATCTCGCGTCTCCCCGAGCGCGCGCCGGAAACGACCCGGCACAATCTCCGACGCCAGGTTGCCCAATCGCTGCTCGCACTCGGCCGGGCCCAAGTCGCTCTCGGTCAGTCCACCGAGGCGGGGGCGACGTTCGACCGGGCGATGAAGTACGCCCGGCTGAGCGGACTCCACGAGCTGGAAAGCGAGATTCTCCTGAAACAGGGCGACCTGGCGCTCGCGCGGCAGGACTGGACCAAGGCGCTCGCGCTATCGACCTCACGCGCTGGTGTGGCTCCACGATGGCCTGGCCCGCGTGCTCGGCGCGCTCGGCCGCACCGACGAGGCGCTCGCCTCGGCACGCGAAGCGACCCGCCACATCGAGGACGTCCGCGGCGAGCTCGGCGAATCGGGGCAGCGGAGCGGGTTTCTCGAAGACAAGCAGGCGATCTATCAGCGGGCCGTGCGGCTGGCGCTCGAGGCTCGCCGGCCGGATGAAGCCTTCGCCTTCGCCGAGCGAAGTCGATCCCGAGCCTTTCTCGATCTCCTGGGGAATCAGACCATGCTCTCCAAGGGAAAGACGCGGGCGCTGGTCGACGAGGAGGTGCAGCTCCGGGCTCGACTGGCCGAGGCCCAGGCGCAAAGTCAGGACGTCGGCGAAGAAAGTCCCTCGGATACGGCGCGCGTGCTGGTCGAAACGGCCAGTCGCGATTACCGCGCCTTCCTGGAACGCGTCCGCAAGGAGAGCGTCGAGCAGGCCTCGCTTATGCGCGTCGAGCCGGTGACGCTGACGGAGATCCAGGCGTTGCTGCCCGAAGGCACGACGCTCCTCGAGTACCTGACCGGAAGAGACGACACGGTCGTATGGGTGATCGACCGCCACCGTGCGGAGGTCGTGCGCCTGCCCGTGGACTACCAGACTCTGCTTGGCCAGGTCCGGCAGTTCCGGGGCGCCATCGCCAACCAGGCGCCGCTCCGCGACGTCCAGACCCGCGCCACGGCGCTTTATCGGCGGCTGTTCGAGCCGGCTCGCGGGGAGATCCGGGGCACCCGCCTCGTGATCGTGCCCCACGGCGTGCTGCACTACCTGCCGTTCGGAGCTCTTCGCTCGCCGGACGGACGCTGGCTCGTGGAGGACTTCGCGCTCGCCACGCTCCCGAGCGCAAGCGTGCTTCGGTATCTCGGCGACAAGGGAACCGGTGCCACCGATCGTGCGCTGGCCGTCGGGAATCCCGACCTCGGTCCTGGGCTCGCGCTCCGGTGGGCGGAACGCGAGGCGCGCATGGTCGGCCAGCACACGCCGAACGCGACGGTGCTGGTGAAGGAAGACGCGACAGAGGCCGAGATCAAGAACCGGCTGGAAGCCGCTCGACTCATCCATTTCGCGACGCACGCCGAGGTCAACGAGTCGGACCCGCTCTCCTCGGCGCTGCTCCTCGTCCCTGGCGCAGGGCAGGACGGCCGGCTCGAGGTGCGCGAGCTGTTCGGCCTCGACCTGCACGCGCGCCTCGTGGTCTTGTCGGCGTGTGAGACCGGGCTCGGCAAGCTCTCGCGGGGCGACGAGCTCGTCGGGCTCCAGCGGGCGTTCCTCTACGCGGGGACGCCGGCCGTCGTCACGACGCTGTGGAAGGTCGACGATCGAGCGAGCTACGAGCTGATGCGCGTTTTCTACGACCGTCTGAACGCGGGCCCGGTCGAGGCGCTCCGGCAGGCGCAGGCCGAAACGATGCGCGCCTTTCCGCATCCGTTTGCGTGGGCCGGCTTCGTCTTCACCGGGAACTGACGGCGCTTCGACGGCGTCTCACGTTGAGGCGGCGGCTATAATGGCCGCGTGAACGACCTCGAGCACGACCTCAAGCGCACCGTCCGCGGCGACGTCCGGTTCGATCCGATGTCGCGGCTGCTCTACTCCACCGACGCGTCCATGTACCAGGTGGAGCCGATCGGCGTCGTCATGCCCCGCGACGCCGATGACGTCCACGCGGTCATCGACGTGGCGAAGAAGAACCAGGTCGCGCTGCTCCCGCGCGGCGGCGGGACGTCGCTCACCGGTCAGACGGTCAATCGCGCGCTGGTCATGGACGTGACGCGCTCCATGAACCACGTGCTCGAGGTGAACAGCGAGGAGCTCTGGGCGCGCGTTCAGCCCGGGCTCGTCCAGGACGAGCTGAACCACCACGTCCGGCCGATGGGGCTGCTCTTCGGTCCCGACACCTCGACGTCGAACCGCGCGACGGTCGGCGGGATGCTCGGCAACAACTCGGGTGGCTCGCACTCGATCGCGTACGGGCTCACCGTCGATCACGTCATCGAGATGACCGCCATTCTGGTCGACGGCACGCGCGTCACGTTCGGCGAAGTGGACGAGGCGACGTTCGCGGCGAAGTGCAAGCAGCCGGACCTCGAGGGCCAGATCTATCGCGAGGTCGCACGCATTCGCGAGCACTATCGCGACGAGATCATCGCGCGCTATCCCAGGCACTGGCGTCGCGTCGCGGGCTACAACCTCGCGGAGCTGGTGAACGGAAAGCTGCCGCGCTTCCCCCGCCGCGACGCGAGCATCGCGTCCGGGCGGCCGTTCAACATGGCGCGGCTCGTGGTCGGCTCGGAAGGCACGTTCGTGACGATCGTCGAGGCGAAGATGCGCCTCGTGCGGCGACCGAAGGCGACCGCGCTCGACGTGATCCACTACCACGAGATCCAGGAAGCGCTCGAGTCGTCGCAGTCGATCCTCGAGACCGGGCCGTACGCGGTCGAGCTGACCGACAAGATGATCCTGGATCTGGCGCGCGCCAACATCGAGCACGCGCAGCGCGCCGCGTTCGTGAAGGGCGATCCGGGCGCGATCCTGATGGTGGAATACGCGGGTGACACCGCGGACGAAGTGCGCGCGAAGGTGGAGCAGCTGGAAGCTCGACGAGCGCGGGAACGCTTCGGCTACGCGGCGCACGTCGCGCTCGAATCCGGGGAGCAGCAGTCGATCTGGAAGCTCCGGAAGGCGGGACTCGGCCTCTTGCTCGGGATGAAGGACACCGCCGTGGATCCGAAGCACATTCCCGAGTTCGTGCCGCGCTTCCGCGACATCATGCGCAAGCACGACGTCGAGGGCGCGTGCTACGGGCACTGTTCGGTCGGCTGCCTGCACATCCGTCCGGTGATCGATCTCAAGACCGAGCGGGGGCTCGAGCAGGTGCGGGCGATCGCCGACGAGATCACCGATCTGGTGCTGGAGTACGGTGGCACGATCTCGAGCGAGCACGGCGACGGCCGGGCGCGGAGCCCGTTCCTCCAGCGCATGTACGGGCCGACCATCTTCCAGGCGTTTCGCGAGCTGAAAAAGGCGTTCGACCCCGAGAACCGGATGAACCCGGGCAACATCGTCGGACGGGACGACGTCCTGGCGGACCTTCGCTACGGCACGAGCTACAAGACCTGGGAGCCGAAGACGCTGCTCGACTTCTCGGACCAGGGCGGCTTCGCCGCGGCGATCGAGATGTGCAACGGCGTCGGCGTGTGCCGCAAGACGCTCGAAGGCACGATGTGCCCCTCGTACCTGGCGACGCGCGACGAGGAAGCGACGACGCGCGGGCGTGGCAACGCGCTGCGTGCCGTGCTCTCGGGCCGCACGGCGTCGGCGGAGTTCACCGGCAAGAGGCTCTACGAGGTGATGGACCTCTGCCTCGAATGCAAGGGCTGCAAGGCCGAGTGCCCGTCGAACGTCGACATGGCGAAGCTGAAGTACGAGTTCCTGCACCACTACTATCAGGCGAACGGGCTCCCGCTCAGGAATCGGCTCTTCGGAGCGATCGAGACGCTGAACCGTCTCGGCGCGCGGACGCCCGCGCTGGCGAACTTCATGTCGAACCTCGGCGTGAGTCGCTGGCTGCTCGAGAGATTCGCCGGCATCGATCGGCGCCGGCCGCTGCCGACGCTGGCGTCCCAGACGCTGCGCGCGTGGCTCGCGCGCCGAACGCCGCGGGGCACGGGCGAGCGCGGTGACGTGGTGCTCTTCGACGACACGTTCGTCAACTACAACTGTCCGGAGATCGGCCGCGCGGCGGTGGAGTTGCTCGAGGCCGCCGGCTATCGCGTGCAGCTGGTCGACAAGCAGTGCTGCGGCCGTCCGATGATCTCGAAGGGCATGCTGGCGGAAGCTCGCGAGCACGCGCGCTGGAACGTCGACCGGCTGCTGCCGTATGCGCGACGCGGCGTGGCGATCGTCGGGCTCGAACCGTCGTGCCTGCTCACGCTCCGCGACGAATCGGTCGATCTGCTCCGCAGCGACGAGGCGCGCACGGTGGCCGGCCAGAGCCTCTTGCTCGAGCAGTTCCTGCTGCGCGAAAAGCAGCGCGGTCTCGAGTTGAAGTTCGCCGGGAACGGCAAGAAAGCCCTGCTGCACGGGCACTGTCACCAGAAAGCGCTCGTCGGCACGGCGCCGACCGTCTCGGCGCTCCGGTGGGCGGGCTACGACGTCACCGAGATCGAGTCGAGCTGCTGCGGCATGGCGGGATCCTTCGGCTTCGAGCGCGAGCACTACGAGATCTCCGTGCAGCTCGGCAACCGTCGGCTCGCGCCCGCGGTGAAGGCCGCGCCGGCCGACACGGTCGTCGTCGCGCCGGGGATGTCCTGCCGCCAGCAGATCGAGCATCTCGCCGGCCGGCGCCCGAAGCACCCGGCAGAAGCGCTCCGTCAGGCCCTCGCGGTCTGATCCCGCTCGTCGCTACCGTCGTCGTCTTTTCCGTGTCTGTCTTGAAAGGCGCCATCGGCTTCGGCTTCCCGACGATCGCGACGCCGGTCTTCACGCTGTTCATGGACGTGAAGACCGCGGTGCCGATCCTGGTCCCGCCGAACATCGCGATGGACGTGCTCCAGTCGCGGCGGCGCGGGAATGTCTGGTCGACGGCGCGCCGCCTCGCGTGGCTGCTGGTCGCGGGCGGCATCGGCACGGTCATCGGCACGAGGCTTCTCATCGTGCTGCCGTCCCGGGTGCTCACGCTCGTGCTGGGAAGCTTCGTGCTGCTCTTCGTGGTGCTGAACGCGACGCGATTCACGCCGCGCGTGCCGCGTCGCGGGAGTCGTCGGCGGCATCACGAACGTCTACGGCACGCCGCTCGTCATCGACTTCTATGCGCTCGGGATGGAGAAGCAGGAGTTCGTCCGGTCGGTCGCGTTCAGCTTCGTCGTGTACAAGCTGGTGCAGCTCCTGGCGCTGGTCTGGTACGGCGGCTTTCCGATGGCACTGGTGCCGGCCGCTGCCGGTCTCACGATCGTCGGACTCGCAGGGTTCCTGCTCGGGCTCGGGATCCAGGATCGACTGGACCAGCAGACGTTCAACCGGGCGAATCTCGTCTTGCTCGCGGCACTCGGCGTGTGGCTCGTCATCCGGAGCGTGTGAGTGGCGCCCGGCCCGGCTTGACTCGGTCCCGAACGCAAGGTTACCTACGTCAACGGCCGCTCCGATCGAGAGCGGAAATCCCCAACGACGCGAGGAGGCCCTCATGATCGAGGAGCAGGGAATCGGAATCAGCCGCCGCCGGCTGCTGCAAGCGGGGAGTGCGCTGGCGGGATACGCGGTGTCGGTCGACAAGGTCCTGGCGCAGGCGATCAAGACGGACACGCAGGGGATCGTCGCCGGCGACCAGCAAGTTCCGATCGGCAGCTTCAAGCTTCCGGTCTACGAGGCGCGGCCGGAGTCCGGCACGGGGCATCCGATCCTGCTCGTCGTCTCGGAGATCTGGGGCGTGCACGAGTACATCCGCGACTGCGTGCGCCGCTTCGCGAAGGAAGGGTTTCGGAGATCCCGGACATCCTCAAGATCGTCTCCGCGCAGAAGCGCGAGCAGACGCTCGGCGACGTGGCGGCGGCGATCGACTGGGCCAAGACGCGCCCGGGCGTCGCGGCCGACCGCGTCGGCACGACGGGCTGGTGCTGGGGCGGGTCCACGGTGATCCAGATCGCCGCAACGCAACCAGCGGTGAAAGCCGCGGTGGCGTGGTACGGTCCGCCGGCGCGCGGCTATCAGACCGCGTCGGGTCCCGTGACGGGCTTCGACGTTGCCAAGGACATCAAGATTCCGTTCCTCGGGCTGTACGGCGAAACCGACAAGAACCCGTCACCGGAGGACGCGAAGAAGTTCATCGAGATGCTGAAGCATCACAACCAGAACGTCGACATGATGATCTATCCCGGCGCCGGTCACGGCTTCCACGCGGACTATCGCCCGTCGTACAACGCGGCGGCGGCGCAGGACGGCTGGAAGCGCTGCGTCGCGTGGTTCAAGAAGTCCCTGGCGTAGCGGAAATTACTTCAGCGGAGCGACCACGACGTCGGTCGGCTGCCCCTTGAGATAGTTCGCGACGTTCTCGACCGCCCGGAGCAGCCCGTCGCGAATGACCTCGGCAGTCTGGCCGGCGTTGTGGGGAGAGAGCACGACGTTGTCGAGGGCGAGCAGCGGATCGTCCGCCTTCAGCGGCTCGTCGTGGAACACGTCGAGGCCGGCCGCGGCGATCCTTCCGGACTTGAGGGCCTCCAGCAGCGCGTCGCGATCGACCAGCGCGCCACGGCCGGTGTTGATCAGGATCGCGGTGCGCTTCAGACCGCCGAGCTCACGTCGAGAGAGAAAGCCTCGCGTGTCGGGCGCGAGTCGCAGGTGCAGCGTGATCACGTCGGCCTGACGGAGGATCTCCTCCTTCGTCGCTGCTCGCGCCCCGACCGACGCGACGTGCGCGGCGTCGCCGCGCGCGCTCCACCCGAGCACGTCCATCCCGAGTGCCCGACCGAGCGCGGCCACGCGCGCGCCGATCGTGCCGGTGCCGAAGACGCCGAGCGTCTTGCCGAGGAGCTGCGTCAAGAGCTCACGCGGCCATTTGCCCTCGCGCATCTCGCGGTCGATCTTCGGGATCCGCCTGGCGACCGCGAGCATGAGCGCGATCGTGTGCTCGGCGACCGCGAACGCGTTCACGCCCGGCGTGTTCGTCACGGTCACGCCGTGGCGTCCCGCCGCCTCGAGATCGATGTTGTCCGTGCCGGTGCCCCAGATCGAGACCATCTTCAGATTCTTGCAGGCGGTGAACACGCCGTCGGTGAAACGAGCGTGCGCGCGGATGTTGATGGCGATCTTGGCCCGGTCGATCCGTCGAATGAGCTCCGCCTCGTCGTCGGCGCCGCGGGCGGTCACGACCTTCGTTTCGCCGATCGCGCGGGCGCGCTCGTGCGCCGGCGTGCCCTCGAACACGGACGGATAGTCGTCGGGAACGGCGATCAGCGGGTCGGCCACAGCTCAGCGTCCCGCGGCCGGGACGGGTCGCGCCGCGGCCGGGACGGGTCGTCCCGCGGCCGGGACGGGTCGCGCCGCGGCCGGCGCGGGTCCCGCGTTCGCGAATGCTGCCTGCGCCGCCGCCACGCCGGCGCCGGGCTCGGCCTTCACGCCGAGATCACGGAGCGCCAGCTCGAGCGCCGAGAGCGTCGGCAAGACGTAGTGCGGGCTCGCCGTCATCCCCATCGTGCCGATGCGCAAGGTCGTCGTTCGCATGGTGTCGAGTCCGGTCCCGATCAGGATGCCGTACTGGTCGCGCATGCGCTCCACCACCGCGGCGGGAACCACGTCCTTCGGCGTCTTCACGCACGAGACGGTGTTCGAGAGGATCGTCGCGTCCGGGAACATCTCGAGACCCATCGCGTCGAGCCCGGCGCGCAGCGCGGCGGCCGCCGCCGCGTGACGCGCGAAGCGATGCGGGAGCCCTTCGTCCAGGATCACCGTGACGGCGGCATGCATCGCGGCGGTGAGATGCGTCGGGATCGAGATGGGCTGGCGTCGCGGCGCACCATCCGGCACCTTGCCGCCGCGCGACGCCGGGATCCAGTGCTCCTTCCAGCGGAGCAGGTCGTAGACGAGGCTCGAGGACTTTCGCGCGCGGTGTTCCATGGCGGCCCACGCGCGATCGCTCACGGCGCCGAGCGACATGCCGAGCGGCGCCGCGAGGCACTTCTGCGAGCCGGTCATGTTCAGGTCGACACCCCACTCGTCCGTGCGCACGTCGATGCCGGCGACGGACGACACGGTGTCGAGCAGGAACAGGGCGCCGACGCCCTGAGCGATGCGTCCGACGTCCGCCGCCGCGTACGTCGTCCCGGTCGATGTCTCGTTGTGCACGAGCGTGATGGCCTTCGGCCGGACGCGGTTCGCCTCGGCGGCGAGGCGAGTCAGATCGAGTCGCGCGCCGAGCTCGACGGTGAATTCGGTGACCTCGGCGCCGACGCGCGTCATGATCTCGCGCATCAGGAGGCCGAACTGCCCGGCGACGACGACCAGCACGCGATCGCCGGGTTCGATGACGGAGACCGCGCCGGCTTCGAGCGCGGTGCGCCCGGACCCGGGCATGAGGATGACCTCGCCTGCCGTCTGGAACACGTTCCGCAGCGCGAGCACCGTCGGCTCGAGCACGACTTCGTCGAACGTTCGGTCGTACTGAATCGACGGCGGCTGGGTCATGGCCTGGATGACGGGCGGCGGAAGCTCGGTCGGACCGGGGATCATGAGGACCGGCCGGGTGTGACACTGCGCCCAGTTGATCGTCGTGCTCACGGGATTCTCCTGGTGCCGGGAACGGCTCGGGCCGGGCATTTCGATTCTAGCATCGGGCGCTCTTACGATTCGGTCACGGCGGTGGCCGCGCGGGCCGCCCGCCGGTGGATGAAGTAGAGGTTGCGCGCGTACACGCAGAGGCCCGCCGCCTGACCGAGGATGAAGACCGGGTCCAGGCGATGGATCGCGTAGATCAGCAGCGACAGGCCGCCGCCGATCGAGAAATACCAGAACTGGGACGGCACGACGCTTTGCTGGCGCCTCTCGGACGCGATCCACTGCACCAGAAATCGAGCAGAGAACAGCGCTTGCCCGAGGAGACCAATCCCGAGCCAGACGTGATCGGTGATCATCGTGGCACCTCGGCCAGAGGATAGCGCGAAGAGATCAGCGCTTAGCGAACATGGCCGAACATGGCGCGCAGGACCTCGTACGCGCGCCGGAGGTCCTCACCGCGCCGGCGCCCCGTCACGAGGGCGAAGATCCGCTCGGCGTCTTCGTTCGGCACCGAGCTCTTGTCCCGGACGTCGGTGAGCTCGCGCAACGGAATCTCGAGGGCGACGGACACCCGGTAGAGGCTGTCGATGGAGATCGATTTTTCGCCCCGCTCTACTTCACCGATGAACTTGCCGCTGAGGTTCGCGCGCTCGCCGAGGCGCTCCTGACTGAGGGCGCGCTGCTTTCGGAGGGCCCGAAGCCGCTGGCCCAGGAACTTCCGGACGTGCTTGACCGCTCGCTCTGTCACACGTGGACTCCCGACACTCGTTGGTTGGCGGATTCGGGCCGGTTGAGGTCCGGGCAGTTGCCCCGCGAACTGCGACTATGTCTTCGAGGCTACCATGATCGCGCCGTCACGGCAGATCAACTTCGATCGCGGTGCCGTTCACGCGTACCGGGTACGTCGCGATCGATAGTTCGGCATCGACCAGGCAGCGGCCGCTCGTCAGCTCGAAGTCGAAGCCGTGCCACGGGCACACCACCGCGTTGCCTTCGATCCACCCGTCGGCGAGCGGGCCGTCTTCGTGCGGGCACACGGCGCTGCATGCATAGAACTTTCCGCCCGCGTTGAACACGGCGAGCGTTCGGCCGTCTCGCTCGACGAGGAGCCCATATCCAGCAGTAACGTCGGTGGTTTCCGCGACCTTCACGAAGGCCAAGAGCGAGGCGTCCTCAGCGTCGCGCGGCCAGCGCCTCGTCGATCGCCGCGCGGAATGTCTGGACGGGGTGCGCGCCGACGAGGGGACGGCCGTTGACGAAGAAGGTGGGCGTTGCCTTGACGCCGAGCGCGCGCGCCTCCGCGACGTCGGCGTCGACGGCATCCGCGAAAAGGTGGCTGTCGAGGCAGTTGGCGAACGCGTCGCGCGGAAGGTCGAGTTCCACCGCGTAGCCGATCAATTGTTCGCGCTCGAACGCCGGCTGCTTCGCGAAGAGGCGGTCGTGGTACGGCCAGTATTTGCCGAGGTGCCCGGCGCACCGGGCGGCTTCGTGGGCGGGACGCGCCAGGCCGTGCGACGGCAAGGGCAGGTCCTTGAAGATCAGGCGGACGCGCGGGCCGTACTCCTTGACGATCTGCTCCAGCGACCGCTGGACGCCGCGACAGTGCGGTCACTGATAATCGGCGAACTCGACGATCGTGACCGGCGCCGTAGCGGCGCCCCGGGTCATGGCGGGGGACACCGTCAGCTCGACGTCCGCGCGTGAACGGCTCACCGTCGCGACCGTGACGAGCGCCAGCATCACGAGGACGGTGTACACTCGCTGCCGGATTCGCACGCGATCGATCTCGCAGCTCACGAACGCCGAGACTACTGCCTCTCGTGGCTCGCCGCAAGGCAGGGAAGGTATCTCGTGGGACTCCTCGTCCGGTTGATCGTCAACGCCGCCGCCATCGCGCTCGCCGCGAAGTTGATCGACGGGATCCAGGTGCGCAGCATCGGCGCGGTCGTGATCGCCGCGATCGTCTTCGGCCTCGTCAACGCCGTCGTGCGGCCGATTCTCGTCGTGCTGACGTTTCCGATCACCCTCTTGACTCTCGGGCTCTTCATCTTCGTGCTCAACGCGTTTTGTCTCTGGCTCACTGCCCGCCTCGTCCCCGGCTTCGAAATCCACGGCTTCCTCGCGGCTCTTCTCGGCGCGCTCCTCGTCTCCGCGGTCTCCTGGATCGTCAGCGCCCTTATCCA
>QHRT01000263.1 GCA_003220195.1 Candidatus Rokuibacteriota bacterium | reverse complement strand
CTGGGCGAGTTGGCGCTTGACGTACTCGTGGCCGTTGACGCAGAGCTTGGCGGTGTACGGGAAGTAGGTGCCGAACTTCAGAAAGAACGGGCCGAAGTCCCGATCCACCACGTAGAAGTAGAAGTGATTGACCATGGCCGTCGAGCGGACGAGCCAGGGATAGGCCTGGCCGGTGGTCGGATTCCGGCGCTTTTCCGTTCGGAACACTGGCGTCTTTTCCTGGGCGCGGCCGACAAACACGACGCCTTCCTGCGCCCGGAACCGCGTCAGGTGATCGGCCATCACGTCGTCTTTCCGCTGGCCCTTCTCGAACGCGACGAGCGGCACGGCCTGCTCCTGCACGAAGGCGTGGATCTTCGCCACGAAGGCTTTGCTGATCGGGTCCATCAGCGCCGACGAGGCGAACGGCTGGCCGCGGTGGCGCCGGAAGAAGCTGGCGACCCCGGCCTCGTACGGCAGCCGCGGCACGTACACGTTGAGGTACATCCGGTCGATGCCTTCGACTTCCAGCGTGACGTGCGCGCGCAGAATCTCGGCGACACTCCGTGGTAGGCTCATGCGTGGCTCCGGTCGATGGCGGTCCCCTGAGGACCTACGACCCGCTTGACGGGCTAATTGGGAGCGAGCTCTCGCATCCCGTGTTGTCCACTCGACCGGAGCCCTTATCACGTCTTCCCCCGGTGCTCAATTCCAGAGCGATCCGTGCTGCTGTTTCAGTCCCTGGCCACCAGCGGATGACCTGATGCTGTTCACTGGCCGCCAACCGTGTGATCAACCCGTCGCTTCACCTCGACTGGGTCGACATGTTTCATCGGTCTGAGGCGAAGCCTCGTTAGAATGTGGCATGCGAACTCCCTTGACGCTGCTGCTGGTCTTCGTCATGGCGTTCACGTCCGGCGCGTGCGGCCGCGGTGGCTCGGCGATCACCGTCGTCATCGCGGAGTACAGCAAGGATCACACGAAGCCGTTCTGGCAGGGGCTCGCCGAGCAGTACACGAAGCAGACGGGGACGAAGGTCGATCTCAGGTTCATCGACTGGAACTCGATCGACCAGCAAGTCTCGACCATGATCCAGGCGAACCAGCCGCCCGACGTGCTGAACCTGAACTCGTTCTCGAGCTACGCGAAAGACCGGCTGCTCTACTCCGCGGACGAGGTGCTCTCGCCGAAGACGAAGGACGACTTCATCGAGGCGTTCGCGCGGGGCGGCCGGTACCAGGGCACGCTCTACGGCTTTCCGATCCTCTCGAGCGCGCGCGCGTTCTTCTACAACCAGGACCTCTTCGCCCGGGCGGGGATCGCGGCGCCGCCGAAGACGTGGGACGAGTTTCTCGACGCCGCGACGAAGATCCAGAAGCTCGGTGGCGGAGCCATCGGCTACGCGCTGCCGCTCGGCCCGGAGGAAGCGCAGGCCGAGTGGTCGATCTGGATGTGGAACGGTGGCGGCGACTGGAAATCCGGCGAGCAGTGGGCCATCAACTCCGACGCCAACGTCGCGACGCTGTCGTTCCTCTCCGACCTCGCGAACCGGCACAAGGTGACCCAGGTGAATCCGGGCAAGACGAATCGCACGGACGGCGCCTTCCAGCTCTTCAAGGACGGCAAGGTCGGCATGGTGATGGGCTTCAGCCCGTTCGCGAAGGAGCTCGACGCCGAGAAGAAGGTGCGGTACGGCGTCGCCGCGATGCCGACGCGCGGGAGCTCGGCCGTCACGCTCGGTGTCGAAGACTACCTGATGGGGTTCAAGAAGAAGGACAACCAGGACGCGGTGAAGAAGTTCCTCGATCTCTACTACCAGCCGGAGAACATCACGAAGTGGATCACGGCCGAGGGATTCCTTCCGGTCACGAAATCCGGTCTGACGCAGATGAGCGCGAACGAGAAGCTTCGGCCCTACCTCGACGCCCTGCCGAACGCCCGCCTGGCGCCCACGACCGACCCCGCGTGGGACAAGGTGAAGCTCGACGTCCAGCAGAACATCGGGCGCGCCGTGCAGCCCGACGGCAAGCCGCGACAGGTGCTCGACGAGCTGCAGAAGAACGCCGTCGCGTCAGGCGGGCGCTGAACCGCTGACCCGCCCGCGCGCCGCGGCGCTCTCCGCGCTTCTCTGGCTCGGCCCCAGTCTCGCGCTGATCATCCTCGTCGTGGTGTATCCGGCAATCGTCCTCGTCCGCACCTCGCTCGCCCGGTACTCCATCACCGGGAGGCATCAAGGATGGGTCGGTCTCGGCAACTACGCGCGACTCCTCGGGCAGGAGGCGTTGCCGACCGTCGTGTCGAACACGATCGTGTGGGTCCTCACGATCGTCGCGGTCACCCTCGTGCTCTCGCTCGGACTGGCGCAGCTCCTGAACGCGCGCTTCCCGGGACGGAACGTCGTCCGATGGACGTTGATCGTCCCGTGGGCGGCGTCGCTGATCGTCACGTCGAAGCTCTTCGTGTGGATCTACGACTACTACTTCGGCATCCTGAACGGCGCGCTGGTCGGGCTCGGCGTCCTCGGCGGCCCCGTCGACTGGCTGGGCAACGACCGCACCGTGATGAGCGCGATGATCGCGGTCGGCGTCTTCGTCTCGCTGCCCTTCACGACGTACGTGCTGCTCGCCGGTCTCGCGACGATCCCGAACGACGTCCACGAAGCCGCGCGGGTCGACGGCGCCTCGCCGTGGCGCGCGTATCGCTCGGTCACGCTGCCGCTCTTGAAGCCGGCGCTGCTGGTGGCGACCGCGCTGAACGTGATCTACGTCTTCAACTCGTTCCCGATCGTGTGGACGCTGAACGACCGCAATCCCGGCTTCGCCCACGACACGATGATCACCTACATGTACAAGATCGCGTTCCGCAGCGGGCTCCGGGACGTCGGCCTCGCCGCCGCGGTCGGCGTCGTGAACGTGGCGCTGATCCTGGTCGCGGTCGCGGCGTACCTGCGCACGGTGAACTGGCGGGACGCGGAGGCGTGATGGCGGAGCCGCACGTGGCCCGTCGCCGGGCGCTGACGGTCGCCGGCGTGCTCCTCTCGGTGAGCGTGCTCGCGCCGTATCTGGTGATGCTGCTCACCGCGCTGAAGCCGGACGCCGAGCTCAGGATCACACCGCCGCGTCTCTTCCCGGTCAGCTGGCGCGTCACGAATTTCCTCGACGTGGTGAGCGATCCGGAATTCCGGGCGTGGCTCCGCAGTTCCCTCGTCGTCGCCTCCGCGTCGACGGCGATCGTGCTGCTGGCCGCGACGCCGGCCGCGTATTACACCGCACGGCACCGCTTCCCCGGCCGCGCCGCGTTCCTGTTCCTGGTCCTCGTCACGCAGATGTTCGCGCCGACGACGCTGGTCGTGGGACTGTACCGCGAGTTCTTCGAGCTCTCGCTGGTGAACACCTACACGGCGCTCATCCTGACGAACGCCGCGTTCAACCTCGCGTTCGCGATCTGGATCCTCCGGGCGTTCTTCGCGTCGATTCCGCGGGAGCTGGAAGAGGCGGCCGCGGTCGACGGGTGCGGCCGGGTGCGGACGCTCTGCTCGATCGTCCTGCCGCTCGCGCGCCCCGCGCTCGTGACCGCGACGATCTTCGCGTTCATCGCCGCGTGGAACGAGTACATCGTCGCGCTCACGCTCATGACGGATCCGGACAAGAGGCCGCTGACGGTCGGCATCACCACGTACGTCACGGCGTACGTGCAGCACTGGAATCATCTGTTCGCGGCCTCGGTGATCGCGATCGTCCCGGTCGTCCTCCTCTTTGCGCTGATCGAGCGCCATCTCGTCACCGGTCTGACGGCCGGGGGCGTGAAGTGAGCGGTCGACACCGCTCACGGGGGCGCCGATCGGGTCAGTCGTGCGTTCGCCCGGGCGATCTCCGTCGGCGACGCCGGCTTCAGGATCCGCTTCCGGCGCTCCTCGCTCCGGTGACCGCGACGGTCTTCCCGGGCGAAGCGTTTCCTTTTCTCGGGCGACCCGTAGATCTGACTCCACGTGCCGCCCTTGAAGACGATCTGGTAGCCGCCGGGGAGGATCTGAAACGGCTTCGTCACCTTCTTCATCTGGTCGAACTGCGTCGATCCCGGCTTGTGGAACATCTCGAAGTACGCGGGGTACACGAAGTCGGTCATCGCGATTCCGTTCACCGAAAAGGAGAGGTCCTCCACGGGATCCGCCGCCTCGTACGCGTAGACCGTTCTCCGATCCGGCCCCGTGCTCATCAGATTGATCGCCGGGTCCACGAGCATCTCGACGAGCTCGTGTGACGCCGACACGCTCACCAGGTCGCCGTTCTGCAGTGTCGTCCGCACGAAGACCTTGGACTGGGGCAAGCCATCGGGCGTGAGGTCGTGATACGCCAGCGCTCCGGGCTGATCGGCGTCGTCGAGGAAGATCACGGCCCAGGCGCCCGGCACGTAGTCCGTGGACTTGACGAGCTTCGCCGGCGTGCCCTAGACCGCCGCCACGTAGTGGTCCCGAGACCGACACCGAGCGGCGTCGTCGCCTTGTTGAAGCACGCAATCGTCGGTGTCGCGCCCTGGTCGAACGCTCCGAAGGTCGGTCCCGTGATGGCCATCTCTCCCCCTCCATGGTCGAGCGATCGCTGGTGAAGACGTGGTCGCCGACCGAGTTCTTGGCGGGGGTGCCGGCAGGATGCCGGAAAGGCCGTCGCGAGGCAAGCCGTCCCGTCGGTGGTCGTGAGGCGAGCTTCTGGTCGCGAGGCGAAGCTCAGGCCCGGCCGTTACGCTTCGGCAGGATCTCCGCCAGGAACTTGCCCGTGTACGAGCCCGGCGTCTGGGCCACGACCTCGGGCGAGCCTTCGGCGATGACGTGTCCGCCTTCGTCGCCGCCCTCCGGCCCGAGATCGATCACCCAGTCCGCGGACTTGATCACGTCGAGGTGGTGTTCCACGACGAGCACGGTGTTACCGGCGTCGACCAGCCGGTTCAGCACCGCGATGAGCTTCTTCACGTCGTCGAGATGGAGGCCGGTCGTCGGCTCGTCGAGGATGTAGAGGACGTCGCTCGACGCGCGCGCGCCGAGCTCTGCGGCGATCTTGAGCCGCTGCGCCTCGCCGCCCGAGAGCGTCGTCGCCGGCTGCCCGAGGCGCAGGTATCCGAGCCCGACATCTTGAAGGATGCGGAGCCGGCGCGCGAGCGCCTCGTGCGCCGAGAAGAAGTCGAGCGCCTCCTCCACCGTCATCTGGAGCACGTCGGCGATGGAGCGGCCGCGGATCTTGACGGTCAGGACGTCGCTGCGATAGCGCCGGCCCTCGCACGCCGGGCAGGAGACGTAGACGTCCTCGAAGAAGTACATCTCGAGCTTCTGGAAGCCGTCGCCCTCGCAGGTCTCGCACCGTCCGCCGGGCACGTTGAAGGAGAACGAGCCGACCGTGAGCCCGAGGGTCTTCGCGCGCGGCGCCGCCGCGAAGATCTTGCGGATCTCGTCGAACGCCTTGACGTAGGTGATCGGATTCGAGCGCGGCGTGCGGCCGATCGGCTCCTGGTCGATCAGGCGCACGCCCTTCAAGTACTGAAGACCCGAGAGCGCGCCGTACGCGCCGGGCTGCAGGAAATCCGTCTTGAAGGCGCGCGCCACGGCGCGATAGAGCGTGTCGTGCACGAGCGTCGACTTGCCGGATCCCGAGACGCCGCTGACGACCGTCAGCGTGGGGAGCGGAACAGTTATTGTGACGTTCTTCAAATTATGCTCGCGCGCGCCCACCAGCGCGAGGCGATGGCGACCGGACCGGCGGAAGCCGGGGATCGGGATCGTCTCGCGGCCGGTCAGGTACCGCGCCGTCAACGAGCGGGGGGCGTTGCGGAACGTCTCCTGCGATCCGGTGAACACGATCTCGCCGCCGCGCTCGCCCGATCCGGGACCGAGCTCGACGACGTGATCCGCCGCCTCGATGAACGTGCGGTCGTGCTCGACGACCACGACGGTGTTACCGGCCCCCGCGAGCTCCCGGCACAGCTCGGCGAGCCGCGCCGTGTCGCGCGCATGGAGGCCGATCGACGGCTCGTCGAGCACGTACAGCGTGCCGACGAGCTGCGAGCCCAGCTGGTTCGCCAGGTTGATCCGCTGCGCTTCACCGCCCGAGAGCGTGCGGGTCTGCCGCGAGAGCGTGATGTATCCGAGACCCACCCGGAGCAGGAACGTGAGCTTCGCCCCGAGCTGGCGCAGAATCTCGCGCGCGATCACGGTCTCCCGGGCGGTGAGGGGCAGGTCCGTCAGCGTCCGGGCCGCCTGCTCGATCGTGAGCGCGGCGAACTCCGCGATCGTGAAGCCGGCGATGCGCACGGCGAGCGCGGCGGGTTTGAGGCGTGCGCCGCGGCAGACCGGACACGGGGACTGGCTGCGATACCGCGACAGGAACACGCGGACGTGGAGCTTGTAGCGATACGACTGCACTTCCTCGAAGAATCCGTCGATGCCGGGGAAGCGGCCGTCGCCGCCGTAGACGAATCGCCGTGCGTCCTCGGGCAGCGTCTCCCACGGCGTGTCGAGATCGATGCCGCGCCGGCGCGCCGCCTTGACGAGCTCGCGCTGGTACCACTTCCCCGACGGGTGTGTCCACGGCTCGACCGCGCCCTCGGCGAGCGTCCGTGTCCGATCGGGCACTACGAGCGTCTCGTCGTATTTCAGGAGATTGCCGAAGCCCTTGCACTCGGCACAGGCGCCGAGCGGATGGTTGTACGAGAACAGCAACGGCTCCGGACGCTGGAGCGCGAGGCCGCACCCGCCGCAGCGAAACTGCTCGGCGAAGCTCACCACGACGTCGCGCGGAGCGGTCGCGTCATGCAGGGCGACCGCGTCCGCAGCGCCGAGCAGCACGACGTCCACGCATCCTCCGCCTTCCCTGAGCGCGGTCTCCAGTGATTCGACCAGCCGGGCCCGCCGGCCGGCGTCCAGCACGAGGCGGTCAAGAATGACGTGCAGCTCGCCGGTGTCGAGGGTGTCCGGCGGCGGCGCGCCGAGGTCGAGCAGCAGGTCGCCGTGACGCACGCGCGCGAAACCGCGCCGTACGAGCGTCGACCAGAGCTCCGCGGGCGCCACGCCGCGCGGCACCGGCAGCCGGAACGCGATCAGCGCCCGCAAGCCCGCGTGGTCCCTCAGCAGCGAATCCGCAATGCTCTCGGGCGAGTGCGAGACGGCTGCGGCGCCGCACTCCGGGCAGTGGACGCGGCCGACCTTGGCGTAGAGCAGGCGGAGGTAGTCGTAGATCTCGGTCGCGGTCCCGACGGTCGAGCGCGCCGTCCGCACGGGATTCTTCTGCTCGAGCGCGATCCCCGGCCGGATGTTCTCGATGCGGTCGACGTCCGGGCGGTCGACCCGGTCCAGGAACATGCGCGCGTAGGTGGACAGCGACTCGATGTAGCGCCACTGGGCTTCGGCGAACAGCGTGTCGAAGGCGAGGGAAGACTTGCCGGACCCGGAGACGCCGGTGATCACCGTGAGGCGATCGTGCGGAATCTCGAGCGAAAGATTCTTCAGATTGTTCTGCCGGGCTCCTTCGATCCGGAGCCCTGACGACTGCGCCATCCCGCCTCCTCCCGAACAACTCATGTTAGCGAAGCTTTGCTATCATGGCGACACTCATGCACGAGACGACTCGCGTCCTCGTCGTCGATGACGAAGCCGACGTGCGTGGCCTCCTCGGCGCCGTGCTGGCGCGCAACCGCGTCACGGTGACGGAGGCGGCGTCGGGCGCCGAAGCCATGACCCGGCTCGGGCGGGCGGAATTCGACGTCGTCGTCATCGACATCCTCCTTCCCGACCATTCCGGGCTCGACGTGCTGCGCTGGGCCCGCGGCGCGGAGATCGACACCGAGTTCGTCGTCCTCACCGGCCACGCGGACCTGGAAACCGCGGTCGAGGCGATGCGTCTCGGCGCCTACGACTTCGTCACGAAGCCCTGGAAGAACGCCGAGCTGCTCGAGGTCGTCGCGAAGGCGGCCGAGAAGAAGGCGCTGCGCCGCGAGAACTCCGCGCTGAAGGAGGTCATCACGCGGCGGGATGGCCTGCCGCGGATCGTCGGCGAGAGCTCGGAGATCCGGAGCGTGCAGTCGATGATCGCGCGCGTCGCGGCCAGCGATCGACCGGTGCTGATCCACGGCGAGAGCGGCACGGGCAAGGAACTGGTCGCGCGCACCATCCATCTCAGGAGCCGGCGGGCCGCGTCACCGTTCGTCTCGGTGAACTGCGGCGCGCTTCCGGACACGCTGCTCGAGACCGAGCTCTTCGGGCACAAGCGCGGAGCGTTCAGCGGCGCGATCGCCTCGCGCGTCGGCCTCTTCGAGGCGGCCGACGGCGGCACGCTGTTCCTCGACGAGATCGGCGAGATGTCCGCGGCGATGCAGGTGCGGCTCCTCCGCACGCTCGACTCCGGCGAGGTGCGGCGCGTCGGCGAGGATCGCACGTTCCACGTCGACGTCCGCATCGTGGCGGCGACCGCGAAGGACCTGAATCGCGAGGCCAGCGACGGCCGCTTCCGGTGGGATCTGTTCTACCGCGTGGCGACGGTCGTCGTTCCCGTGCCGGCGCTGCGGCAGCGCCCCGGCGACATCCCGGCGCTCGTCCGGCACTTCGCGGAGGCGCTGGCGCCCACCGGCAAGCCGCTCGCATTCTCACACGACGCCATGGACCGCCTCGTCCACTACTCGTGGCCGGGAAACATCCGCGAGCTCAGGAACCTCGTCGAGCGGATGCACATCCTCCACGGCAACGGAGACGTGGGCGTGCTCGATCTGCCGCCCGAGTTCGGCCGCCGCCATCGAGTCGCCGAGCCGCCGGACCTGACGACGCTGCCGCTTCACGAGGTCGAGCGTCAGCACGTCGAGCGGGTGCTCGAGGCGACCGGCTGGAACAAGGCTCGTGCCGCCCGGGTGCTCGAGGTCGACGTCAAGACGCTGAACAAGAAGATCCGCGACTTCGGCATCAACCGGCCCGCCTGATCCCTTCCCGGGGACCGCCAAGTCGGTCCTGTCTTTCGCGGCGCCGGACCACACGGAGAAACTCCCGGCTCCACGGAGGTTCTCCCGGTTCAACTCGAAAGCTCTTTGTGCAACGCTCGCGAATTCAACGCGTTCGGCGACCAGCAGCAGTGGCACCGGCCTTGCCATTTCCATCAGTCATCATGACATCCTCAGCCGACCGCTCCCCCGCCGATCGCCGTAATCCATCGAGGTCCGATCGCGCGAAAAAGCCTGCGTCCTCCGGCGTGATCCTCTGGCGACCCGACGTCGTGTTGCCGTCCGCGCTGACGCGCATCGAACTGCCGAGCCGCGTGACCGTTGCCGAGCCGTTGCATCGTCCCGAGAGCGTCAAGGCCCGGATGGACGCCGCCTGGTCGGTGCTGGGATCCCTCGCCGACGCGCGCCGAGAACTCGGCACCCGCATCGCGGCGGCCGAGGCGCGCGCCCTCGAAGCGCGCTCGGAGCGGGAACGCGTGTCCGCGGCCATCCATCGCTACCGCGCGGAAGCCGCGCTGAACGAGGTCCTGAGCGTCACGTCGAATCAAATGGCGGCCCTCCTGAACAGAACGGAGTCCCAGAGATGAACGGCGCCTCGATGCCCTCCAACGTCTACTACCTGCCGGCCCGGACCGAAGTCGTCGCGACCTACCAGGCGCCTCGCCGGCCGTCGTGGTGGATGCGACTCACGCTGA
>QHRT01000257.1 GCA_003220195.1 Candidatus Rokuibacteriota bacterium | reverse complement strand
TGCCGCGTATCTCCGCGCGGCGGGCTTCCGGGTCGAGACGGCGTCTCACGGCGGTGAGGCCGTCTGGGCCGCGATCGATCTCGTCCCGGACGTCGTCGTGATGGATCTGCGATTGCCGCACCTGGACGGCTGGGAAGCGATCCGGCGACTCAAGAGCGATCAGCGCACCTCGCACATTCCGGTGATCGCGTGCACGGGCGACGTCCTCGGCGGCGCGGCCGAGCGCGCGCTCGACGCCGGATGTGACGCCTACCTGGTGAAGCCCGTGTTCGCCCGCGATCTCGTGCGCGAGGTCCGCAAGCTCTTGCCCCGGCGCAGAGATCTGCGCCGGCACGCGTAGCTCCGCACCCGTTCGATCCCGTCCGTCCCTCCCCCGTGCTGCGCCCGCCGGGAGAACGCGCGTGCTATCGTAAGGGGCCTGTCGATGGAGCCCCGCTACCTCGAGCCCGAGATCGAGACCGCCTCGCGCGAGACGATGACGCGCGTGCAGGAGACGCGCCTGCGCGAGCAGGTCCAGCACGCGTATCGCGCGAGCCCGTTCTACCGGAAGAAGTTCGACGCCGTCGGCCTCAAGCCCGGCGAGATCCGGACGCTCGCCGACATCCGCAAGATCCCGTTCACCACGAAAGACGAGCTGAAGCAGAGCCAGGCCGATCATCCGCTCTGGGGCGACTTCCTCGCAGTGCCGCTGGAGGACTGCCTGCGCGTGCACATGACGAGCGCCACTACCGGCCGCCCGCTGGCGTTCCTCGACACGAAAGACGACTGGTACGGCTTCTACCACTCGTACGCGCGCGGTCTCTACGCCTATGGACTGCGCAAGTCCGACATGGTCATGGCGGCGTTCTCGTACGGTCCGTGGATCGGCTACTGGTCAGGCTTCTACGCGGGCAGGACCTCGGCGCGCTCGTGTTCCCCGCCGGGGGGCTCTCGACGGAGCAGCGCATCGACGCGCTCGTCACCTATCCGATCACCGCGCTCGGCTGCACGCCGTCCTATGCGCTGTTCCTCGCGGAGCAGGCGGCGAAGCGCGGCATCGATCTCGCGAAGCAGACGAAGATCCGGCTCACCTGGCACACCGGCGAGCCGGGCGCGTCGATCCCGGCGACCAAGGCGAAGATCGAGGCGGCGTTCGGCGCGAAGTCGTACGACTGTCTCGGGCTCACGGAGATCGCGGCGTGGGGCTTCGACTGCGACGCACGCTCGGGGCTCGCGCACGTGCACGAGGACCACTGCTTTCCCGAGGTCCTCGACGAGCGAGACCAGCCGGTGCGGCCGGGGGAGACGGGCGAGCTGGTCTTCACGAGCCTCTACCGGAAGGCGATGCCGCTTCTGCGGTACCGCACACGCGACGTCGTGCGCCTCGCCGATCGCGCGTGCCCGTGCGGACGGACGCTCCTGGCGCTCGACGGCGGCGTGCTGGGACGCATCGACGACATGAAGAAGATCCGGGGGATCATCGTGTATCCGCGGCGGATCGAGGAGCTCGTGCGTCCGCACGACGGCGTCGACGAGTTCCAGATCGTGCTGCGCCGCCACGAGGGACTCGACGACATTCTCGTCCGCATCGACCCGTCGCCGGGACTGAACCCGGGCGAGCGCGCCGCGCTCTGCGCGAAGCTGGACGACGCGCTCCGCGTCGGGCTCGGCATCCGCGTGACCGTCGAGGCCACGGAACCCGGCTCGCTGCCACGCTGGGATCACAAAGCCCGCCGCGTGCGCGACGAGCGGACCGAAGTCCCGTTCTAACCATGCGCGCGGCCTTCTTCAAGGAGCACGGCGGCGCCGACAAGATCAACTACGGCGACTATCCGGACCCCGTGCCCGGCGCCGACGAGGCGCTCGTGCGCGTCCGCGCGTGCGCGCTCAACCAGGTCGACATGCTGCTGCTGGACGGGCGCTTCCCGCCGCCGGAGGGCCTGCCGCACGTCAACGGCTGCGAGGTCACCGGAACGGTGGAAGGCTGGGGCGCCTCGGTCTCCGGCCTCACGAAGGGCCAGCGCGTCGTCGTGTTTCCCGGATTCTCGTGTGGACGATGCGAGTACTGCCTGCGCGGTGAGCGCACGGTGTGCTTGCGCTACGGGTACCTCGGCGCGCACAAGGACGGCGGCTACGCCGAGCTGGTCAAGGTGCCGGCGGCGAATCTGCTGATCCTCCACGACGCGATCTCGTTCGAGGCCGGCGCCGCGATCCCGCTCGCGATGCTGACCTCGTGGCACGCGCTCGTCGCGCAGGCCGACGTGCGTCCGGGGCAGACGGTGCTCGTCCACGCGGCCGGCAGCGGCATCGGCAGCGCGGCCATCCAGATCGCTCGCCTCGCCGGCGCCCGGGTGATCACGACGGTCGGCTCCGACGACAAGGTCGAGTTCGCGAAGTCGCTCGGCGCCGAGCGCGTCGTGAACTATCGCGAGGCGGACTTCGTCGACGAGGTCCGGAAGTGGACCGGCAAGCGCGGCGTCGACGTCGTGATCGAGCACATCGGCGGCGAGACGTTCGAGAAGAGCGTGTACGCGCTGACCCGGCTCGGCAAGCTGATCTCCATCGGCTCGCACGACACGCACTGGGGCCGCCTCGACCTGCGCCACGTCTATCAAAAGGACCTGCACGTGATCGGCACCAACCTCGGCTCGATTCTCGAGCTGCAGCAGGTGCTGGATCACGTCGTCGCGGGCGCGCTCACGCCGGTCGTCGATCGCACCTTTCCGCTGTCGAACGCCCGCGCCGCCGTCCAGTACGTGCTCGACCGCAAGAACAAGGGCAAAGTTCTGCTGGTGCCCTGATGAAAGATCCCGCGTCTCACCCGAGGCGCGCCCCGGCTGAGCCGGGGCGCGTCCGAGCGTCGGGGGGTGTGGGGGGCCATGTCGGGGCCCCCCACGCCGATCGATCCGAGTTCCTGCGCGTCGAGCGGCGCGATCCGGTCGCGACGATCTGGATCGACCGCCAGCCGAAGATGAACACGATGACGGTGGCGATGCGGAACGAGTTCCCCGGGATCTTCGGCGCTCTCGACGGGGACGACGCCGTGCGCGTGATCGTGATCCGCGGCGCCGGCGGCAAGGCGTTCAGCGCCGGCGGCGACGTGGCCGAGTTCCTCACGCTGGCGCCGGCCGATCTCGAGCACTGGGGCGACACGCTGACGTCGGCCGAGCGCTGCCGGAAGCCAGTCATCGCCGCGATCGACGGATTCACGATGGGCGCCGGCCTCGAGCTGGCGCTCGCGTGCGACTTCCGCGTCGCGACGCGACGCTCCGAGTTCGCGTTTCCGGAAGTGCGGCTCGGGATGATTCCGGGCAGCGGCGGCACCCAGCGTGCGCTGCGGCTGATCGGCATGACGCGCGGGAAGCTCTTCATGATGACGGGCCAGCGCATCCCCGCCGAGCGCGCCGAGGCATGGGGATTGATCACGGAATGCGTGGCCGACGACGGTCTCGACGCCGCGGTCGAAACGCTGGCGAAGGAGCTTTCCGACAAGGCGCCGCTCGCGCTCCGCACGCTCAAGATGGTGCTGAACCGCGGGATCGAGGCGCCGCTCGACACCGCGCTCGAGCTCGAGCGCAAGGCGTACGCGTGGCTCCGCTCGACGCATGACTACGAGGAAGGCGTCCGCTCGTTTCTCGAGAAACGTCCGCCGAAGTACACGGGGAGGTGACGCGCGTGGCGCACTCGTTCGGGCTCATCCTGGCCAACCGTGCCGTCGTGCTCGGCGCGATCAAGGCGCGGGACCTGCTCGACATGACGGTCGACGCCGAAGCCTCCGGCGTCTTCGACGCGGTCTGGGTCGGCGACAGTCTCGTCGCGAAGCCCCGGCTCGAGTCGGTGACGCTGCTCTCGGCGCTCGCCGGCGTCACGTCGCGCGTGCGGCTCGGCGTCGGCTGCATGGCGACGTTCGTCCACCGGCATCCGGTCATGCTGGCCCACCAGTGGGCGAGCCTGGACCAGCTCTCGAACGGCCGCTCGTGGCTCGCCGTCTGTCTCGGCGGACCGAACGAGGCCAACGCGGCGCAAGCGCTCGAGCACGCGGTGATGAGCGTGCAGGCCAGCGAGCGCGTGGGCCGGCTCGAGGAAGGCATCGTCGTGTTGCGGCGCCTCTTCCACGAGACGAAGGTGTCGCATCACGGCAGGTTCTACTCGTTCGACGGTCTCACAATCGAGCCTCGTCCCGTGCAGAACCCCGTCCCGATCTGGATCGCCTCGAACCCGACCGGGCTCACGTGGAAGGGCGGCGCCAGCGCGTCCGATGCGGTCGTCGAACGAAGCTTCCGGCGCGTGGCGCGACTCGCCGACGGATGGATGACCAACAAGCTCTCCCCCGAGGAGTTTCGCGCGCAGTTCTCGCGTATCGGCGCGATGGCGCGCGAGGAAGGCCGCGATCCGGCGAAAATCGGGAGCGCGCTCTACCACAACATCAACATCTGCGAGAGCCGCGACAAGGGGCTCGAGGAATCGAAGACCTTCCTCGACACCTACTACACGGCGAAGTTCGGTCCCGCGTTCGTCGAGGGCTGGACAGTCTCTGGCCCTCCGAAGCAGTGCATCGACGAGCTCCGCCGCTATTTCGACGCCGGGCTCGGGCACATGTCGCTCCGGCTGACCTCGTGGGACCAGCGCGGCCAGCTCGAGCGTTTCCTCGGCGAGATCGCGCCCGCGTTCGCGTGAGGCCCGCCTCGCCAGGGGGGCGATGACATGGCCGCCGACTGGGTGCTCGACAACGGCCGCGTCGTCGCGCCGGACTTTCGCAGCGCGACCGCCACCGGACTTGCCGTCGCGGGTGGACGCATCGTCGCCGTGGGACGGCGCCAGGACGTGCGAGCGTGGCGCTCCCGCCGCACGCGCGAGATCGATCTCGCGGGCGCGACCGTCGTGCCTGGCCTCGTCGATGCCCATGCGCATCTCGATCGCGAGGGGTTGAAGTACCTCGCGCCCTCGCTCGCGAGCTGCCGCTCGATCGGTGACGTGCAGAAGCTGGTCCGTCGTCTCGCGGCTCGCACCCCGCGCGGGGAGTGGATCGTCACGATGCCGGTCGGGACGCCGCCGTTCTATCGCGATGCTCCGGCCTGTCTGCGCGAGAACCGCTGGCCGACGCGCGCCGATCTGGACGCCG
>QHRT01000256.1:2043-13119 GCA_003220195.1 Candidatus Rokuibacteriota bacterium | reverse complement strand
CCCATTCGCGTCCGGGGCGCGCTCAATCTGCTGTGGCTCGGTGGCGTGGTCGCCGCGGTGGCGGTGTTGCACGCGCCATGGCGCGAGGCGACGATCGCCGCGCTGGCGGGGCTCTCGCTCGCGCGCACGCCGCGGGAGATCCGGCAAGCGAACGGGTTCACCGCGTATCCGATCGTGGAGGTCGCGGCGCTGTTCCTCGGCATTTTTCTGACGATGGTCCCGGCGCTGGAGATTTTGAGGTTGCGCGGCGGCGAGCTCGGGATGACCCGCCCGTGGCAGTTCTTCTGGGCGGCGGGCGCGCTGTCCTCGTTCCTCGACAACGCGCCCACGTACCTCACGTTCCTCGCGCTGGGGCAGGGACTCCGGCTCCCGAACGAGGTCGTCGGCGTCCCGCACGCGATCCTCGCGGCGATCAGCGTCGGGGCCGTCGCGATGGGCGCGAACTCCTACATCGGCAACGCGCCGAACTTCATGGTGAAGTCGATCGCCGAGAAAGCGGGCGTGAAGATGCCGAGCTTTTTCGGGTACATGATCATGAGCGGCGGGATCCTGCTTCCGCTCTTCACGCTGGTGACGTTGATCTTTTTCGTGTGAGTGTTCAGGATCGGACGAGCGCCAGCACCTTGTCGGCCGCGTCCGCGACCGCTTGCTCCACGATCGGAAGCTCGTCCCGCTCGAACCTCGAGAGCACATGATCGGGTACGTCGGCCTTCGTGCCTGGTCGACCGATCCCGATCTTCACGCGCTTGATGTCCGAGGTGCCGAGCGTCTCGATCACCGAGCGGACGCCGCGATGTCCGCCGTGACTTCCGCGGAGGCGGACCCGGACGGTGCCGAGCGGCAGATCGATGTCGTCGTAGACGAGGATGAGATCTTCGGCCGACGCGCCGACCTGCTCCAGCGTCGTGCGGACGGCAGGACCGCTCACGTTCATGAAGGTCCCGAGCTTCACGAGCGCCACGGCATCGCCGTTCCAGTCGGCGTGCGCGAGCTCGGCACGCCTGGCTCGATGGAAGCGCGTGTGCAAGCGGCGCGCGAGCAGATCGAGGACGCGCTGCCCGACGTTGTGGCGCGTGCCCTCGTACTCCGGACCGGGATTGCCCAGGCCCACCACGACGTTCGTTCCGGGCCCGGGGGGCACGCGCCGGCGTCTCCGCTACTTCTTCTTCTTGGCGTCCTCGGCGTCGGCCTCTTCCTTCGGCTTCCGCTCCGAGAGCACCTCCGGCTCGGCGGCCGTCGTCGCCACGGCCGGCGCTACGGCCGCAGGCGCCTCTTCCGCCATCGGCGGCCGGACAGTGGCGACCGCCTGACCGGCGTCGTTCAGGACGCGCACGCCCTCGGGAACGGCGAGCGACGCGACCGTCAGGACGTCGCCGATGCGGAGCGCGCTCACGTCGGCGTCGATCCGTTCCGGAATCGCCGTGGGCAGGCAGGAGACGTCGAGCTCGTGGAGGACCAGGTTCAGGATGCCCTTCGTCTCCTTGACACCGACCGCCTCGCCGACGGGGTGCACGGCGACGCGCACGGTGATCGGTCTCGTCGCCGAGACCTCCTGGAGGTCGACGTGCAACAGACGCTCGCTGACGGGATCGAACTGCAATTCTCGCAACACGGCCAGGCGGGTGCCGTCGCTCTCCCCGTCGAAGCGCAGCGACAGGAGCTGTGTCGTCCCGCCATGCCCGTGGATCAGCTTCAGCACGGACTTCGGGTCGACGGCGATGTTTTCCGGCGAGGTACCACCGTAGAGAATGGCAGGCACGGTGCCGGCGCGGCGGATGCGGCGGGCCGCGCCCTTCCCGGTGCCGGTCCGCCGCACGATGGTCAGTTCCTGCATCGACATGGTGATGGCTCCTTCACAAAAAGAGAGTCGACACCGACTCTTCGTCGTGGATGCGGCGGATCGCTTCGCCGAGGAGCGGCGCGACGGTCAGGACCGTCACGCGCGCCGCGCTGCGCTTCTCGGCGGACACGGGAATCGAGTTCGTCACGATCGTTTCCTCGATCGGCGAGGCCTTGATGCGGTCGACCGCCGGCCCGGACAGCACCGGGTGGACCCCGCACGCGAGGATGCGCCGGGCGCCTTCCCGCGCCAGCGCGCTCACGGCCTGCACCAGCGTGCCGGCGGTATCGATCATGTCGTCCATGACGATGACGTCATGGCCTTCGACGTCGCCGATCAGGTGCATCATGACCGAGACGTTCGGGCCGTCGCGCCTCTTGTCGATGATCGCCAGCCCCGCGTTCAGGCGCTTGGCGATGGCGCGCGACCTCTCGACGCCGCCGGCGTCCGGCGACACGATGACCGGATCCCGCAGGTCTTTCTTGCCGAGATGGTCGATCATCACGACGGGCGCCGCGAACAGGTGATCCACCGGGATGTTGAAGAACCCCTGGATCTGCCCGGCGTGGAGATCGAGCGCGAGCACGCGGTCGACGCCGGCCGCTTCCAGCAGATCGGCGACGAGCTTCGCGGTGATCGGCACCCGGGGCTGCACTTTCCGGTCCTGGCGGCCGTACCCGTAATAGGGCAACACGGCCGTGATGCGACGGGCCGACGCGCGCTTGAGCGCGTCGATCATGACCAGGAGCTCCATCACGTTGTCGTTCACCGGCGGACAGGTCGGCTGGACGACGAAGACGTCCGCGCCGCGGACGTTCTCGTTCACCTGCACGAACACCTCGCCGTCGGAGAACCGGCTCACGACCGCGTCGGCGACGGGCACCTCGAGGTCCTGCGCGATCTCCTCGGCCAGGGCCCGGTTCGCGTTCCCCGAGAAGAGCTTCAGCTCGTACGCCATCGGCAGCCTCGTCCTTGGATTGCTGGGGGGATGGCTGGGGCGGGAGGATTCGAACCTCCGGTAACGGGATCCAAAGTCCCGCGCCTTACCACTTGGCCACGCCCCAACGTCTCTGCACGTTCACCGCCCATGCCCCGTTCCCAGTCGCTCTCGCGTGATCGTCCGCACCCGGATCGCCGGGCCGCGCAACGCGCGCGTCGCCCAGCACCGCCACGATCCACGGGTCAGCCGCGCGCGCAATTGCCGCGCGTGCTCGAACGATCGCGCCATACCGAACACCGTCGGCCCGCTGCCCGACATCGCTGCGCCGAGCCCGCCCGCCGCCAGCGCGGCGGCTCGCATCCGCCCGATCTCCGGGTGGACGGGCGCGACGGCCTTCTCGAGTGCATTGTAAAGCGCCGCGGCCACTCTCGTCGCGCCCGTCCGGCCGAGGCGTCCGGCCAGGTCCCGCGCCTGTGTGCCATCGGTGTAGAGCGCCGGACTCACGCGGCCGTACGCCTCGCTCGCGCTGACCGGGATCGCGGGATTGATCAGGACGAACGCCAGCGGCCGACCGTCGACGGACTCGAGCCGGTCTCCGCGCGCCGTGCCGAGCGCCGCGCCGCCGCGCAGGAAGAACGGCACGTCCATGCCGATCGTCACCGCGATTTCGTCGAGGCGCTCGATGGGCCATCTGAGGCCCCAGAGCCGATCCAGGCCGATGAGCGTCGCGGCGGCGTCGCTCGAGCCTCCACCGAGACCGGCCGCGACGGGAATCTGTTTCGCCAGCGTGATCCGCGCGCCGCTCGCGATACCGGCGGCCGCGCGGAGCGCACGCGCCGCCCGCATGACGAGATTCGTCTCATCGACGGGAACGTCGGGACTCGACGTCGCGAGCTCCAGGGTGTCCGCCGGGTCGAAGGTGAGCCGATCGGAAAGATCGATGGCCTGCATGACCGTGACGATCTCGTGATAGCCGTCGTCGCGCTGACCCAGCACCTCGAGCACCAGATTGACCTTCGCCCCGGCGCTCACGACGAGCTGGACGGGAGCGCACCGCGCGTTCGACAAGACGGCGTACGCTAGCACGCACCCCGCCGAACTTCAACGAACGCGGGGCTCCATCATGGAATTCTTGGGAATTCTTGGGCTTTTTGCGAGCTCGAGGCGCGCACGGCTTTGCCGGGGCGCTGCCGAGTGTGGGGCCGGGGGAGTGCGAGGGGGGCGAAGCCCCCTTCGCTTCAATGATTGGGGCCATTCGGGGCCCCCATCATTTGATTCTTGGGCTTTTCGCGGGATCGAGGAGTGCCACGGCTTTGCCGGGGCGCTGCCGAGCGTTGGGGGTTTGGGGGCCATTCGGGGCCCCCATCATTTAATGGCCTGGATTTTCGCGTCCTGCGGTGGCTCGAAGGTAAACAGTGACGGATCGATCACCGCGCCGAACGTCGCGTTCTGATATCGGACGGACGCGGTGACGTACGCCATCATCGCCGTCAGGTTGAATCCGCTCATCACGCCGGCCGCGTCGCGCTGATATTTCACGCGGGCGTCGGTGCGGCCACCGATCAACTCGAACTGTCGGACGACTCCGGTGTCCGGGTCGAGCCAGATGCGCCGCCGATTCACCGGGCCGGCGAGCTCGAGCGACGGTCCGCTGTCGTCGGCGGGAAGCCATTGCGCCGTCCGCACGTCAGCCGGGGGAATCGCGCGCCCGGCCAGGACGGCCACGAGATCGTCGGGCTCGAACGGCAACCCCAGGACGCGCGCCGTCACCTGCGGCGTCGCGTCGCCGACGAACGCCTCGTTCCGCGTCGCGTCGTATGCGGTCAAACGGCCATCGTGGATGGTGGCGATCAGGAGCGGCTGCCCCATCGGGGAGAGCGCCTCGAAGCGCACCGATGCGGGAGCGCGGGCCAGGACCACCGCGCGCATCTGCTGACGGTCACGTCCGCGCTGGATCTCGACGTCTGCGAGCGTGCGCAGGTCCTTGAATTCGCGCCAGCGCTCGGTCAGGAGCTCGATGCCCCGGCGGGCCGCGGGTGGAATGACTTCCCGCGGCGGAGGCAACGTGGTCGCGCATCCGGCCAGGAGGCCGGCCACCAGCAGAAGGTTACGGAGTCGCCTTGGATCGCTCACCCTGGATCCGACGCGTGCGGGTCCGGATGTCCTCGACTTTCTTCTTCACCCCGTCGGCGTTCGGATCGAGCTGGAGCGCTTTTTCCCATGCGGTGAGGGCTTCGTCGTTGAGGCCGTTCTTCGCGTACGCGTCGCCGAGGTGCTCGAAGATGACCGGATCTTCTTCCTTCGCTTTGGCCACGGCGCGCTTCAGCTGATCGAGCGCTTCGGGATAGCGCCCCTGCTGGAAGTACGCCCAGCCGAGACTATCGATGAAGTACCCGTTGTCGGGCTCGAGCTCGAGCGCCTTCGTGATGAGCTGGACCGCCTCGTCCAGGTTCTCACCCCGCTCCGCGAACATGTAGCCGACGTAGTTGTACGCCTCGGCGTGCTTGGGATCGAGGCTCAGCACTTCGCGGAACGTCCGCACGGCGTCGTCGAACTTCGCCTGCTTTTCGTAGACGACGCCGAGCTGGAACAGGAGATCCTTCTGCTTGCCGTCGACGCCGAGGCCTTCACGCAAGGTCTCGACGGCGCGGTCGTACTCCTTCGCGCGGAAGTACGCCGTGCCCAGATAGAGGAAGAGCTCCGGCCTTTTCGGCTCGAGGTTGACCGCCTCCTTCAGGAGCGCGATCGCCTCGTCGTACTTCTTCGCGCGGCCCTGCAAGAAGGCGAGCTGGACGCGGGCGTCGACCGAACGCGGATCGGCGCGGAGGATCCGCTCGAGCTCCGTCCGAGCCTCGGCCTCCTTGCCGGAGTCCATGTACGCGGTCGCGAGATAGTAGCGAGCGCGCAGGTTCGTCGGCTCGAGCATCACGACGCGGCGGAACGCGTCGGTCGCGCGGTCCCACATCTTCTGCTCGTAGTAGAGCGCGCCGAGCTTCATCCACACGCGGGGATCACGGGGCGCGTTGCCGGCCAGCGACTCGATTTCTTCCTGCGCCTCCTGATACCGGCCGAGGCGAATGAGCAGATCCCCCAGGCGCTCGACGAACGCCGGATTGTCGGGATTGGCGCTGGCGGCCTGCCGGTAGACCTTCACCGCGTCTTCCGGCGTGTGCCGGGTCTCGTACACGTATCCGAGCGCGGTCCAGGCGCCGTCGTGCTCGGGGTCGAGCTCCACGGCCCTTCGGAGACGCGTGGCGGCTTCGTCCCAGTTGTCCGTCTCGATCGCCAGGCGCCCCAGGAGGAACTGCCCCTGCGCGAGGTTCGGCTGGCGCTCGACCAGTTGCAGCAGGACCTGTCGCGCGCGGTCGTACGCCTTCTGCTCGACCTGATAGCGCGCGAGCATCAGATACGCTTCCTCGGCGTTCGGATTGAGCGCGATCACCTTTTCGAGCTCGGCTTCGGCCTCCGCGAACTTCTTCTGCGCGCGCAGCATCTCCGCGAGCGCCACGTGGCTGGCGGCGTCCGTCGGCGAGAGCGCCACCGCGCGGCGGGCCGCAGCGACCGCGTCGTCCGGCGCGTCGGCGCGGGCCAGCCACTGCGCCAGCTGCGTCCAGAGGTACGCCGAGTTCGGATCCTGTGAGATCGCCTCCTGGATCTCGGCGGTCGCCTCCTTGAATCTGCCGGCGAGTGCGTAGGTCTGCGCGACCGCGTAGTGGTAGTACGCCTCCGCGCGGACGTCGGGCGCGGCCGGCACCGAACGCTCCGGCGCATCCGTCGCGACCGGCGTCACGGCAGGCCTGGCGGTCGCGCATGCGGCGAAGAGCGGCAGCGCCACGGTCAGCAACGCGATCCGAAGGCTTCGCGAGAGCGGCGAACGTCGCGCCGTCGTCAGGAGCCGGCGGGCGGCATCGGCGATGGTCGGATCAGGAATCACGGACACGGCGAGATCGATCTCTGCGAGATCCGAAGGCGTCAACGCCGTCCGCTCGGGCCGGGGCACGCCCGTGCGCTCGCGCGACGACGGAGCGACCGGCGCCGTCGACAGCGCGAATTTGACGGCGCTGATCTCGGGAAACCGCTCGCGCACCCGCCGCAGGAGGTCGTCGCTCCGCAGCGTGAGCTCGTGGAGCCACGGGGAATTGTCTACGAGGATCTCGAGCGTGCCACCGCTCATCGCCGACGCTCGCGCTCGACGCGCCACGTCGGGGCCGACGATCGACGTCCACGCCGTCTGGATCTTGTATTCGAGCAGCCGCTCACCGAGCTGCGGCATCGCGGCTGGCAAGAGGTCGCCGACCGCTCGCGGCGCCTGCACCCTCATCGCCCGGTCATCATACGCCCCGTCTCGGGACGCTGCTACCGCGAGCAAGTCCGGGGGCGTGGCGGTCGGCGAAATTGACGCCTCTGGGGGCCGCCAGTACCATGGCGTCGGCATGGCAAAGCCGCGCCGGGGCGACACGATCGAGCTCCAGATCGACGACCTCGCGTTCGGTGGCGACGGAGTCGGAAGGCTCGACGGGTACGTGATGTTCGTGCGGGGCGCCGTGCCGGGCGACCTGGTGCGCGTTCGCGTGACGGAGTCGCGCGCGCGATACGGCCGCGGCGCCATCGTGTCGATCGTGCACCCTTCCGCAGACCGCGTGGACGCCCCGTGTCCCTACTTCGGCTCGTGCGGCGGCTGCCGCCTTCAGCACCTCGCGTATCCGGCCCAGCTGGCGTTCAAGGAAAAGCAAGTGCGCGACTGTCTCGCCCGCCTCGGTGGTCTCGACGCGCCGGAGATCCGGCCGATCATGGGAGCGGCTGACCCCTATGCCTATCGGAACAAGATGGAGTTCACGATCGCCGGGAGTCCCGGCGCTCCGACGCTCGGCCTGCACCAGGCCGAGCGCTATGACGTCGTCCTCGACATCGAGCGATGCCTCTTGCAGTCGGAGACGATGAACACGCTTCTCGCCGAGGTGCGGCGCGACGTCCGTGAACGCGGCCTGTCCGTCTACGATCCGGATTCGGAGCAGGGGTTGCTCAGGTTCGTCACGCTGCGGGAGGCCCGGCGCTCCGGCGAGGCGATGGTGAACGTCGTCGCGAGCTCGCCGGACGTGGAGACGCTCGGGCCCCTCGCGGTAAGCCTTCGCGCCCGTGTGCCCGCCACGGCCAGCGTCGTGCTGACCGTCAATAGCAAGAAGGCCAGCGTCGCGGCCGGCACGGAAGAGCACGTGCTCCTCGGCCGCGAGCACATCACCGAGTCACTGGACGGGATCGCGTTCGAGATCTCGGCCGGCTCGTTCTTCCAGACGAACACCGTCCAGGCCGAGCGGCTCTTCCAGGTCGTGCGGGACGCGGCCGGTCTCACCGGCGCCGAGACGGTCGTCGATCTCTACTGCGGCACGGGAGCGATCAGCCTCTTGCTCGCGAGACAGGCGCGCTGGGTGTACGGCATCGAGCTGATCCCGGCTGCCGTGGCTGACGCGACCCGGAACGCCCGGGCGAACGGGATCACGAACGCGACGTTCCTCTGTGGCGAGGTGCGTCACGTGCTGCCGGACCTCGTACGCCAGGGGGTGCGCGCCGACGTCGCCGTGGCCGATCCCCCGCGCGCCGGCTTCCATCCGAAAGCCCTCTCGGTGTTCGCCGCGCTCGAGGCCCGCCGCATCGTCTACGTCTCGTGCAATCCCGCGACGCTGGCGCGCGATCTCGGAGATCTCACGCAGCGCGGGTATCGACCCGAGTGGGTGCAACCGGTCGACATGTTTCCCCAGACGCCGCACATCGAGGTCGTCGCCCGTCTCGCGCGGGCGTGACGACCCTCTCCGCCCGCACGATCGTTCCGGACGCCTGGCCGTGAAAGACTACGTGCTCCGGCGGCTCGGCCAGTCCGTCCTCGTCCTCTTCGGTATCTCGTTCGTCGTCTTCCTGATCCTGCATCTCACCGGCGATCCCGCGCTCGTCCTCCTGCCCCCGGACGCGTCGGTCGAGGACGTCCGTCGCTTCCGACAGGAGATGGGCTTCAACGATCCGTTCCTGGTGCAGTACTGGCGCTTCCTCGGCGGCGCGCTGCGCGGGGATTTCGGTCAGTCGCTGCGTCACGGCGAGCCGGCGTTCGGGCTGGTCCTGGAGCGGATGCCCGCCACGTTCGAGCTCGCCGGCGCCGGCCTCGCCCTGGCGCTCGTGCTCGCGATCCCCGCCGGCATCGTGTCCGCCGTCCGGCGCAACACGCCGCTCGACTACGCGTCGACGGTGGTCGCGCTGCTCGGGCAATCGATGCCGACGTTCTGGCTCGGCATCATGCTGATCCTCGTCTTCTCGGTGCACCTGAACCTCCTGCCGTCGTCGGGGCGCGGGACGCTGCCTCACGTGATCCTCCCGGCGATCACGCTGGGCCTCTTCACGACCGCGCGGATCACGCGACTCACCCGTTCGGGCATGCTCGACGTGCTGGGTCAGGACTACATCCGGACGGCGCGCGCCAAGGGCGTCGCCGATCCGCCGATCGTGTGGAAGCACGCCCTCAAGAACGCCGCGATCCCCATCGTCACGATCGTCGGGATCGAGCTCGGGACGTTGCTGGGGGGGTCGGTGATCACGGAGACGATCTTCGCGTGGCCGGGGGTGGGCCGGCTGTCGGTGCAGGCGATCTACAATCGCGACTATCCGGTCGTGCAGGCCGCGGTGTTCGTGCTGGCGAGCACGTTCGTGCTGGTGAACCTGATGGTCGACGTCGTGTACACCTACCTGGACCCGCGGATTCGCTTGCGATGAGCGAGCCTGCCGCGAGCCCGAGGCGCGCCCCGGCGGAGCATGGGCGCGTCCGAGCGTGGGGGGTCTGGGGACCATGTCCGGCGCGTCCGCGCGCCGCTCGGGGCCCCCAGCACACTCGATGAGTCCGCCGGACCGCGCTGGCGGGCCTCGTCGTGGTCGTCGCGGTCATGCTCACGGCGCTCACGGCGCCGTGGCTCTCGCCTTTCGATCCCATCTGGCAGGACATCGGCGAGCGCCGGTTGAAGCCGCCGGGGTTCCGCGACGAGGCCGGGCGCGTCCATCTCCTCGGCACGGATCATCTCGGGCGCGACGTGCTGGCGCGCGTGATCCACGGGGCGCAGCCCGCGTTGCTCGTCGGCGTGGCCGCCGTCGCGATCTCCGGGGTGCTCGGGATGGCGGCCGGTCTCACGTCCGGCTACTTCGGTGGTCGAATCGACGACGTCCTGATGCGTCTCGCCGATATCCAGCTCGCGTTTCCGTTCATCCTCCTCGCCATCGCCGTGATCGGCGTGCTCGGTCCGAGCCTCGGCACGATCATCGCGGTGATTGGCGTCTCGAGCTGGGTCGTCTACGCGCGCGTCGTCCGTGGCGCCGTACTGTCGCTCAGGGAGCGCGAGTTCGTCCAGGCCGCGCTGGCGCTCGGCAGCGGGGACGGCCGCGTCGTGCTGCGCCACGTCCTGCCCAACGTCTTCACGCCATGGCTGGTGGTCGCGACGCTCGACATGGCGCGCGTGATCGTCATCGAATCGGCGCTCTCCTTTCTCGGCCTCGGCGTCCAGCCGCCGACGCCGACGTGGGGCGGCATGCTCGCCGACGGCCGCGTGTACATCTCGACGGCGTGGTGGCTCGCGACGTTTCCGGGCCTCGCGATTCTCTTCACGGTCCTCGGGATCAATCTCTTCGGCGACGGCCTGCGCGACACCCTCGATCCCCGCCTGCCGCTGTGACGGTCTCCCCCGAGCGCTTGCAAGAACTGCAGCGGAGGGTCGCGAGGCCTACAATCCTAGGCAGGGCGACCGGAGTGGCGAAAATGTCGCGATCGGGTGCGGACGGCCGAGCGCGAGCTCTCGAGTGCGCTCCCGCGCACGACCTGGCTGCCTGGCTTTCGGGTTGCAGCGATGGTCGCGTCTTGAAGTTGCGCTTCACATGGCGGCGGACGATCGAACAGCGGACGAACTTTTGCAAGCGAGGAAGCCATGAGCGTCGTGCCCGACGGACTGATCCACTCGCTGGAAGACGTGGCCACCCACCTGCGCATCGATTCCATTCGCGCCACGACCGCCGCGGGCAGCGGACATCCGACCAGCTCGGCCTCGGCCGCCGACCTGGTCGCCGCGATTTTCTTCGACGCGATGCGCTTCGATCCCGATGCGCCGCGATCGCCGGCGAGCGATCGCTTCGTGCTGTCGAAAGGGCACGCCGCGCCGGTCCTCTACGCCGCGTGGGCGGAGGTCGGCGTGATCAAGCGTGACGACCTGACGCACCTTCGCGACATCGGCAGCGACCTCGAAGGACATCCGACGCCGCGGCTGCCGTTCGT